>JAHBWF010000225.1 GCA_019637105.1 Labilithrix sp.
GGCGCGAGCCCCACCCCGGCGCCGGCGCCCGCGGCCGACCCTCTCGCGCCGCTTCGCGCGTTCGAGGAGGCGCGGCGGGCCGAGAGCCGCTTCCTCGAGGCGGCGCCCCAGGACCGCGCCTTCGGCGCCGATCCGTACGACCTCGTCGCGCTCCCCGACGGTCGGCTGGTCGGGATCCTCCGCGGCCGCGACGCGCTCGTCCTCCTCGACGCCGATCTCACCGAGCGGGCCCGGCTCGCGACGCCGCGCGCACCTTCGGCGATCGCGCGCTACGACGGGCCGCCGAGGGGCGAGCTGCGCCCCGGCGACGTCTTCGTCGCCAGCGAGATCGAGCCGGTCCTCGCGCGCTACCGGCCCGGCCCCCGCGGCGTCGAGCGCCTCGCCGACGTGGACCTCGGCGACGTCGTCGCCGTCCGCGACGTCGCGACCGGCCCCGAAGGGGTCGTCTACCTGATCGAGGAGCACGACGATCGCCTCGTCACGCTCCGGTTCTCGGACGCGCGCCGCGCCCCCGAGCGGAGCGAGCGCCGCGTCCCGCGCGGGCCGATCCGGCTCTCTCGCGCGCGGCGCGCGCTCTTCGTCGCCTCGCTCCTCGATCACGCGATCTCCGCCTACCCGGTCGATCGGCGCGGCGTCCCGCGCGAGGCGAGCGCGACGGCGACGATCGACGGGCCGTACTGGAGCCTCGAGGCGACGGACCTGGACCGCGGCGCCCTCGTCGTCGCCGGAGGCGCGGAGGACCACCCGCTCGACCGGCGCGGCGGCTTCTTCGGGTACGTCGACTCCTTCGTCTACGTCTACCGCTGGAGCGACGAGGACGGATCGCTCCGGCGCACCGCCGAGATCAACGTGTCCGAGCACGGCCTCATCGTCCCGAAGGCGATCGCGTTCGGGGCGTGCGCGGGCGCGACGGCGACGGCGACGGCGGGCGCGGCGGCGACGGCGGACGCGACGGCGACGGGCGCGCTGGTCGCGAGCTACGGCGGCGCGGCGGCCTGCTTGACGTGGCCCGGCGATCCGTCCGCGGCGCCCGCGGTCTCCGTCGTCGCGATGCCTCCGGGCACGTCCGCGCTCGCGCGCACGCCCGACGGGTTCGTCGGCGCCAACCCGCTCCTCGACGCGTGGACGGCCGCTCCCGGCGGCGGGCGGGGCGGCGGCGCCGTCCGCACCGTTCCTCCGCTCGACGCGCCGGGAGCCGACGCGCGCACCGAGCGCGAGCGCCTCGGCGAGGCGCTCTTCTTCACCGGGCTGATGGCGCCGGCGAGCTCGTCGGACGGCGCGAAGAGCCGCTTCTCCTGCGAGACGTGCCACTTCGAAGGCTACGTCGACGGGCGCACGCACCACACGGGCCGCGGCGACGTCCGCGCGACGACGAAGCCCCTCGTCGGGCTGTTCAACAACCGGCCGCACTTCTCGCGCGCGCTCGATCCGGATCTCGCGGCGGTGGCGGAGAACGAGTTTCGCGTCGCGGGCGCGCCCTCCGCCGACGATCCGCATTTCGCGCTGGAGCCGCGCGAGCCGCCGTGGCTGGCCGACTTGGGGCTCGCCCCGCGGCGCCGCGACGCCGACGAGCTCCGGCTCTCGCTGATGGCGTTCCTGATGTCGTGGACGCACCGCACGAACCCGCGCGCGGCGTCGGCGCGATCGTTCGACGCCGTCGCGCGCGCGGGCGCCGCGGCGTTCCGCGACCGCTGCGAGCGTTGCCACCAGGCGCGCGCGGCCTCCGACGAGCCGAGCTCGCGCGTCCCGTTCGAGCGCTGGGAGGCCCTCGTCCTCGGCGGGGGCCCCATCGTCTGGGCATCGGACGCGTACGAGAAGACCGGCATCGTCCCGTACGTCCACGAGCGCGGCGCGCGCGTCCCGTCGCTCCGCCGCGTCTACAAGAAGCGGCCTTACTTCACGAACGGCAGCGCGCCCGACATCGCGACGGTGCTCCGCCGCGCGCGCTTCGGCGACGGCGGCTTCTCGCACGACGACGCGGCCGGAGGGGCCGCGCTCGACGAGCCGACGGCCCGCGCGATCGGCGCGTTCATCGATCTCCTTTGAAGACCTCCGACGGCGTGGGCTCGGAGAACGGGACCTCGCCGGCGCGCGGCGCGCGCCCCCTCGCAGGACGCGGCCGCTCGCGCGAGCCCTCGGCCGCCGCGCTCTTCCGCGGCGGCGCCGCCGCCGTCTTCGGCGCGCCCGACGTGCGCTCCCGCGGCGGAGCCGCGATCTCCGCCAGCGCCCGATCGAGCTCGCGCGCGTAGGCGGGGCACCTCGCCAGGACCGCGTCGAGCTTCGCCGCGGCCGGCGCCGGCACGCCGGCGCGCGCGGCGGCGACGAGATCCTCGAACAGGAGCTCCGTCGCGCCGACCGCGAGCGACGGGAAGGCGCCGTCCTCCACCTCGCCGGTCCCGACGACGAGCAGGCGCGTCCACAGCGCCTTCATCGCGCGGGTGAAGAGCGCTTCGTGCTCCTTGCCCCGGAGGTCGGCGAGGGCGCGGAGCTCCTTCGTCGAGAGCGGCGAGCGCTCGCGGAGGAGATCGAGGAGGACGCGGGCCTCGCGCGGGAGCCCCGCGAAGACGTCGCCCGCCGCCGCCATCCGACCGAGGAGCGCGTGGAAGACCGGGAGCGCGAAGAACGTCGCGCGGCCGCGGAACCACTTCGCGTAGGCCACGTCGTGCGACCGCGCGAGGCGCTCGCGGAGGTGCCAGACCTCGGCGACCCGCGGATCGGCGCCCGCGTCCCAGGACCACTCCATCCGCCTGCCCGGGTAGAGCTCGCTCCACAGCGATCGAGGCTCGGCCTCGTTGTCGATGGGGTAGACGAGCGCGATCCCGAGGCGCTCGACGATCGTGATCGCGCGATCGACCGCGACGCGTCGCATGCCCCGAACGTACTACACGACGCCGTCGCCTCGCGCCGCGCCTCGAGCACGCGGCGTCGACCCGGGTGTATCGGCGGGCGAGCGCGATACGCCTCGCCGGAGCCCGGGTGATACACCCGAGACACCGGGCCCTCCGCGCGCACGGGCCCGCCGTCGTGGTCGCGATCGGAGCGGAAAGAGAGCCCCGTACGTCGCCCCGCGTCGCGAGCGCCCCGCCGCTCGCCCTTGGCATCGCGTGTGCTCTACCGGAGCGCGAAGCGTGTCGCTTCCCCCGCCGAGGTCGCCATGCCGCCCGCCAAGGACAACGAGCACACCGAGATCCCCGCCGCCTTTCACGCCGCCGAGGAGCGCTGGTTCACCGACTACCGCCGCGATCGCAAGCGTCCCCTCCGGCAGTCGCCGACCACGCCGCCGCCCCCGATCGGTGACACGCTCGCCGACCGCTGGTTTCGCTGACCGCGAGCTTCGCCGACCGCGGGGCTTCGATGACCGCGGGGGCTTCGATGACCGCAGGCTTCGCCGACTGCGGGCTTCACCGGCTGCGGGCTTCACCGACTGCGGGCTTCACCGACCGCGGGGCTTCGATGACCGCAGGCTTCGCCGATCGCAAGCTCCGCCGACCGCAGGCTCCGCCGATCGCAAGCTCCGCCGACCGCAGGCTCCGCCGACCGCTAAAGGCGCAACTCGGTTGCGCCGACCCTGAGCGGTCATCGGGACGAGCCGATCGCGCCATCGTAAGCCTACGTTTCGAGCGCGGGCCCGACCAGGCGCCCGAAACGTAGGCTCACAGCGAGCGATCACGGCCTTAGCTTCGCCGACCGCGGGCTCCGCGGACCACTCCGCTCGCTTCGCCGACCACGGGCTCCGCGGACCACTCCGCCAGCTTCGCCGACCGCGGGCTCCGCGGACCGCCGCTCCATCGCGACGCGCCCCGACGCCGCGCCTTCCGGAGCGCGCTCTCCGGTTCGAGAACTGCGCGCGTGTCCGGTTCGAGAACGGCGCGCGTGAAGTGCGGCATAATCCCGGCGCGTGAAGACCGTTCGTCGCGCCTCCCTCATGCTCGCGCTCGTCGCGCTCGCGGCCTGCCGCCGCCCCGATCCCGCGCCGCCGCCGGCCTCCGTCGAGGACGCGAAGAGCGGCGCGGACACGAGGAGCGACGCGTCCCCCGGCGCGGACACGTCCGACGGTGCCGTCGCGGACACGTCCGACGGCGCGACCGCGTCCGGCGACGCCGGCGCGGCCCGGAGCACGAGCGCGCCTTTGCCCCCCTCGGGGATCTACACGATCACGCTGAGCGAGCGCTCGAGCACGTGCCGGCTCGGCGACGCCGGCGCCGCGGACGCGGGCGGCGAAGCGGCGTGGGTCCTCGTCACCCCCGCGCCCGGGAGGGACGGCGCGGGGTCCGCGGACCTGCCGGTGAACACGGGCGGCGGCGCGATCGCCGTCGACCGGCACGACCTGAGGCTCGCGATCGGGCACGTCGAGCGATCGGCGCTCCGTCCGGATCGTACGTGCGCCTGGGAGGTCAGCCGTGAGATGCGCGTGCTCGAGGTGAGCCCCACGAGGATCGCCGTCGAGGTGCGCGCGGCGTACACCGACGCGGTCCGCTGCACGCTCCCCCGACGCCCGGTCTCCTGCGAGCGCGACGTCGTTTTGACCTACACGCTCGCGAGGCCCTTCTGCGATTCGGGGTGCGCCGCGGCGATGATCCGGAGCCGCGACGGCGGCGTCGACGCGCGCTGCTCGTGCCCTTGAGCTCCGAGCGTCGTCTGTCCCGACCGCGGGCGCGCGCGACCCGATCCCGGCGCCCGACGACGCCGACGCGCGGCCGGCTGAGGCGTCGCATCGACGCCGCTCGATGCAGGATGGCACGCACGAGCTGAGCCCCGGCGCGTCACTCGTCGCGCGTCATGCGCGGCGCGCCACGCGCTCCTTCCCGGCGCCCGCAGCGCTCCGTCCGGGCGGCCGCGGCCGCTCGCGGCGGTCGGAGCCCCGGCGCCGGCCTGGGCGCACTTCCGCTTCGCCGTCGCGCGCCATCGTCTACCATCACGAGCCGATGAAGCTCTCCACCCCGCTCGCCAGCAAGCTCGGTCTCACGTACCCGTTCGTCGCCGCGCCGATGTTCATCATCTCCAACAAGGAGATGATCGTCGCGGCGGCCGAGGCCGGCATCCTCGGGTGCATGCCGTCGCTCAACGCGAGGACGGCCGAGAAGCTGCGCGAAGATCTCGCGTGGATCCGCCAGCGCACCGACAAGGCGTTCGGGATCAACCTCACGCTCGGCCTCACCGCGCCCGAGCGCGTCGAGGCGGACATGGCGCTGTGCATCGAGTTCGGGGTCCCGGTGATCCTCACGAGCTACGGCAACCCGACGGCGCTCGTGAAGCAGGCCCACGAGCACAAGCGCCTCGTCTTTCACGACGTCATCGGCCTCGCGCACGGCAAGAAGGCCGTCGCCGCCGGCGTCGACGGCATCATCGCCGTCTCCGCCGGCGCCGGCGGGCACGCCGGCCGGATCTCGCCGTACGTCCTCGTCCCCTGGCTGAAGAAGGAGCTCGGGGTGCCGATCCTCGCCGCCGGGTGCATCAGCGACGGGAGGCAGGTCGTGGCGAGCCTCAGCCTCGGCGCGGAGCTCTGCTACATCGGCACGCGCTTCATCGCGTCCACCGAGTGCGGCGCGGCCGAGGCGTACAAGGAGAGCGTGGTGGCCTCGTCGCCCGAGGACATCGTCTACACGGACGCCGTGTCCGGCATCCACGCCAACTTCATCAAGCACACGGTGCCCGAGGGGTTCACGCCCGACCGCAGCCCCGAGGGCTCGAAGCGCTGGAAGGACATCTGGAGCGCCGGCCAGGGGGTCGGCCTCATCGACCAAGTGAAGCCGATGGGCCAGATCGTCGAGGACCTCGCCCGCGAGGCCCACGACACCCTCGCCGCCTTCGCGTGAGCGCGGCGCCACGCCTTCGCGTGAGCGCGACGCCGCGTCAGGCGCCCGGCGATTCCGCGTGATGCCGCACACTTCGAAGCGCGCGGGCGTCTCGCGGCGGTGCCCGCGCGCCTCTGTGGTAGCGTCCGCGCGCCATGGAGAGGTCGCTCTATCTCCGGATCGCCTCGGCGGCGGCGGTCGCCACGTCCCTCGCCGTCGCGCCCGCCGGCCACGCCGCGCCGAAGAAGACCGCGACGACGAAGTCCAAGCTTCATCGCGCGCCGAAGGCGGCGGGCCCGCTCCCGTGGTGCGCCGAGGAGCTCGAGACGCTCCCCAACGGCCTCTGTCACGTCGACGGCGGACAGAGGGACGACCGGCGCACGCTCGTCGTCTTCCTCCACGGCGCGATCGCGAAGGACGTCGACTGGCAGTGGCTCCAGCAGCGCGCGCTCACGCGACAGGCGAAGCAGAGCAAGTTCGAGGCGGTCTTCGCGCGCGCGCCGCTCGGACCGAGCGGCTTCGTGTGGCCCGGCACGGCGGCGGCGCAGGCGACGTCGGAGCAGGAGCTCATCGACGGTTGGCGCGAAGCGCGCGCCTTCCTGGAGAAGCGCAGCGGCAAGCCCTACGACGAGGTCTTCCTCATGGGCTTCTCGAGCGGCGCGTACTTCGTGAGCTCCCTCGCGCTCCGCGGGCGGGCCGCGTTCGACGGCTACGCGACCTTCGCGGGGGGCAGCGCCGGCTGGCGCGCGGCCGGCGACGTCGGGACGAAGGCCCCGGTCTACGTCGGCGTCTGCGCCGCCGATCGGCAGACGGCGGGCCACTCACGCGCCTTCGGCGCCGCGCGCGGTTGGCCGCACCGGGTCGACGAGCAGCGGGTCGGCCACATGTTCTCCGACGTCCACGTCGCCCACGCGCTCACCTACCTCCGCCACGCGCGCACGTCCGCGCGCTCGTCCGGAGGCGCGGCGACGCCCGTCGAGTGACGGAGCTCCGTCGCGCGATGTGACCCGACGACGACCACGCGACCCGACGACGACCGCGCGACACGACGACCGCGCGACACGACGACCGCGCGACACGAGGACCTAGGCTCCCGGGCGCGACGCGACGAGCTCGACGACCGCGCGATCGACGCTGTGCGAGGTCGGCACGCGGAGCTTGGTCGCCCCGACGCGCACGCGCAGCGCCGGCGTCTCCTCGAGCAGCCGGTGGACGAGGCGCTGCGCGTAGGTCTCGAGCAGGTGGTACGGCTCGGCGAGCCCCTCCTCGACGACGAGGTCCGCGATGACGCCGTAGTCGACCGCGTCGCGCCGCAGATCGCGCTTCGGGAGGGCGCCGACGGGCAGCGTGAGCTCGACGTCCACGAGGATCTCCTGGGGGATCGATCGCTCGGAGCGCGACGCCCCCATGTTGGTTCGAAAGCGGATGGAGTGGAGCCTGAGCGTGTACTCGGTGACCATGCGGCGGTTCTTCGGCGGAGAGACGCCATACTTCATGCGAACCCGACGCACCAGGTCGCTCTCGGGCCCGGCGCGCCGCCGGCGGCTCGGGCGCGCCCGCCGAGCGACGCTTGAGCCACATTTGCCTACATCGGTCCGTCCTTTTCTTGCTCGACCGTGACCCCTCCTTCGCAGCCAAGCGACAAAAGAGAAAAGATGGCCCCTCTCCTTGAAGAAGGTCCCGGGGCTGGGGAACTCGACGACGCGTGGCAAACCAGGAGACGGACGTGCTTCAAGTCGTACCTCTGCCGTTGGCAGCGCCGTCCGGGGCAGCCGCCGCGGCTCCTCGATCTGGAATTCGCCTCGTCTCGGAACGTCGTACCGTCCTCTGCTACGCAGGGAGCGTGTCTTCCGAGGACACGACCCCCATCGACCCCCTGAGCGCGCTCGCCGCGGAGGCCCGCGGCGGCGACGCGTTCGCGATCCGGCGCCTCCTCGACGCCGTGGCCTCCCCGATGCTCGGGGTCGTGCGCGCGGTCCTCGGGAGCGACGATCGCGACGCCGAGGACGTCCTCCAGGAGTCGCTCGTCGGCGTGGTCCACGCGCTCGATTCGTTCCGCGGGGACTCGTCGTTCCTCCACTTCGCACGATCGATCGCCCTGCGCCGCTCGCTCGATCAGCGCCGCAAGCGCGCTCGCCGCGGGCCGGAGATCCCGCTCCACGCCGAGCCGCCCCAGGACGACAACGAGTCGCGGCCCCGCGGCCTCGAGGGCGACCTCTGCTCCGACGATCAGTCCCCCGCCGCGAGCGCGATCGCCGCTCGCCGCCGCGACGCCTTTCGCAACCTCCTCGCCGAGCTCCGTCCGGAGCAAGCCGAGGCCTTCGCTCAACGTGTCCTCTTTGGCTACTCGATGCAGGAAATCGCGACCCAGACCGGAGCCCCTCTCGACACCGTGAAGAGTCGACTCCGCCTCGCGAAGGCCGCGCTCCGCGCGCGCATCCAGGACGATCCCACCCTCCTCGAGCTCTCGGAGACCGAAGATGACGACGCCTCGTGACCCCCTCGCCGCCGCGCTTCGAGACGCGCTCGCGAGCGAGCGCACCTCGCCGGAGGCCCACGCCGACGACGACGCGCTCATCGCCCGCGCCGTGGCGCGCGCGACGACCGCGCTGACGGCCGCCCCCGCGACAGCGACGGCCAGCTCGACGGCGACGGCCCGCGGCGAGACGGCCGCGAAGGACGGGGGGACCGCGAAGACGTCGCGCGCGGCGAAGGCCGGCGCCCCCGCGGCGAAGAGCGCGGCGACCGAGTCCGCGCGCCTCTCGGCGCTCACCGCGCGTCCGCGGACGCGCCTGCTCCGCGTCATGCTCCCTCTCGCGGCCGCGTTCGCAGCGTCGATCGCCGTCGCCGCCGTCTACGTGTCGTCCCAGAGCACCGAGCCTCCGCCGTCGTCCTCGACGGAGGCGCCGCTCGAGCCGGCTCCCCCGGAGCCCGGGCCGCAAGCGAAGACCACCACGATGATGCCTGCGGAGGCGAAGACCGAACCGAGCGTGTCGGTCCACGACCTCCCCAGCGCGAAGACCTTGGCCGCCGTCACGTCGGATACTGTCGCGTTCTCCCCTCCCCCCCATGCGGACAGTCCCGTGACGGCGGCTGAGCTATTCCGCGACGCGAACACGCAACGTCGAGCCAACGAGCTCGGCAAGGCCGTCGACCTCTACAAGACGCTGCAGAGGCGCTTCCCCGACGCGCCCGAGACGCAGGCCTCGCGCGTGAGCCTCGGACGACTGCTGCTCGACCGGCAGGGCGACGCCGCCGGCGCGCTCGCCCAGTTCGACGCGTACCTCGCCGGAGCGCAGTCGGACGGCGGGACCCTCGCCGAAGAGGCGCGCCTCGGGCGCGCGCTGGCCTTCGAGAAGCTCGGCCGCAAGGACGACGAGCAGCGCGCCTGGGAAGAGCTCCTCGCGCGGCACCCGCAGAGCCTCCACGGGTCGCGCGCCCGAGAGCGCCTCGGCGTCCTCGGCAGCGAGCGGTAGGAGCCTGCCCGAGGACGGGCTCCCGCGCCGCGTGACGCGGCCGCGCTCCCACCTCGTCCACCTCGTCGCGCGCGAACACTCGCGCTCGACTTGTGAAACGGCGCTCCACACACGATAGTGGTGGGGAGAGGCCGCTGGTGAGACGAGGCTACGGAAGACGAGCCGCGCTGCGGAGGCGAACGCGCTTCACGGCGGCGGGCGCCCTCGTCGGTCTCACGCTCGCGGGGGCCGTCTCGTCGCCCGCGCGAGCCGGCGAGGCCGCGGCGGGAGCCGGGAGCGCCGCCGTCGAGCCATCCTCGCGGCGGCTCGTCGCCGTGAAGATCGCCGGCGAGGCCGCGGCGGTGGCCGCGGTGCTCGACGTCCTCCGCGAGCGCGTGCCGGGCGCGGAGACCACGTTCGAGGTCGTGCCGGAGATCGATCGCGCGAGCATCGTCACGCCGGGCGCGCCGGACGACCGGCAGCTCGCGCGGATCTGGATCGACCTGACGGAGCCGCCCGGCCGCGCGAACGAGCACGCTCCCATGACCCTCTACGTGGTCGACGGGGCCTGGGAGCGCGTCCTCGTCCGGCCCGTCGCGCGGCAGGCGAACCCCGAGATCGCGTGGGAGGAGATCGGGCACATCGTCGAGCTCGCGCTCGGCGCGCTGCGCGCCGGCGAGCGCATCGGCGTCGGCCGCGCGATCGCGCGCGAGCAGCTCCTGCCGACGGCGGCGCCGGCGGCCGCGCCGCCTCCCACGGCGTCCTCCGACGCGCCGATCGCGGCTCCCCCGGCGCGCCCGCGCGAGCGGATCGCGCATTTTCGGGCCGGGGGCTTCTACGCCGTCAGCGCCTACGGTCACGGGCTCGACCTCGCGAGCGGGCCGGGCGTCATGTTCGAGCTGTACGCCGAGCGTCGTCGGTTCGCCCTCGGCGGGACGCTGACGGGCGAGTACCGGTTCCCCTCGGTGGTGGACCGCGGCGTGGCGAACGTGCGGTTCGAAGGAGGCGCGGTCCACGCGATGGTGAGCGGCGCGTACCAGCTCGCCCCGCGCCATCACGTCCTGCTCGGCCTCGGCGCCGGAGCCGAGGTCGCGCACGTGAAGGGCTCGAGCGACACGCTCGACAACGTGCGCTTCGTCGACGCGAACGCGGAGCTCGTCCCGACGGCGCGCGTCCTCGCGCGCTACGCGTACGCGACGCCGATGCTGCGCCTCTTCGCGGGCGTGGGCATGGACGTCCCGCTCCGGAACCCGCGCTACCTGCTCTCGCGCGGAGGCGACGCCATCGTGCTGTTCGAGCCGTGGGGCGCGCGTCCCCTCGTCCTGCTCGGCGTCCAGACGAACTGACGCGATCGAACGCGAGCGCGAAGGGCGCGACGTCGAGCGCGGATGTCGGAGCGCTCCCCACGCGCACGCTCGAGCTCGGGCTCCCGATCCCGCGTCGACGCGCGTGGTGACCCACTTCTCGCCCGCGCCCACGCTCGAGCTCGGGCTCCCGATCCCGCGTCGACGCGCGTGGTGACCCATTTCTCTCCCGCGAGCGACATGACGAGAGGCGCATCGAACGTGACGGCGCCGAGGCAGCGGGACGACCATGACGCGACGCAACGAGGACAGCGGGCTGATCGATCTCGACGCGCTGATGCGCGAGGCCGGCGGGAGCGCCGAGACGCCGCACGCTGCGCCTACACCGGCTCCGACCGCGGTACGTTTGGCTCCGACCTCCGTCCCCGAGCCGGCGCCGAGCGGGCCGCCCACGGTGCGCCCGCCCGCGCGCGTCGCGCGCGACAAGGCCGCGAGCGCGCCGTCGTACGCCGAGGGCGACGTGGTCGACATCGCGCCCGTCCGAAGCGCTCCGGCGTCGCGCCCGTCCGCCGACGCGCCGGCGCCGGCCTCCGCGGCGAAGCCCGCGCGCGCCTCCACGCCGCCGGCTTCCAGCGCCTCCGCCGGCGAGCGCGCGCAGGCCGGCGCCGGCGAGAAGACGGCGTCCGTCCCTCCCGCCCCCTCGACGACGCCGTCGAAGCTCTGGCCGGACTCGCTCGAGGCGGTGACGACGGAGCCCCTGCCGCGCGTCGCCGAGGAAGGCGAGCCCGCCGGGGTCGCGGCCACCGCGCCCGTGAAGGCGTCCGCGCCGCCGCGCGGGCGGAGAGGAGCGCTGCTCGCGGCGGCGCTCGCGCTCGTCGCGCTCGCCGGCGCCTTCGCGGTCGTC
>JAHBWF010000226.1 GCA_019637105.1 Labilithrix sp.
GGACGAGCGCCGTGCACGCGCTCTCGGGGCACGCGTCGCCCGTGGCGCTGCTCGTCGTCGCCGGCGCGCTCGCGGGCGCGCGGCTGCTCTCCACGCCCGCGCGCTGACGCCCGCGCGCTGACGACCGCGAGCGTCGCCGCGCGGCCTCGGCGAACGCGGCGCTCAGACGCCGTGCTTCTTGAGGAGACGGTACAGGTACGTGCGCTCGAGGCCCGCCTCGCGCGAGGCGGCGGAGCTCGAGCGGCTGGTGCGCAACATCAGGCGCCGCAGGTACTCGCGCTCGCCGAGGTCGATCCATCGCTCGCGGAACTCCTTGAAGCCGATCAGAAACCACGGCTCGAGCGCGATCGGGAGCATCCGCCCGATGTCCGCGGCCGCGGGCTCCGAGCCGAGGAGCGTCGGGAGCGTCGGCGCCTCCATCGTCCCGAGGTCGCCCTCGGCGAGCCGCACGTTGCGGAAGTCGTCGGAGTCGACCGCGTCGAGGTGCGCGGTCGCGACGGCGCGCACGAGGTCGCCCGAGCGCAGGCCTTCCGCGTAGAGCCGGAGCTCGCGGACGTTGCCCATCCACGGCAGGCGCTCCAGGTCGGCGAGGAGGCTCGGCGTCGCGAGCTCCACCTGCTCGCCGAGGAACCGCTCGAGGAGCGGGACGAGATCGCCGCGGCGCTCGCGGAGCGGCGGGACGCGCACGGTCGCGCCCGCGATCCGGAAATAGAGGTTCTCGCGGAACGCGCCCTGGTTGACGAGGCGGCGGAGGTCGCGTTGGGTCGTGACGATGACGCGGAACGCCTTGGCGTCGAACGGCGGCGTGAGCTCGCGCTGGACCGCGAGCGGCAGCTCGGCCGGCGCGTCGAGCACGAGGGTCCCGCCCTCGGCGCTGCCGAGCGCCTCCTCCAGCGCCTCGGCGATCTCCGACGGGTTCGGGAGCCCCGCGCACTCGACGACGACGAACGGCGCGCCCGCGCGCGCCGACGCGTCGTGGACGGCGCGGGCGAGCGCCTTCTTCCCGGTGCCGGGCTCGCCCTCGATGATGATCGAGCTCTCGGTCTTCGCCAGGCTCGCGAGCGTCGCGAAGACCTCGCGCATCGACGCCGACCAGCCCTCGAGCCCGCCGAAGGCGGTGGGCTCGTCGGCGCGCGACGGTTCGGCCGGCGGCTCGGGGTTGCCGTAGGCGACCGTCATGTCGGTCGTGCCGACGCGGATCACCGAGCCCGCGGGGACGCGCGCCTCGACGATCTTCACGCCGTTGACGTAGGTGCCGTTCCGGCTCCCGAGGTCGCGGACCCAGAGGCCGTCCGGCTGCGGATCGAGCTCGAAATGGAGGCGCGAGACGGACTTGTCCGCGACGACGAGCTCGCAGTGGACCGCGGAGCCGGCGGTGCGCGTCTCCGCGAGCTCGAGCGCGTGGCTGCCCGCGCCGTCGGTCCACGTGAGCTGCGGGCGGCACCGCGGCGTCCGCGGCTCGAGCTCGCGTGTGGCTGTCATGTCAGGCTCCCGCCGGCCGCCCGCGCCGGCGTCTCGACCCGCGGTCGATCTCGAGCCGCGGCATGTCAGTTCACTCCGGGATCCTTCGGCGGAACGAGGAACAGCACGCTGCGCTTGTCGAGCTGGACGTTGCCCTGCACGCCGACCACGTCGACGAAGGCGTTGTAGAACTGGGGCTCGTTCGAGGGCGGCACGGTGGTGTTCTTGGCCGGGATCACCTCGAAGCATACCTTCGTTCCGACGACGACGTTGACGAACGTGTCCTTGACGCCGTCGCCGTCGCCGTCGCGGGCGGCGCGGGGCTCGCAGCCCGCGGCCGGGTTGCCCTCTTCCATCGCGCGGAGCGCCTGGACGAACTTGGTCGCGTCGACGCCGTTCGCGTTCTGGGGATCGTTCGAGAGCACCGCCGTCACGTCGTACGAGGCGCCGACGCTGATCGCCTGGATCGCGTTGACGACGCCGTCGCTGACGCCGTTGCCGTTGTTGTGGAGGAAGTTCAGCCGGCAGGTCCCGCCGGGGCCGGCGGGGGTGCGCGCGGCGCCGTTGGTGCCCGTGCAGCACTGACCGGCGCCGCACGTCCCGTTGAACGCGGAGGCAGGGACGTTGCTGCTCGTCGCGTCGGAGAGCTCGTTGGCCTGGCCCTCGTCGCCGGACGTGACGTTGACGAAGAACGCGTTGTTCGCGTTGAACGCCGCCTTCAGCGAGGCCATCGTCGGCGTGGCGAAGTTGTACGGGACGTGGTTCTCGCTGTGCCACGTGACGTCGGTGATGTTCACGACGACCGGGACCGAGCCGGGCCGGAAGTCGACGGCGCCGAAGTGACCCGGCGCGGGGGTGGCCGCCGGGACGCTGCCGCCCGACCACGTGAGCGCCTCACCCGTGAGGATGTGCTGCATCGCGGGGATCTGCGACTCGGGGTTGTCGGCGCCGCCTGCGGCCGTGTACTTGGCGACGGCGGACTGCGCGGCCGAGAGCGTCGTCGTGATCTTCTGGTGGATCTTCACCGGCCAGTCGGCGGGCGTGCCCGGGATGAGGGGCGGGAGCCCCGCGCTGCCCGTCGAGCCGTACGGAGAGACCGGGTAGTCGCGGTAGTCGGCGATCGCGAGGCCGACGTTCGGGATCGCCGCCTGAAGCTGGGTGAGCAGCGTGCCGGAGAGCGCGGCCTTCAGGTTGTTGATCGACCCCTGCATCGAGCCGGTCGTGTCCATCGCGAACGCGACGTCGACCTGCTTGATGTTCGTGCCGAACTCGAGGACGTCGTTCGTCGGCGACGGCGCCTGCTGGTAGGGGACGATGAAGAAGAAGTCGCGCTGCGCGCCGGTCTTGCGGAGCTTCACCAGCGTGAGCCGCCCCAGCGCCTGGCCGTCCGGCGTCGTCGCCTTCACCGTGGTGCTGACGCCGAGCTTGTCGCCGGGGATGGCGTCCGCCGAGAGGAAGGTCGGCCCGGCGAAGCTGCCGAGCGCCGGATCATCGAGCTCGAGCTTCGCCGTCGACGAAGCGTCCTTCCCGAGCGACGTGACCTTGTACGTGACGGTGCCGCGCGTCACCGGATCGGTCGCCGAGTCGATGATGAGCGTCGTGTTCTTCGGATCGAGCTCGACGTCTCCGGTCACGTCGCCGCCGAAGTCGCCGCTCGAGCCGCCGCTGCCGTCGTCGCCCGGCGACGAGGGATCGGTCGCCTGCTCCTGCTCGTCGTAGCCAGCGCGTGAGCCCGCGCCGCAGCCGACGGCCACGAGCAGTCCGGTGACGATACCGAGAGAACGAAGCGTCGCGAGCCGCATGGGATCCTCCTCCGAAGAGCGGGGGGAATCATGGACGGGCTCCCGGGGGCTTCACCATTTCAATTGCGTTTCAACTCGAATGGCGGGGACAGGCGCGCACATGTGGGCGGACGGCGCGATCCCACGGCGGAGCGATCGGGGATCTCCCCGGATCGAAACGGATCGTGGCGGGCTTCCGCCTCCAGCGCGTCATGGTAGAGAGGTAGGGAAATGGCCGCCCAAACCGAACACGCGGATCCCGCCGCCGACATCGACCGCGCCCTCACGAACCTCCGCGAGGGGTTCTCCGCGCGGTTCCGAGCCGCCGCGACCGAGCAGGCGCTGCGCGACGAGAACGCGAAGATCCTGGGCAAGAAGGGCGAGCTCACCGCGATCTTGAAGGAGCTCGGCAAGGCGCCGGCGGATCAGCGCAAGAAGATCGGCGAGCGCGTCAACGCGCTGAAGCAGGAGGTCGAGGCCGGCTTCGAGGCCTGCCTCCGCGATCTCCGGAAGAAGGCGCGCGCCGCCGAGCTCGACGCGCCGCCGTTCGATCTCACCTTGCCCGAGCGGCTGCCCCTCGCCGACGGCGGCCACCGTCACCCGATCTCGCTCGTGCGCGAGGACGTCGTGAACGTGTTCCGGCAGCTCGGCTTCGCCGTCTTCGACGGCCCCGAGGTCGAGCACGAGGAGAACAACTTCGGGCACCTCGGCTACCCGCCGGATCACCCCGCGACCGACATGCAGGACACGTTCTGGACGACGGGGGAGGCGGGGAACAAGCTCCTCCTCCGCTCGCACACCAGCAACGTCCAGATCCGCGCGATGAAGTCGGTGAAGCCGCCGATGGCGTTCATCGCGCCGGGGACGGTCTACCGCCGCGACGACGACGCGACGCACTCGCCGATGTTCCACCAGATCGAGGCGTTCCTCGTCGACGAGAACGTCACGCTCGCGCACCTGAAGGGCGTGCTCGCCGAGTTCGCCGAGCGCATCTACGGGCCCGGCACGCCCGTGCGCCTCCGCCCGAGCTACTTCCCGTTCGTCGAGCCCGGCGCGGAGGTCGACATCGGCTGCGTCTTCTGCAAGCGAGCCGACGGGACCCGTGCAGGATGCAGCTTGTGCAAGCACACCGGCTGGATCGAGATCCTCGGCTGCGGGATGATCCACCCGGTCGTCTTCGAGAACTGCGGGATCGATCCGGAGCGGTGGTCCGGCTTCGCGCTCGGCATGGGGCTCGAGCGCATCGCGCTCCTCCGCTACGGGATCCCCAACATCAAGCTGCTCTTCGAGAACGACCCGCGCTTCCTCGCGCAGTTCTGACAGGACAAGGACCGAACCATGAAGGCCTCCTATCGCTGGCTCCGTGAGCTCGTCCCGACGCTCGAGGCGTCGCCGTCGGACGTCGCGGCGCGGCTCACCCACGCCGGGCTCGAGGTCGAGGGCACGATCGAGTACGGCGCGGGCACCGAGTCGTGCCTCGTCGTCCGCGTCGCGGGCGTGCGCCCGCACCCGACCAAGAGCGGGCTCCGCCTCGTCACCGTCGACCGCGGCGCAGGGCCATCGCAAGAGGTCGTGTGCGGCGCTCCGAACGTGCCGGAGCCGGGGGGGCTCGTCGTGCTCGCCCCGCTCGGCGCGCGCCTGCCGGCGAAGGACCTCACCATCGCGCCGCGCGCCATCGCGGGCGTGACGAGCGAGGGGATGCTGTGCAGCGAGTCCGAGCTCGGCCTCTCCGACGAGGGCGGAGGGATCCTCGTGCTGCCGCCGGGGACCGCGGAGCCGGGCACGCCGCTGTCCGAGGCGGTGCCGAACGCGCGGGACACGGTCTTCGAGATCGGGCTCACGCCGAACCGCCCCGACGGGCTCGGGCACGTCGGCCTCGCGCGCCAGCTCGCCGCGCTCTTCGAGATCCCGTTCGAGGCGCCGCGGGCGAAGCCGGAGGCCCTGGCGAAGGTCGCCGACGTCGCGACGAAGGACCTCGTCACGATCGCGGTCGACGACGCCGAGCGCTGCCCGCACTACGGCGCGGCGGCCGCGGTCGACGTGACGATCCGGCCGTCGCCGCTCGGGGTGAAGTACCGCCTCCAGGCGCTCGGCGTCCGCGCGATCTCCAACGTCGTCGACGTCACGAACCTGGTGATGCTCGAGTACGGGCACCCGATGCACGCGTTCGACCTCGACCGCGTGCGCCCGGACGCCGGCGGCGAGAGGCGCATCGTCGTCCGGCGCGCCGAGGACGGCGAGGTCCTGAAGACGCTCGACGGCGTCGACCGCGCGCTCGTCGCGGACGACCTCTTGATCTGCGACGGCGCGGGGCCGGTCGCGCTCGCCGGCGTGATGGGCGGGGCCTCCAGCGAGATCCAGGACGACACCCGGCGCGTCCTCTTCGAGTGCGCCTACTTCGAGCCGCGCGGCGTCCGCCGCACGGCGCGGCGCAACGCGATGCACACGGAGTCGAGCCATCGCTTCGAGCGCGGCGTCGATCCGGGCGACGTCGCCGCCGTGCTCGATCGCGCCCTCGCGCTCACGCTCGAGCTCGCCGGCGGCGCGGCCGCGAAGGGGCGCGTGCACGTGCAGGCGGGCGCGGCGAGGCCCGAGCCGGAGCCGATCGCGAGGCGCGCCATCCGCTTCCGCGGGTCGCGCGTCCGCGAGGTCACGGGCGTCGACGTCCCGTTCGCGGTCTCGGTCGGGATCCTCGAGCGCCTCGGCTGCGCGATCGTGAAGCGAGACGGCGACGCGTGCGAGGTGCTCGTCCCGACGCACCGCCCCGACCTCGCCCGCGAGATCGATCTCGTCGAGGAGGTGATCCACGTGCACGGCATGGACGCCGTCCCCGCGGAGCTCCCGGCGATCCGCGCGTCGCGCGACGTCGGCGGACGCGAAGAGCTCGCGCGCCGCGCCAAGGAGGCGTGCGCGGCGGTCGGCCTCTCCGAGGCGATCACCTTCAGCTTCACGTCGGCCCGCGCGCTCGAGGCGCTCGCCGCGCCGGCGCCGGCGGTGAAGCTCGACAACCCGATGGCGGAGCACCAGAGCGTGCTCCGGACGACGTTGCTCGTGGGGCTCCTCGACGCCGTGAAGAACGCGCGCCGACACGGCGAGCGCGACGTCCGCGAGTTCACGGTCGGCCCCGTGTTCCTCGCGCCGAGCGGCGCGGCGCGGTCGGAGCGCGACGCCCTCCTCCCGGACGAGCGGCTGCGCGTCGCGTTCGCGCTCGCCGGCGATCGGCCCGCCTGGCTCGAGAAGCCCAAGCCGCTCGAGGTCTGGGACGCGAAGGGCTACGCGCTCGAGATCGCGCGGCGGCTCACGGGCAAGCCGGTGAGCGTCGCCCCCGCGGCGCGCGAGGAGGCGCCCCGTCACCTGCACCCGCGCGGCGCCGCGTTCGTCGAGGTCGACGGCCGGCGCGTGGGCGCGTTCGGGCCGCTGCACCCCGACGCGGTCGACGCGCTCGAGCTCGACGGCGAGGTCCTCGTCTTCGAGATGGAGCTCGATCCGTTCGTCGGCGGCGCCGCGACGCCGCGGTTCAGGGCGATCCCGCGCTTCCCGGCGAGCGCGCGCGACGTCGCGCTCGTCGTGAAGGACGGCGTCCCGGCCGGCGAGGTCGAGGCCGCCGTGCGCGCGGCCGCGGGGCCGCTCGCGGAGGCCGTGCGGCTGTTCGATCGGTTCGTCGGCGGACAGGTGCCGGCCGGTCACGCCAGCCTCGCGTTCCGCGTCGTCTATCGATCGGCGGAGCGCACGTTGACGGACGCCGAGGTCGACGCGGCGCACGCGAACGTGGTCGCCGCCGCCTCGTCGAAGTTCGGCGCCACGCTCCGGAGCTGATCGAGGCGTTTTCGCGGGCTGCTCTGCCGCAGGCCCGCGCGCGCCTCGACGGAGGAGGGGGGGAGCGTCGATCCGCGGCGCGACCTCCGAGCCCGGAGCGCACGCGCTCCCCGGTCCGATGATGTAGGATCGGGGGCGTGACGGCTGCGGCCACGCCAGCGAAGCAGCACGAGCTCGTGGGGGCGATCCTCTCGCGCAAGTATTTGCTCAAGCGCGCGATCGGCTCCGGCGGGATGGGCACCGTCTTCGAGTCGATGAACCCGGACGACGGGCGCGCCGTCGCGGTGAAGCTGCTCGGGCTCGACTACCGCGACGACGCCGACGTCCGCGGGCGCTTCCTCGAGGAGGGCCGTACGTGCCAGCGCCTCATCCACCCGAACATCGTGCGCGTCTTCGACGTCGCCGAGGCCGAGGACGGGACGCCGTACATCGTGATGGAGCTGCTCGAGGGCGTGCCTCTGAGCGCCTACACGCGCTCGGGCGTGCGCGTCCCACTCACGCAGGCGGCGACCATCCTCCAGGGGATCCTCGCCGGGCTCGGCGCCGCCCACGCGCAGGGCATCGTGCACCGCGATCTCAAGCCCGAGAACGTCGTCCTGTCGCGCGAGCAGAGCGGGACCTTCACCGCGAAGATCCTCGACTTCGGGATCGCGAAGGTCATGGACGCGGCGGGCGGAATGGGATCGAAGACGCGCACCGGCGTGCTCCTCGGGACGCCGGCGTACATGAGCCCGGAGCAGATCAAGAACGCGAAGGACGTCGACGCGCGCTCCGATCTGTGGAGCGCGGGGGTCCTGCTCTACGAGATGCTCACCGGGCGCGTCGCGTTCCCGGCGCCGACCGAGTACGCCCGCCTCTCGGCCGTCCTCAACGCGACGCCGGCGCCGCTCGAGAGCATCGACCCTCAGCTCGCGCGGCTCTCGGCGGTCGTCCAGCTCGCGATGCAGAAGGACCGCACGCAGCGCTACCAGAGCGCGCTCGAGATGGCGCGCGCGCTCGCGGGCGCGATGGGCGAGGCGGCGTCGGCGGCGGGGCCGGTGCCGATCAGCCAGCTCCCGAACATCCCGAGCGTGTGGATGCCCGTGCAGGCGCCCCAACCCGTCGCGACCGCCGCGGCGGGGGCGAACGCGGCGCCGGCGGCGTCCGCGGTCCAGGCGCCGGCCACGCTCGTCGGGGCGGACGCCGCGAAGGGACCGGGTGGAACGCTCGCGAGCCCCGCGGGACGGGCGGTCACCGAGCCGCCGCCGCAGGTGGCGATGGCCGTGCAGGGGACGCTCCCTTCCGAGAACCTGCCGATGCTGAGCGCGCGCGGCGCCGGAGGCCGTCGCGGCGTCGCGCCGTGGGCGGTCGTCGTCCTCGTGGTCGGGGCGCTGTTCGCGGGCTTTTTGCTCGGCCTCGCGACGGCGCGCCTCCTCTAGCGCCTCGCCCGCGCGAGCTTGCGCGGAGCCTCGCGCCGAGCGCGTCCGGCCGCCGCTCGCGTTCGCGCTTTCACATGAGCGGGGAGTTCCGCTAGCCTCGGTCGTCCGCCATGACGACCACCGACACGGCTGCCCTCGCCCGCTTCCTCGACGTCTTTCCGGACTGGCTCCGCACGCTCGGCGAGGACGCCGGCGCGCTCGGCGACGTCGTGACGGCCCGGTCCGACGACGAGGTCGCGCGCTTCGTGGCGTCGGGGCTCAACTACATCTTCAAGTCGCTCGATCTCATCCCGGACGGGATCGACGACCTCGGCTTCTGCGACGACGCGTTCGTGATCCGCGTCGCCTCCGCGCTCGCGTGCGACGCCGACGGCGCGGCGCGTGAAGGCGTGCTCGGCCGGCTCGCCGACGAGGCGAAGCAGGTCGAGGCGTTCCTCGAAGAGGACTACCCCCGCCTCGTCACCTACGTCACCGGGCTCCGCAAGGGCGCCGCGCGCGGACGCACCGTCGAGGACATCGTGACGGACGCCTCGGTCCGCTCGGCCTTCGTCCACGAGGTCAACGCCTGGGCGAAGGAGTACCAGGTGCCGGCGTTCACGCGGGACGTGAAGACGCTCATCAAGCTCAAGGCGTTCCTCAGCGCGAAGCTCGCCTAGTGTCCCCGAGCCCGCAAGGACTCGGGCACGGGAGATGAGAAAAAGGACGCGTCCCGAGTCCGACGTTCGGCTTCGTCGGACCCACGCGAGGCCCTCCCAGGTGACGCGATGTGCTCGAGCCGTCCGCATTCGCTCCTCGTCCAGGCGGGCCGCCGCGCGCAGCGCGGCCTCGATCACGGGGCCGCCGTCGGGCTCGGCGCCGTGCACCAGCCCGCTCGGGCCCGGCGCTCCTGCGGGATCGAAGGCGGGACGGGTTTCGTTCGCTCCGGCGCGACGCGCCGGAGCGGTCAGAGGTTCGGACCGCGGCTCTCGGGGCCGATGTTGTTCTTCTGGCTGGCGCCGGAGTGGATGTTGGCCATCAGCTCCTGGAGCAGATCGCGCGCCTCGGGCTTCTGCTTGAGATGGTTGAGGAGCAACGTGGTCACGTCGCTGAAGGCCTTCTCGAAATTGAGGCCTTCCCGCGTGCGCGAGGCGACCTTCTCGCGACCCGCGGCGAGGTCCTCTTCGAGGGCCTCGGCGTAGCGCGCGAGCTGCGCGCGGAGCTCGTCGATCTGGCGGCGGAGATCCCGCGCCTGTTGATCCTTCACCTGCGCCTTCTGCTCTCGCTCTCCGAGCGCCTCGCGGCGCGCCTCGAGCAGCGCCGCGGCCGCGCCGGAGCGCTCGTAGATGGCGCGGAGCGTCGCCGGGGTCCCGCCCTGCTGCGCGGCCTGATCGGCCTGCGCCTTCGCGGTGCCGGCGGCGCGCTCGGCGACCTGCACGAGCTCGCGGAGCTTCGCCGCCTCGTGCTGCTCGGCCGCCGCGTCGCGCAGCGCGCGCGACTCCTCGTGCGCGAGCTCCTCGACCTTTCGGCCGATCTCGGCGCGGAGCGCGCGGCCGCGGCGCTCGAGCGACTCGAGCTTGCGCGTGTGGCTCGCGACCTCGCCCTCGAGGCGCGTCGCGCGCGAGGCGAGGTCCCAGACCTGAACGAGGCCGGTCTGCACCTCGGGCGGCGTGTTGCCGGTCGGGTAGACGCGGCTGACCATGCGCGAGAACAGCGCGGCGCGGTTCGCCCACTCGATGACGCCGGGCGACTGGGGCGGCGGAGGCGGCGGGGGCGCCGCGTTCTGCGGATCGGCCTGGACCTCCCACGGCGTCGACGGGAGCGAGCGCTGGAGGGCCTTGAGCTCCTCGTGGAGGTGGTGCGCGTCCTGGTAGCGCTTGCGCCGCTCCTTCTCGAGCAGCTTGAGGACGATGAGCTCCGCCTGCGGGAGGACGTCCGGCTTGATGGCGCTCGGCTTCGGCGGCGGCGCGCTCCTTTGCATCTCGAGGAGCGTGTCGCGGTCGTTCGAGCGGAAGGGGAGCTGCCCCGTGAGCATCTCGTAGAACAGGACGCCGAGCGCGTAGAGATCGCTGGGCGGGCCGGCCTCTTCGCCGCGGGCCTGCTCCGGGGACATGTACTCCGGCGTGCCGAAGACCGCGCCCTTCGGCGCGAGCCGCGGATCCATCGCGAGGTGCGCGAGCCCGAAGTCGAGGATCTTCACGAAGTCCTTCCGGCCGCCGCGGGTCGACAGGAGGATGTTGTCGCTCTTGAGGTCGCGGTGCACGACGCCGAGGTCGTGGGCGCGCGCGAGCGCGGCGCACATCTGCTCGAGGATGTCGACCGCGCGTCCGAGCGCCGTGGGGCCCTTCGCCAGCTCGCTCGAGAGCGAGGTGCCGACGAGGTACTCCATCACGAGGTACAGCTCTCCCTCCTCGGTCTCGCCGATGTCGTGGATGTCGATGATGTGCGCGTGATCGACGCGGTTCGCGGCGCGCGCCTCGCGGAGCATCCAGGCGCGCAGGTGGGTCTCGCCGCGGAGATCGGGGCGAATCAGCTTGAGGGCGACGACGCGGTCGATGAGGACGTGGCGTGCGCGGTAGACGACGCCCATGCCGCCTTCGCCGGCCCGTGCCTCGAGCCGATAGCGCCCGGCGACCACTCGACCGAGCATGGGATCCTGCGGCTTCGTAGCGCTACGCGAGGTGTTCATTCTTCCTTCGACCAGCCGACGCTCGCGCGTCGGAGCACACTTGGGGAAGAGGCCGCCGTCGATGCGTCGACACTCGTCGCGTCGGCAACGGCACGGCGGCCGCCGAGATCGTTCGGGGTTCAGCTCGAGGCTACAGCGCTCCGCGGCGGAAAGGAACAGGGGCTTTGTGGACTTCCGCGGCGCCGAGGCGCCTCTGGCTGTGGCCGCGCGGCGCCTGCGGCGGCGCGCCCGCGCGGCAGCGTTCAACGGCGCGGCGCCGGCGTTTCGGGGAGCGCCCGCGGCGTCGTTGGT
>JAHBWF010000227.1 GCA_019637105.1 Labilithrix sp.
GGCGCGCGCGGGGCGCGCGACGTGGTAGAACGGGCGTCCGCGATGCGCCTCCTCTCGGCCGTGTCCTCGTCGTCCCTGCTCGCCGTCGTCGCGGCGGCGTGCGGCCCGTCGTCGCCCGCGGCGGCGCCGGGCGCGAACGTCGTCGCGAAGAACCTCTCGGCGTCGGAGGGCGTCGTCGTGACGGCGGGCTGCACGCCCACGGGCCCCGAGCTCTGCTTCAACGCGAACGACGACAACTGCAACGGCGTCATCGACGAGGGGTGCGGCGTCGGCACCGGCGTCCTCCAGTTCACGATCGCGTGGGGCGACAGCCCGGCGGACGTCGATCTGACCGTGATGGACCCGAACGGCGCGCGCGTGACGAAGGGCAACCGCGGCACGCCCTCGGGGCTGCAGCTCGAGAAGAACTGCCCCGACGACGGCTGCCACCAGCAGAACACCGAGAACGTCTACTTCGACGGCGCCGAGCCCGTCCGCGGTCGCTACGTCGTCGAGGTGAAGCTCGTCGATCCGCGCAACGCCGAGCTCCCGGTGAAGGTGCACCTGTCGGCGCGCGTCGGCAGCCGCACCTGGGCGATGGACCTCGCGCTCTCGCCCGGCCAGGGCCACGACAAACAGGGCTTCTCGTTCGAGCTGTGAGCGGCGGGCGAGCGCCCGCGTTCGTCGAGGTCAGCGCGGCGGCTCGGTCGTGAACGGGCCCGCGCCGGCTTCCGGGTTCGGGGCGAGCGAGCTCGCCGAGAACGGCGCGGGCTCGGTCATGAACTGCCCCGCGCCGGCCTCGAGCCCCTGGGTCGGCGTGCGGAAGGCGGGGGCCGGCGAGCCCGCGTCGGCGGCCGCCGCGCCGTTGGGCGGAGGCGCGCCGTTGGGCGCCGCGGGCCGCGCGCCCGGCGGCATCGCGCCTTGCGGAGGCATCGCGCCCGGCGGCATCGCGCCTTGCGGAGGCATCGCGCCCGGCGGCATCGCGCCTTGCGGAGGCATCGCGCCCGGCGGCATCGCGCCGTTCGGCATCGCGCCTTGCGGAGGCATCGCGCCCGGCGGCATCGCACCGTTCGGCATCGCGCCTGGAGGCATCGCGCCTGGAGGCATCGCGCCGTTCGGCGGCATCCCACCCGGCCCGAAGGACGGCGGCACGTTGTAAGGAGGTTGCCCTCCCGGGAACGGCGCGCCCGCCGGCCCCTGCGGCTCACCGCGGACCTGCGGCGGGTACGGCTGGGGCGCCGGCACCGCGCCCTGGCCCGGGACGCCGTTGGCGGAGCCGCCGCGCTCGAGCTGACCCGACGTGATCGTGGTCCTTCCGGCGGGCCCGTTCGGGACGCCTCCGGCGCTCGATCGCACGCTGCCGCGATCGCCTGGCATCATCGCGGTCGGACCGGGTTGCGCCAGGTCACGCCCGAGGCAAGTCGTCCCGAGCACGAGCGCGCCGCCGGTGCTCGTGAGCATCACGACGAGGAGGTTGCGGAGGATCGCGCGATCTTTCGGCAGCATTCGGCCCGGTGAGGTGCATCGGATGTGCCTTCACGCCGGTCCCAGCCCGAACGGCGTTTGATCGCGTTTTCACGGCCGCCGCGGCGCGGTGGAGGGAGCGTCGGAGCCCGCCGACACGAAGCCGAGATTGACGCAAAGGGCCAGGCCCCTATATGTCGAGGATCACCGATGAACCCGACCGCAATGCTCATCTTGATCGTCGCCGCTCACGTGGTGTTCGCCTGGTCGGCGATCCGGCGGTGGCAGCTCCTGCGCCTCGGGCGGTTCACCAACCGCTTCGATCGCATCCCGGAGCGTCTCGCGGCGGTGTTCCGCTACGCCTTCGCGCAGGAGAAGATGAACTACTACCAACCCACGGGTTGGGCTCACAAGCTCATCTTCGTCGGGTTCCTCGTCCTCACGCTGCGCACGCTCGTGCTCTGGGGACGCGGCTTCGATCCTTCGTGGAACCTGTTCGTCCTCGGACCGACGCAGCCGATCGGCAAGGTCTACGAGTTCGCGAAGGACATCGTCGCGGTGCTGGTCGTCACCGGCGTCTCGGTCTTCGTCTACTACCGCGTGATCAAGCCGCAGAAGCGGATGACCCTCCACTGGGAGGGCCTGCTCATCCTCGGGATCATCGGGACGATGATGGTCGCCGACGTCCTGTACGACGGCGCGGCGCTCGTGCTCGTCCACAAGCACGCGGAGCTCTGCGCGCCCGGGCTCCCCGCGAACGTCGCCGCCGGCCACCAGCTCTGCTCGAGCATGGCGACCATCACGGCGCCGCTTCCGCCGGTGAGCGAGGTGCACGCGGAGCTCTCGGCGTTCCCGTCGCCCGCCGGCTCCGCGATGGCGACGCTCCTGCGCAAGCTCCACCTGAGCGCGCCGGTGCTCGTGACGCTCGCGCACGTGGGGTTCTGGACGCACTCGACGCTCGTCTTGATCTTCCTCAACCTGCTCCCGCACTCGAAGCACTTCCACGTCATCACGGCGATCCCGAACGTCTTCTTCAAGGACCTCGAGCCGCGCGGCCGCCTGCAGCCGATCGCCGAGAACTTCGAGAAGCTGACGGAGAAGATGATGGAGGCGTCGGAGATGCCCGATCCGACGATGGCCGACGTCGGCGTCGCGAAGATCGAGCACCTCTCGTGGAAGGCCGTCCTCGACTTTTACACGTGCACCGAGTGCGGTCGCTGCTCGGACAACTGTCCGGCGCACAAGACCGGCAAGATCCTCTCGCCGAAGCACCTGACGCTCGCGCTGCGCGATCACATGTACGAGCACGAGAAGGAGCTCGTGGAGCGCGAGATGCGCTGGGGCCCCGGGCTCGACGGCGCCGCCGCGGCCGCCGAGGGCGCGATCGACGACGAGCTCCTGGCCAACGAGCGCGAGGGCGCGAAGCGGCCGGTCACGTACACGCCGATCAACCTCGCGCCCGAGGTCGTCCACCCGGACGTCCTCTGGGCCTGCACGACCTGCCGCGCCTGCGAGGAGCAGTGCCCGGTCCTCATCTCCTACGTCGACAAGATCGTCGACATGCGGCGAAACCTCGTGATGATCCGGAACGAGTTCCCGCACGAGCTCCAGAAGCCGTTCCAGGCGCTCGAGGTCAACGGCAACCCGTGGAACCTCTCGCGCATGGATCGCGCGGCGTGGTCGGACGGCCTCGACATCAAGACGTTCGCCGACAAACCGGACGCCGAGGTCCTCTACTGGGTCGGCTGCGCGGCCAGCTACGACGACCGCGCGAAGAAGATCGCGCGGGCGACGGCGCGCCTGCTCAAGCAGGCGGGCGTCGACTTCGCCATCCTCGGCCAAGAGGAGTCGTGCACCGGCGATCCGGCGCGCCGCGCCGGCGCCGAGCACATCTTCGCGATGCTCGCCGAGACGAACGCCGCGGTGCTCAACGGCTACAAGGAGCAGGGCGGCGTGAAGACCGTCGTGACGGCCTGCCCGCACTGCTTCAACACGATCAAGAACGAGTACCCCGACTTCGGCGCGAAGCTCGAGGTCGTGCACCACACCGACTACCTCTGCGGGCTCCTCGCGGAGCGGAGGCTCGTCCCGAAGAAGCCGGTCGTCGGCCGCGTCACGTACCACGACAGCTGCTACCTCGGCCGCTACAACGACGTGTACGACTCGCCGCGCGAGATCCTGAAGGCGATCCCGGGCGTCGAGCTCGTGGAGCCCGAGTACTGGACGAAGACGCGCGGCCTCTGCTGCGGCGCCGGCGGCGCGCAGATGTGGATGGAGGAGCAGAACCAGAACCGCGTGAACGTGAAGCGCACGCTCCAGCTCGTCGACACCGGCGCCAAGACCGTGGCGAGCGCCTGCCCGTTCTGCATGACGATGCTCACCGACGGCCTGAAGAGCCAGAGCCTGGAGGACCGGATCAAGCAGCTCGACGTCGCCGAGCTGCTCGAGCAGAGCTGCGTCGTCGAGGAGAGCGTGAGCGCCGTCGTCGCGAGCGCGCCGGCCGCCGAGGTCGCCGAGGCCGTCCCCGCGGAGTGAACGCGAGAGCGCGCGCGCGGGCCGCGGTTCGCGCGTCGCGCCGCTGGCGACGATCGCGCCGGCGCTACTCCTCGCGCATCGCCTTGTAGATCACGCGCGAGGCGTCGGCGAGGGCGATGCGCGCGACGTTGTCCTGCGTGGGGCGGAGATCGCGCGAGCCCTTGCTGAGGAGCGCGACGGCGTAGGCGCCGCGCTCGGTGGCGACGATGCCGGCGTCGTTGACGACGCCGCGGATCGAGCCGGTCTTGTGGAAGAGGCGCGCCGGCGTGCGATCGCGGAAGCGGGCCTCCGGCAGGCCGCGGCGGATCGAGCTCGCGGTCTGCGTCTTCTGCAGGATCTCGAGGAGCGCGTCGCACGCGCGGGCCGGGAGGCCGTCGCGGCGGTAGACGCGCCGGAGCAGCGTCACGAGCTCGCGCGCGGTGACCGGCGAGCGCTCGCCGCGTCCGTCGTCGCCGTCCGTCGCGGTCGACGCCGCGGCGCCGAAGTCCTCGGTCGCGGGCGGGCCGCTCTTGGTCTCGTGGACGAGGATCTTCCCCGAGAGGCGCGTCTTCTCCAGGCCGAGCGCCGCGAGCCGCGCGTTGACGGAGAACACGCCGACGCGCTCGATGAGCAGGTTCGCCGCGGTGTTGTCGCTGATCGCCATCGCGAGGTAGACGAGGTCGCCGACGGTCGGCGAGAGGCCCTCGGCGAGCTCCGCCAGCACGCCCGAGCCGACGACTTTGTCCGACGCCTTGAGGGTGACCCGCTCTCCGAGCGCGAGCGCGCCCTCCTCGACCTGGCAGAACACCTCCAGCGCGAGCGCGATCTTGATGACGCTCGCGGCGGGGAAGACCTCGTCGCCGCCGACCTCGAGGACGGCGTCGGGGCCGTCGACGCGGGCGGAGCAGAGCCCGAGCGTGCCCTCGAAGCGGCGCGCGATCGTCTCGAGCTCCAGGCGCTCTTCCTTGTATGCCGATGACTCTCCGCCGGGCTGGGTCAACTCGTCTCCTTCACGCCGTGCTCGCGGCAATCGTCCCTGCCGCGGCGCGGTCTCGTCAACATTTCCCGGCGACCGCCGGATGCGGGCGCTCCGCGCAGCGTGCTATGAGAGCGGGATGGCGAGGTGTCCGATCTGCGACGCGGCGGTCCAGCCCCGATCCTCGAACCCGAGCTACCCGTTCTGCACCGCGCGCTGCAAGGCGATCGACCTCGGGAAGTGGCTGAACGAGGAGTACCGCATCCCGGTCCCCGACGCGGAGCTGGACGAAGACGACCTCGAGGACCTGACCGAAGGCGCCTCGAAAAAGAGCGAGGATATGCGACACTGACCGAGATGCGCCGTCTTCACGGTCTCTTGGTGTGTGCCTCGGTCGCCCTTCTCTGCCAGACCGCCTCGGCTCAGGGGCTCGCGCCCCCTCCGCCGATCAGCCCGGGCTCTCCCGGCTCACCCTCGGTCGAGCAGCAGCAGCAAGGCGAGACGACGCGGCGGCTCGACGAGGCCGAGCAGCAGGACAGCGGCCGCAACTTCGAGCTCTTCTGGATCGACGGCTCGATCGGCGGCTCGTACATCAACATGTCCCAGTTCTCGTCGGAGTCCTTCCAGATCGAGAAGGCGAGCGCCGGCGGCCCGGCGTTCTCGCTCGGCGCCGGGGTTCGGTTCGTCATCCTCGTCCTCGGCGCGCGCCTCCGTCACAACGCGCTCTCCACGTTCAACATGTGGCAGATCAACGCCGAGGCCGGCTTCAAGATCCCGATCCGCTCGTTCGATCTGCTCTTCGGTCTGCACGGCGGCTACTCGTTCGTCGGGCGCCTCGGCGACGCCGGTCTGGCGACGAACACGGAGACCCCGGCGAGCACCGACGCCGTCTCGATCCGCGGCTTCAACGGCGGCGTCGACGTCGCGTTCGACTACTACGTCTCGCCGCTCTTCTCCGTCGGCGCGGGGATCCTCGGCGATTTCCTCTTCCTGAACCGCCCGCCGGTCGGCTTGCCGGGGAACTACGCGACGCTCACGCCCGACCAGCAGGCCGCGATCAACGCCGATCCGGTCTACCAGAGGTCCGGGTCGAGCGCGGGGCTCCAGCTCGCCGGCGGGCTCCGCCTCGGTTTGCATTTCGGGCTCTGACGCCGGCGCGCATGACGCCGGGGGAGGAGCTCGCCGAGTACCTGGGCGCGCGCCCCGCCGAGCTCGACGGCCGGGAGCTCGTCCCGATGCTCTGCCAGCGCGTCGAGGCGGGCGCGGAGGTCCTCGAGCGCCCGGGGTGGCTCTACGAGCTGAAGCTCGACGGCGTCCGCATCCTCGCCGACAAGCGCGGCGACGAGGTCGCGCTCACCTACCGCAAGCTCCGCGACGCGACCGAGAGCTACCCCGAGATCGCCGGCGCGATCCGCGCGCTCGCCGACGAGCGGCTCGTGCTCGACGGCGAGATCGTCGCCTTCGACGCGCAGGGGAGGCCCGACTTCCAGCGGCTCGGCCGTCGCATCCAGGCGGGCATGAGCGGGCGAGCGACCGGGCACCGCGCGCGCGCGGCCGCGGCGGTGCCCGTCGTGTTCGTCGTCTTCGACGTCCTCGCGATCGGACCGTACGACGTCCGGGCGTTCCCGCTCGAGGCGCGCAAGGAGATCCTCGCGCGCGTCCTCCCGAGCGAGGGCGCCGCGGGCGGGCTCCTCCGCAGGCACCCGACCTTCGACGACGGCGTCGCGCTCTTCCGGGTCTGTCGGGAGCGACGCCTCGAGGGCGTGGTCGCCAAGAGGCTCGGGACGCCGTACCGGTGCGGCGAGCGGACGTTTGACTGGCTGAAGATCAAGGCCGAGCACGACGCCGAGTTCGTCGTCATCGGCTGGACGGAGGGCGAGGGGGACCGGGCGCGCCTCGGCGCGCTCGAGCTCGGGGCCTACGAGGGCGATCGGCTCGTGTTCCGCGGGCGCGTCGGGAGCGGGCTCGACGCGAGCACGATCGAGCTCATCCTCGAGCGCCTGCGATCGATCGAGGTCGCGGAGCCCGTGGCGGAGGGGAGGTACCCGCCGAGGGCGAGGCGGCACCACTGCCTGCCCGAGCTCGTCGTCTCGGTGCGGTACGGAGGCTACTCGCTCGATCCGAGCGGCGCGCGCTCCCTTCGCTTCGCGGTCTTCCGTGGCGTGCGACCGGACGTCAGCCCGCGGGACTGCACCGCCTCGCCCGACGACGCGGTCACGTCGCCGCGCCCCTCACGCGAGCCGCGCACGAAGGCGCCGGGGTTGAAGGCGGCGGAGGCGGCAGGCGCGGAGACGGCGCGCACGAAAGCGCGGGGGTTGAAGGCGGCGAGGCGGGGAAAGACGGCGGAGGCGGCAGGCACGGCGGAGGCGGGCGCGGAAACGGCGCGCACGAAAGCGCGGGGGTTGAAGGCGGCGAGGCGGGGAAAGACGGCGGAGGCGAAGGTGCCGGGGGCGAAGCCTGCGGACGCGAAGGTGTTGCAGGCGAATGTGGCTCCTCCGTTCGCCGGGGGAGCGGCGCGGATCCACGTCACCGCGCCGTCACGACCAGCGCTCTCCGACGGCACGAGCAAAGGTGCGTTATGCACATATTTCGAGGCCGTCGCGCCGGCGCTCCTTCGTCACGCGGCGGGGCGCGTCTGCGTGCTGCTCGGCCCCGACGGCGCGGCGCTCTGGCCGCCGCCGAAGTGGACGCCGAAGATCGTGCGCGCGACCGCGGCGCGCGCGGGGACGCACGAGGTGCGCGGCTACGTGATCGATTCGCTCGACGCCCTCTTCTTCGCCGTCGAGGCGGGCGCGCCGTCCATCCAGCACACGGCGCTCGTCGAGGGGCGGCCCGGCGTCGTCGACTTCGTCGCCGTGCGGGCGAGCGCCGCCGCCGGTGCTCCGCCGGGCGCGGTCGCGGACGCGGCGCGCGGTGTCCGTGCCCTGGCGACGGCGATCGGCCTCCCGGCGGCGGCGCTCTCCGCTGGCCCGCGCTCCGTCGCGGTGCTCGTCGGTGTCGGCGCGGCGCCTGCGCGCGCCGCGGCGCCGCTCGCGTCGATCTTCGCGCAGCTCGCCGCGCGCGGCGCGCCGCCGGGCGTGAAGCTCGACCCCGTCGAGGCCGTCGTGACGCCGTTCGCGCCTTGCCCTGCCCGCGCCGGCGAGCCGGTCGTCGTCGCGGTCCCGCTCGAGTGGGCCGAGCTCGACGACGTCGACCTCGCGTCGCTCGGCCTCCCGACCGCCGTCGCGCGGGCCGTCGCCGCCGCGCGTTCGGACGCGCTCGATCCGATCTGGGATTCGACGATCAACGTCACCGCCGCGACGAAGGCGCTCGAGCGTGTCGTCGGAGAGCGCCCAGGCCCGCCATGAAGCCGGACGGTCGCCCCGTCCGAGAGGCGGACCCGGCCGCGTCGCGAGGTGGCGCCGCCCCGCGGCGACGACGTCCGCGCCCGATCGACCCGTCGGCGCGGCGAGCGCGGCCCGAAGTTCGCGCTGGCCGGGCGTCGCGCTAAGCTCACCGCGTGTTTGCGTGGGTGCGCTGGATCGGGCCGTCGCTCGTCCCCGCGCTTCTCCTCCTGCTGGTCATCTACCTGTCCGATCGGCGTCGCGAGCCGCTCTGGCTGGTGCTCCTCGTCTTCGTCCTGGGAGGGACGGGGAAGGGGTGCACCGCGCTGCTCGAGGCCCGCGCGGCGGTCTGGACCGGCCTCGACCTGAACGCGCGGGTCACGGGAGGCGCCGGCAGCATGCTCTTCCTCTTCGGGTTCGCCGCGCCGATCCGCGAGGCGTCGAAGGTCGCCGCGATGTGGCCGGCGTTCCGCTCGAAGTACTTCGACGAGCCGATGGACGGCCTCGTCTACGCCTCGGCGGCCGCGCTCGGCTTCGCGACCATCGAGAACGCGCTGACCTTGCGCGATCACCCGATCGGCTGGATCTGGATCGCGCGCACGGCGGTCGCCTTGCCCGCGCACGTCTTCTTCGCCTGCGCCTGGGGTTACGCGCTCGGCCGCGCGAAGCGCGTCAAGCGCCCCGGCGCGATCTTCCCGGGCGCGTGGCTCGTCGCGACCGCGGCGCACGGCGTCTACGCGCACCTCGTCTACGGTCGCGGGCCGGGCGCGCTCGTCGGGACGCTCCCGCTGCTCTTCGCGATGATGGTGCCGACCATCTTCGCGATCCGCGATCTGCGCGCGCGCGAAGAGGAGGTGATCGCCGAGCGCGGCTCGCGCACGTCGGTCCTCCTCGAGCGGGTGTCGTCGCTCTACGTCGTCTCGAGCCCGCCGAGCCTCCGCTCGGTGCGCGAGGCGATGCGCCGCGAGGGGCAGCCGATCACGCTGCGCTGGATCCTCTTCGGGGCGCTCGTCACTGTGGGGGTGATGACCGTCGGGCTGACGCTCTCGGTCGCGTTCGGTCACTGGGCCAACGTCGACTTTTCGATCGTCGACGAGCACGACGTGAGCACCACCGCTCCGGTCGCGCTCCTCGGCTCGGGCGTGCTCCTGGCGTTCCCGGTCAGCGGCTACCTGGTCGCGCGGGCGTCGAACCTCCCGACCCTGCTCGAGCCGGCGCTGGCCTCGGGGCTCGCGATCGTCCTCACGCTGGTCTTGCTCGGGCTGGCGGCCCCGGTGGCGCTCATCTTCGCCCTCGCGTTCTCGCCGATCGCCTGGGCCCTCGCCTGCGCCGGCGCCTGGGTGGGGAGGCCCGCCCGCTAGCCCTCGGACGAGTCGGCCCCTCGGACGAGCGAACGCGGTCCCGGCGTCCCGCGGCTCCCGCGGGGCAGCCCGTCTCCGAGAGGCCCTGACGACGTCGGAGGAGGCAAAGCCGCCGTCCGGCTTGACTTTCTCGTCCCTGCCCGTAAAGTGCGCCCTCCCAAGGCCCAGGGCGGGCCATTTTGTTCGAGGATCCTGCACCGTGGCCAATCATCCCTCCGCCGAGAAGCGCAACCGCCAGCGTATCGTCAAGACCGCGCGTAACCGCGCCATCAACAGCTCGGTTCGCACGCTCGTGAAGCGGGTTCGCACGGCCCTTCATGCGAAGGACAAGGGCGCCGCGGACGTCGCGCTCAAGGCTGCGACCAAGGCGCTCGACAAGGCGGCCACGAAGGGCGCCGTCCACGTGAAGGCCGCCTCGCGCACCATCTCGCGCCTCTCCGCCCAGGTTCACGCCCTGGCGGCCGCCGCCAAGTAGTCGCCGTCCCTCCGGCCGTCCGCGTGTTTCTCGCGTGAGGGTCGAGCCCGACTGCGCGTCCTGGTAGGCTTCACAGCGTCCATTCGGGACGCGGCGGATGAGCGAGGTCGAGAAAACTCCCGGGAGCAGCGGCGGGGCCGCCGAGGGCGGCGCGTACCGCGACGACCAGGAGCGAGCGCGCGCCGTCCGCGAGGCGCTCATCGGCAAGTCGATCGCCGGCCGCTACGTGCTCCGGGCGCTGGTCGGCCACGGCGGCATGGGCGCCGTCTACGAGGCCGAGCACCTCGGGCTCGGCAAGCGCGTCGCCATCAAGTTCATCGATCAGGAGTTCGCGACCGACGAGCGCGTCGTCGCGCGCTTCGCCCGCGAGGCGCGCGCGATGAGCTCGATCGAGAGCGCGCACATCGTCACGGTCTTCGACGCGGGCACCGAGGACGGCCGCCCCTACCTCGTGATGGAGCTGCTCCGCGGCGAGGACCTCGGGCAGCGCCTGCGCCGGACGCGGACGGTCCCGCTCCCCGAAGCCATGCACGTCGTCGCGCAGGTCCTGAAGGGGCTCGCGAAGGCGCACGCGGCGGGCATCGTCCACCGCGATCTGAAGCCCGACAACGTCTTCCTCGTGCGGAGCGACACCGACCCGCTCTTCGCGAAGATCGTCGACTTCGGCGTCTCGAAGATCGAGCGGCCGCGCGACAAGACCTCGCCGCTCGCGCTCACCGGCCGCGGCACCGTCCTGGGCACGCCGTTCTACATGTGCCCCGAGCAAGCGCAGGCGATGCCGGACATCGACGCGCGCGCGGACATCTACAGCGTCGGCGCCATCCTGTTCGAGTGCCTCTCCGGCCGCCCGCCGCACACCGGCGAGACCTACGAGCAGATCATCCTCTCGATCTGCATGCGCGACGCGCCGGACCTCCGCGCGATCGATCCGAGCCTCCCGGCCGAGGTCGCGGGCTTCGTGGCGCGGGCGCTCTCGCGCGATCGCGCCGAGCGCTTCCCCTCCGCCGAACGGATGCTCGCGGCGCTCCACGAGCTCGCGCCCGTCGAGAAGACGCGCGTGCCGCTCGACCTCGGCGCGCCCGAGACGTTGATGTCACCGGGCGTCCTGTTCCCGGCGCCGCCCGGAGATCGCCACCCTCCCGCGCTCGGCGAGACGCGCATCGCCGGCTCGGCCGGCTCCGATCCGGGCGCGCTGCCGGCGCCGGGCCTCGACGGGAGGACCACGCGCGATCCGGCGCCCGCGTTCGCGCGCGACTCCCTGCCGGCGGGCGGCGCCGAGCCC
>JAHBWF010000228.1 GCA_019637105.1 Labilithrix sp.
CATGAAATCGCATCGCTTTACGACACGCGCCCGGGGCCGCCCGCGCGCGCCGCGCGAACGGCCGGTCGGACGGCACACCACGACGGGCCGGCGCGCGACGATCCAGCGGCGGTCGATCCCGGTGCGCGCTCGACCGGGCCGGCGCGCGACGATTCAGCGGCAGTCGATCTTGGTGCGCTCGACCGTGTTCTTCCAGCTCTTCGCGACGATGCCCTTGCAGTCCTGGATCGGCGAGTGCGAGCACTGCTTCTCGAGCTGCTTGAGGCCCTCGGCGCACTTCTTCGTGCCGGCGGCCACGCACACCGCGGCGAGATCGTAGTCGTTGCCCGCGCGCGACTGCGCGCGCCCGATGACGTCGAAGTCCGGAGCTCCCTTGAGCTGCTGCGTGAGCTTGTCGTAGCGCGCGTGGATCGCGTCGATGAGCTTCACGCAGCTCGCCGCGTCGTTCACCTTGGCGGCCGCCTTGAGCTCGCGATCGGCGCGGAGGACGAAGTCGGCGTCGTTCGCGGTGCCGCCCGAGGGGCAGACGCGGTTCGACGTCTCGCGCGTGTCGCGATCGAGCTGCCAGTCCTGCTGCTCGCGCTTGATGTCGGCGGCGGCGAGGGCGGCGCGGAAGTCCTTCTTCCCCTCCTCGCATTTGCCCGCCGCCATCACGCAGATCGCGCGCTCGGTCTTGAAGGTGTGGTTGTCCGACAGCCTGAGGTCGAACGAGAGCGCGCGGTTCATCGCGGCGAGGCAGCCGGCGCCGTCGCCCTGCTCGAACTTCTTCTTCGCGTCGTCCCAGTGCTGCTTCGCGTCTCCCGCCGCCCCGGAGGCCGCGGGCTCGCCGCTCGCCGGGGTGCTCGCCTTCGCCGTCGGCGCCTCTCCGAGGGGGTTGTCGCCGGCGGAGATCGCGCGGAGCGCCAGGCGGATCGGGACGCGGCAGCCGCGCTGGTCCTGCGACTCGCACGCGCTCATCTTGCCGCCGGCGCCGACCGACTTCTGCTCGTGCGTGCGCTTGCCGCCCGCGCCGAACCCGCCCGCGCCGCCGGCCGCCTCGGCCGAGGAGCTCTCCGCGGTCAGCAGCTCGAACGCGCCGAGGTTGTACGCCCAGACGAAGTGGGTCGCCCCCTTGCAGCCCGCCGCCTTGGCGAGCTCGCCCTCGTAGAGCGCGTCGCGCGTCGTGGTCGCGACGCCGGAGACGAAGTACTTGAGCTGGAGCTCTTCGCCCGCCTGGACGCGCCCCGAGAGGTTCGCGGCGCCGAGCGGCAGCTTCGCGTAGAGCTCGCCCTCGTTCTTCACCTCGAAGCCCTGGACGGTGCCGCTCGTGAACTGCGGCGTGCCGTAGGCGCCGAAGACGCCGGGCGTGACCGGATCCGAGCACTGGTACAGGACGTCGAGCTTGCAGCCCTCGTACTTGACGAAGACGGTGTCGCGCGCGGCCTTCGCCTCGAAGCTCGCGAGGTCCGTCGCGTCCCACTCGACGACGAACGGGCGGTCGTGCGCCTTCGCGGCCTCCTCGCATTTCTGCGCCGCGGCGGTGGCCGAGAGCATCCCGCTGCGGCCCTGCATCGTCGGCGGCGGACCGCCTCCGCAGGCGGCGGAGAGGATCGCGGCGAGCGCGACGAAGGCGAGGGGCGTGACGTAGAGGCGGCTCATCGGCAGCCATACTACGCGCGGAGGCGACGCTGTCTCCCCTCGCGGGCGCCGACCGAGCGAAGGAGGGACGCCCGGCGGACGGCCCGCCTCGCGGCTCCGTCCGTCGGGCGGGTCCGTCCGTCGGGTCGGAGAGGAGACGCGACGCGCCGGCGCTCGCGGTCGTCGAGCCTCCCGTCAGGAAGGCAGGCGGGAAGCCCGCGCGCGCGCGCGCGCGTCGTCGGCGCGCCCCGCCTTCCCGCGCGTCCTGGTCCGCGCGCTCGCCCGCAGCACCTCCGCGAGGAAGCGCCCCGTGTGGGACTCCTTCACCCGCGCGACCTCCTCCGGCGTCCCCGCGCAGACGACGAGACCGCCGCCGGCGCCGCCCTCGGGCCCGAGATCGACGATCCAGTCGGCGCACTTCACGACGTCGAGGTTGTGCTCGATGACCACCACCGTGTTGCCGCCGTCGACCAGGCGCTGCAAGACGACGAGGAGGCGCTGGATGTCCTCGAAGTGGAGGCCGGTCGTCGGCTCGTCGAGGACGTAGAGCGTGCGCCCGGTCTGCACCTTGCCGAGCTCGCGCGAGAGCTTCACGCGCTGCGCCTCACCGCCGGAGAGCGTCGGCGCCGGCTGACCGATCTTCATGTACCCGAGCCCCACGGCGACCAGCGTCTCGAGGATCCTCCGGAGCTGCGGGAACGCGCTGAACAGCTCGAGACACTCGTCGACGCTCGTGTCGAGGACGTCGGCGATGCTCTTGCCCTTGAAGCGGATCTCGAGCGTCGCGTCGTCGTAGCGCTTGCCGGCGCACACGTCGCAGGGGACGCGGACGTCGGCGAGGAAATGCATCTCGACCTTCACCTCGCCGTCGCCGCCGCAGGCCTCGCAGCGCCCGCCCTTCACGTTGAAGGAGAAGCGCCCCGCGTCGTAGCCGCGGGCGCGCGCCTCCGGCAGCTGCGCGAAGACCTCGCGGATCGCGTCGAACGCCTTCGTGTAGGTGCCCGGGTTCGAGCGCGGCGTCCGGCCGATCGGCTTCTGATCGATCGCGATCACCTTGTCGAGCGCCTCGATGCCCTTGATCGACTTGTGCGCGCCCACCGGCTCGGTCGAGCCGTGGAGGCGCGCGCCGAGCGCGGGCAAGAGGATGCCGTTCACGAGTGAGCTCTTCCCGGCGCCGCTGACGCCCGTGACGCACACGAAGACGCCGAGCGGGAGCGTCACGTCGACATCGCGCAGGTTGTGCTCCTTGGCGCCGAGCACCTGGATCTTGCCCTTCGGCGCGCGCCGCGCCGCGGGCACCTCGATCGCGCGGCGGCCGGAGAGGTACGCGCCGGTGAGGCTCGCCGGATCGGCGGCGATCGCCTCCGGCGGACCTTCGGCCGAGACCTTCCCGCCGAGGTGGCCGGCGCCCGGCCCGAAGTCGACGACGTGATCGGCCGCGCGGATGGTCTCCTCGTCGTGCTCCACGACGAGCACGGTGTTGCCGAGGTCGCGCAGGTGGCGGAGCGTCGAGATGAGGCGCGAGTTGTCGCGCGGGTGCAGGCCGATCGACGGCTCGTCGAGGACGTACATCACCCCGGAGAGCTCGCTCCCGAGCTGGCTCGCGAGGCGGATGCGCTGGGCCTCGCCGCCGGAGAGCGTCGGGCCGGAGCGGTCGAGCGTGAGGTACTCGAGCCCGACGTCGAGGAGGAAGCGGAGGCGGCTGTCGATCTCGACGAGCGCGCCCTCGGCGATCGTGCGCTGCGCCGCCGAGAGCGTCAGCGAGCGCACGTGCTCGAGCGCGCGGGCGACCGTCATCGACGTGAGCTCGGCGATGTCGATCCCGCCTTGGTTCTTGCCGACGACGACCGCGAGGCTCTCGGCGCGCAGGCGTGAGCCCTTGCACGCCTTGCACGGCCGGTCGCGGAAGAAGCGCCTGTAGTGCTCGCGCATCGGCTCGCTCGAGGTGTCGCGGTAGAGGCGCTCGAGCGTCGGGATCACGCCCTCGAAGCGCACGCCGAAGGTGCCGTGGCTGTTCGTGCGGTCGCTCTTCCACGCGATGTCGAGCCGCTCGCCGTGGATCCCGAAGAGGAGCTTCTTCTGGCGGTCCTTCGGGATGTCCTTCCACGGCGTGTCGAGCGAGACCCTGCAGGCCTTCGCCGCGGCCTGCGCGACGCGGAAGATCCAGCCGTCGCCGCGCGCCATCGCCGAGGCCCACGGGGCGATCGCGCCGCCGCGGAGCGAGAGCGCCTTGTCGACGACGACGAGCTCGGGGTCGACCTCCGCCCGCGTACCGAGGCCGTGGCAGTCCGGGCACATCCCGAGCGGACCGTTGAACGAGAAGCTCTGCGGGCTGAGCTCCGGGTAGCTCCTCCCGCAGCAAGCGCGGTTCGCGCTGAACGGGACGCGCTCCTCCTTGCCGCTGCCCGTGTCGACGGCGGCGACGAGCTCGCCCTTCCCTTCCCGGAGCGCGTTCTCGACGGCCTCGGTGAGGCGCGACGAGGCCGCGCTGCCTACGACGAGGCGATCGACGACGAGGTCGATCGTGTGCTTCACGTGCTTCTGCAGCGTCGGAGGCTCGTCGAGCGAGTGCTGCTCGCCGCCCACCTCGACGCGGAGGAAGCCGCGCGCCTTGAGGTCCTCGAAGAGCTCCTTGTGCTCGCCCTTGCGGTGGGTGACGAGGCGCGCGAGCACGCGCACCTTGGCGCCCTTCGGGAGCTTCGCCATCTCGCGGGCGATCTCGCCGGCGCTGCGCGCCTTCACCGGTTTTTTGCAGTCGACGCAGCGCTGCTCGCCGGCGCGCGCGTAGAGCACGCGGAGGTAGTCGTAGACCTCGGTGATCGTGCCGACGGTCGATCGCGGGTTCGACGCGGCGCTCTTCTGCTCGATCGCGATCGTCGGCGACAGGCCGCGGATCCGCTCGACGTGCGGCCGCTCGAGCTGCCCGAGGAACTGCCGCGCGTAGGCCGAGAGCGTCTCGAGGTAGCGCCGCTGGCCTTCGGCGTAGAGCGTGTCGAACGCGAGGCTCGACTTGCCCGACCCGCTCGGCCCCGTGAAGACGACGAGCGCCCGCTTCGGGATCGTGAGGAGCGGCACGTCGAGGTTGTGCTCTCGCGCCCCGCGGACCTCGATCGAGTCGGGCTCGCGGCCGCGCCGCGGCGACGGATCGGGCGCCGCCCCGTTGCGGGCTCCGGCGCGGGAAGGAGGAGGAGCAGAGAGGGACGAGGAGGGGCGACCCATCGCGACAGGCATTAGCACGCGGGCCGCGTCACCGAGCCGGGCGGCCGCAGCGCACCGATTATTAACTGACGCCCGCTTGTCAGTTTGGCAGACGGCGCGCCCGCGCTCGAACGGCCGTGCCAGCTTGGCGGGTGACGGGCAGCATCCTCCCGCGAAAGTCCGGGAGTTCTCGCATGCATGTTTGGCACGGGCTATGCTGCGCGCCAAGCACCCCATGACGTCTCGACGGCCTCGAGTCCGAGATTCTCTTCGACGGCTTTTCGTCTTCGCTTCGACGCTCGCCGCCGTCTTCTTCGTCACGACCGGCGCGTCCGCGCAGTTCACGATCAATGTCGTCAACGAGCTGTCGCTTCCGCGTCTCGACAAGGACAGCAACGTCGTCTCGAAGCGGCCGCAGACGCTCAGCCCAGAGGGCGTGAGTCTCCAAGACTGCGTGGACGATCAGAAGATCCGTTTCACGCTCCAGATGAGCGGATACGAACCTCGGGCCGTCATCGAGGCCTGGGCATCCATCGGACAAGACTGCAAGGCGCAGACCGCGCGGAACGCGGCCACCCAGGTGTGCTGGAGGGTCTTCGACGCGGCGATTCCACTCTCGCCGGTGATCGACGTCGACATCCCCGTCCGCAAGATCATGTCGGGCGCGCCTCCGAACCGACCGTTGGAGCCCGACGCCACGGAGGCCGTCTGCGGCAAGGTCGACCTCGCCAACATCGGCGTTCACTTCCTCTACTTCGCGCCAGGCGATCCCGTCACTGCGCAGATCGACAAATCGGTCACCGTCACCGTCGACACGGTCGGTCCTGCACCCCCGAGCGGCCTCACTGCCCTGCCCGGCAATGGCCGAATCACCGTCAGGTGGACGAACATCAGCGGTGGCGCGGACGACGCGGCAGCGACGGGTGGTCTCACGGAGCTCACGGGCGTGAAGGTCTACTGCGACGTCGCGGGAGGCGCATCGACGGAGACGGAGGAGGAGGAGGCCGAGCCGGTGTGTCGCGACGAGCCCGTCGACGCAGGATTCGACGACGCCGACGCTGCCATCGATGCAGGTACCGTACGGGTCTGCGAAGATGCGGGCTCGTCTACCGAAGCTCCAAGCAGCGACGAGTGCAGCAGCGCCAATTTCGTCGACAGCGACGGAGCCTCGGTGCTCCCAACAGCCGAGTTCGATGCAAAATACAAATGTGGAGAGGTCGTCGGGAACACCGGCACCTCGGCGGTCGCGACGCAGTTGGGGAACGGCCCGCTCTTGAACGGCACCTCGTACGCCGTCGCCGTCGCCTCCACGGATCGCTTCGGCAATGTCGGTGAGCTCTCGTCCGTCGTCTGCCAGACCCCCGAGCTCACCACGGACTTCTGGGAGGACTACCGGAAGGCCGGCGGCGGCGCCGGCGGCTGCACGACGAACGGCTCCGAGCTGCCGCTCGGGAGCATGACCACGATGTTCGTCGGCGTGGCGCTCGCGATCTCCACCTTGCGTCGGCGTACGACACAGCGACGCGACCGGCTCCGGTGAATGCCGAGAACGAAAGACGATGCCCGCCGCCCAACATCAGCCCCTCTCGTCGCTGCCCCGCAAGTGCATCCTCGCTACGCTCGCGCTCGGCAGCGTCCTCGTCACGCGAGACGCGGGCGCGTTCGAGTTCGGGACCCCCGCTCAGACGCAACCCTTCCGAAGCTCACAGAACTTCGCGCTCGAGATCCGCGTGTCACCCTACTACCCCGCGGTCGATGACGAGCCCGGGCTGCGAGGAACTCCCTTCAGAGATCGCTTCGGGGACAACCCACGCATCGCGATGGGCCTGGAGTTCGACTGGCAGACGTTTCGCATCCCCTACGTGGGGACGCTTGGCCCAGGGCTCGGCGCCTCGATCGTGAACATGAGCCGACCGGCCACCACGCTCTCCGGGCGTCCCTCCGGCGACGAATACGGCCTCAGCATCTATCCTCTCTATCTCTCTGCCGTGCTCCGTGCGGACACCTTCTGGCGTGGGTTCGGCTTTCCCTTGGTCCCCTACGCGAAGCTCGGGTTCGCCGTGGGCTTCTGGCGGGCGACCGACGCGACCGGCACGTCGAAGTCGACCCTCCCCGGCGAAGGGCAAGCGGTCCCCGGCAAGGGCATGACGTTGGGCACGCACGTAGCCGGCGGAGTCGCCTTCGCGCTCGACGCGATCGACTCGGGCGCGTCACGGAACATGGACAACTATCTCGGCATCAACAACACGTACGTCTATGCGGAATACTACTGGCTGAACCTCAACGGGCTCGCCCAGGACAACGCACTTTACGTCGGCACGAACACCTGGGCGACAGGCCTCGCGTTCGAGTTCTGATGCTCGGCGCAGAGGGGAGGGACGTCGCCGCGCCTCCTCTCGTCTGCCTCGCCGGCGCGACCGGACGGGCGCGCGCGACCTCGTCGTTCGACCAGGACACGCGGGCGAGGGTCGACCGCGGGCTCTGCGGCGACGGCGCTCGACGCGGCGGTGACGCTCGTGGGCGGCCTCGTCGCCGGAGCGCTCGGCGTGGAGCTCGGGCGGAGCCGGGGATCGGGTAAGATCGGCGCGATGTTCTCGAAGCTCGGCGCGGAGGCGCGACGCTACGCCGGCTCCGTCGTGGTCGACGGCTTCTTCAACGGGGCGTCGCGCCTCGCGCGCATGCACCCGAAGGCGCGGCCCGAGCGACACGCGGTCGAGGTCCTCCCGGACCTGACGTACCTCGAGGGCTCGACCGCGCGCGCGCACCTGCTCGACGTCTGGCGGCCCGCGCCGGGCGCGACGCCGCGCGGCGAGCTCGGGGCGCGACGCGGGGGACCGCCGTGGCCGATCGTCTTCTACGTGCACGGCGGCGGGTTCCGCATCCTCTCCAAGGACACGCACTGGGTCATGGCGCTCGGGTTCGCGCGACGAGGCTTCGTCGTGTTCAACGTCAGCTATCGCCTGGCGCCGAAGCACCGCTTCCCCGCGCCCCTCGAGGACGTCTGCGCGGCGTTCGACTGGGTGACGAAGAACGCCGCGCGCTTCGGCGGGGACCCGAGCCGCGTCGTCCTCGCCGGAGAGTCGGCGGGCGCCAACCTCGTCACCAGCCTCGCCCTCGCCCTCGCGTACGAGCGCCCCGAGCCGTTCGCGAAGCGCGCGTGGGACACCGGCGTCGTCCCGCGCGCCGTCGTGCCCGCGTGCGGCGTCTTCCAGGTGAGCGACCTCGCGCGGCTCAAGCGGCGCAAGCCCGGGATGTCCACGTTCATCGCCGACAGGCTGGTCGAGGTCGAGCGCGCCTACCTCGGCCCGGGGCCGTGGCCGTGCTCGCTCGATCTCGCCGATCCGGTCGTGACGCTCGAGCGCGGCGACCGTCCGACCCGTCCGCTCTCTCCGTACTTCTTGCCGGTGGGCACGAAGGACCCGCTCCTCCCCGACACGCGCAGGCTCGGCGAGGCGCTCCGCGCGCTCGGCGTCGAGGCGACCGAGCGCTACTACCCCGGCGAGCTCCACGCGTTCCACGCGTTCGTCATGCGCGACGTCGCCCGGCGGTGCTGGGCCGACACGTTCGCCTTCCTCGATCGGCACCTGCCCGCCGAGCCCACACGCGACGCGTGACCGCGAGCCCGCGCGCGACGCGTGACCGCGAGCCCACGCGCGAGGTCGGCGAGGGTCGCGGGTCGTCAGGGGGCGAGGGTCACGGCGCGCGGGGTCAACGAAGCGAGGCCGTCGGCGGTGCCGATCCCGAGCTGCCCCTGGTCGTTCTGGCCCCAGCACTGCACGGCGCCGGTGACGAGGATCGCGCACGTGGTCGCCTCCATCGTGGCCATGCGCACCGCCCGGCCCGCGAGCCCTTGCACCGTGACCGGGATCGGCTGGAGATCGGTGTTGCCGTTGCCGAGCTGGCCCTTGGAGTTGTCGCCCCAGCAGCGCGCGACGCCGTCGGAGAGCGTCGCGCAGACCGTCCGCGGCCCGACGGAGAGCGACTGCGCGTACGCGAGATCGACGCCGACCCCGGTGGGCGTCGGATAGACCGAGTCGCTCCCCGCGCTCGGCCCCGCGCCCCAGCAGAAGACGCGCCCGTTGGCGACGGCGCACGCGCGCCCGATGCTCGCGGCGATCGCGGACACGCGCGCGAGGTCGATCGGCCCGGGGAGCGCGACGTCGAGCGAGACCTCGCGCCCGAGCACGCCGGTCGACGGCCCGAGCAGGGCGCCGCGGACGCCCCAGGAGAGGAGCGTCGCGTCGGTCGTGAGCGCGACCGTCCCGCGATCGGCGATGCCGAGCTGGACGACGCCGGCGTCGAGCGCGACCGGCGACGCGGGGAACGCGTCGAGGGCGCCGGACGGACGGTCGGGGAGCTGCGACGCGCCGTTCGTCCCCCAGCAGGCGACGCCCTGCGAGGACAGCGTCGCGCACGACACCGCGCTCCCGACGAAGACGCCGGTGGCGCCGGCGACTCCGGCGACGGGCGCCGCCGTGGGCGACGGCTCGAGATCGACTGTGTCGTCGTCGAGCACGCGACCGAGGTTGCCGTGCGCGTTCGAGCCCCAGCACACGACGGAGCCGTCGTCCTTGCGCGCGCAGAACGTGTCGCCCGGATCGGACGCGCCGCCGGCGAGCTGCGTGACGCCCGTGAGGCCCGCGACGCGGGCCGGCGTCCCCGACGAAGCGCCGGCGCCCGGACCTCGCCCGAGCTCGCCCGACGTGTTCGCGCCCCAGCACTGCACCGTGCCGTCCTGGACGCGGACGCACACCGAGTCGGCGCCGGCGGCGATCTCGACCGCGCACGGGCTGACGGCGCAGACGATGGGCTCGGGGCTCGCGTCGACGAGCGCCGCCCCGGCGTCCGCGTCGACGGCCGCGTCCGGCGGCGCGTCCGGGGCGGCGTCGGCGTCGGCGCCGGCCTCGACCTCGGGCGGGGGCGGCGCGACCGGATCGTCGTCCGAAGAGCACGCGCCCGCGGCGAGCACGAGCGCCGGGATCGCGCCGGCCAACCAACCGAAGACCGTCCTCGGCGCGCTCACGGGGCCGCCCTCCGCAGCGCGACGCCGTCGCCGACGAAGAAGACCTCCCCCGCGCTCGTCCCGCCCACGGCGGTGAGCGGCGCGGTGAGCGGCGCGCCGTTGAACACGAGGAACGCGTCCTTCCACGTCGTCCCGTCGAAGCGATAGACGCGCCCGATCTCGCCGACGGCCCAGATCTCGCTCTGCGAGCGCGCCCAGAAGCCGCGCAGCGGGACCGGGAGCTTGAGCTCGTCGTAGATCCACCTCGGCTCGCCGTCGTCGTCCTTCCAGCTCGCCAGCGCCTCGCGCGTGCTGAAGAAGCGACGCGCCCCCGCCGTCACGCCGGCCCCGATCTCGCCGAGCCCGGGGAACGGCGCGGCCGGCGGCGCGAACGACTGGAACGACCACGCCGGGGCGCCCGCGTCGCCGGCCGCGCGATGCCCGATGTGGCCGAAGCTCATCCCGAAGTCCTCGTCGAGCTTCGAGCCGGCCACGTAGAGATCGTCGGGCCCGGTCCCCCAGATCGTGAGGAAGTCGCCGGTCTCGGCGCTCTCGTCCGCCCAGCCGCCGTCGGCCTCGGCGCGGAAGATCCTCCCGCCCCCGCCGGCGACGAAGGTGCTGCTCTCCGACGCCCACACCGCGCGGAGGTCCTCGTCGAACGCCGTGACGGTGAAGGTCTGACCGTCGCTCCGGAGGATCACGCCGGTCGGCTCGGACCGCGCGGTGCCCACCGCGACGATGTGGCCCTGACCGTCGCTCGCCAGCGACGAGAGGCGCACGCTCTTCGTCTCGGCGGAGACGGCGAGGCGCGCCGAGTGCACGACCTTCCAGCCTCCTCCCTCGAAGTGGAGCACCTGCGCGGTCGCGGCCTCGTCGCCGTCGACGCCGTTCGCGATCGCCCACGCGCCGATCACGGGATCGACGACGACGCCCGCGAAGACCCAGCGGGTCAGGCCGTAGACCGCCGCGTTCGGCAGATCGACGAGGCAGAGCTCCCCGCTGCACCGGATCGCCTCGGCGTCGACGTCCGCCGACGCCTCCGCGTCGTCGGCTCGCGCGTCGGGGATCGCGGAGCCCTCCGGAGCGCCGCCGTCGGGGATGGGAGCGGCGCCGCCGTCGTCGTCGGTCCCCGCGCAAGCCGCGAAGAGCACGAGGAGCGCCCCCGCCGCGAGGAGGACCCACCTCGAGCGCGCGCGCGCGCTCGAGGCGTCCCGCGTCGGCTCGTACGCGGGCCTCACGATCGCCCTCTCCGCCTCGGCCGAGCGGCGTTGAGCGCTCCCGGATGCGACGCCTGCCATCGGTGCTCCACGACGACGCTATGGCCTGGACGATCCTCGACGATCACGAAATCGTGGGCGCGGGCGCGCCGCGCCGGCGCCCTCGCCTCACGGCCCCCGACCGAGCACGGCGCGGACACGGCGCGCGTGCGGGCCCGAGGGGTGCGCCTCGAGGAGCGCGTCTCCCAGCCGGTTG
>JAHBWF010000229.1 GCA_019637105.1 Labilithrix sp.
GACGAGGCGCTGGCGATCGAGCGCGACACCGCTTGGCGGCAATGGCCCTGCGCGGTGGCCGAATACCTCGGGCTGGCGCTGTCCAATCTGGCATTGCGCCATACGCTGCAGATCCAGGCACGGCACGATCCGCTCACCGATCTGTTCAATCGCCGCTACATGGAGGAGGCGCTCGAGCGGGAACTGCGTCGCGCCGATCGCAGCCGCCGGCCGATGGGCGTCATCATGGCCGACCTGGACCACTTCAAGCGCTACAACGACACGCTCGGCCACGACGCCGGCGACGCCGTGCTCCAGGGCGTCGCGCGGGTGCTCTCGGGCATCGCGCGCAAGAGCGACTTCGTCGCGCGCTGGGGCGGCGAGGAGTTCGTCGTCGCGCTCGCGCAGACCGCGGAGGCCGGCGCGCGCGTCGCCGCCGAGCGCGTCCGCCGCGCCATCGCCGACGCGAGGTACCTCCTGCCGAGCGGCGCCGAGCACCGCGCGACCGCGTCGGTCGGCCTCGCCAGCGCGGAGGGGCCGGACTGGCAGGTCGACGACCTCCTCGGCCGCGCGGACAAGGCGATGTACTCCGCCAAGCACCGCGGCCGGAACCGCGTCGAGACGGCCTGACGCCGCGCGCGCGGATCCCTCGCTCGCGGGAGCGCCCGCGGGCCGAGAGCGCCCGGCGGCCTCAGTCCGTCCAGATCTCGCCCTTGGCGCCGTCGATCGTGACGAGATCGCCCTTCGAGAGGACGATGTCCTGGGTGTCGCCCGAGGCGGACTCGCGCCAGACGGTGAGCGTGTCCGCGGCGTAGTCGACGTGGAGCGGCGCGCACGAGGCGATGCACGGCTTGCCGAGGCTCCGGGCGACGATCGCGGCGTCGCCGGTGATGCCGCCGCGGGTGGTCACGATGCCCGCGGCGATCTTCATCCCGGGGACGTCGTCGGGGGTGGTCTCGATGCGCACGAGGATGACGGCCTTGCCCTGCGCGGCGAGCTCGACGGCGTCCTCCGAGCGGAACACGATGACGCCGGTCGCGGTCCCGGGGCTCGCGCCCATTCCTTTGGCAAGCAGCTGCTTGGTCATCGCATCCTCCCGTCGGCTCGTGGCAGGCGTCCTCAGCTCGAAGCGGTCTCGTCGGCGGCCAAGGTCTTCGTCGACGTCCGTTCGTCGGACGCCTCGTCGTCGCCGCCCGCGTCCACCTCCTCGACCTCGTCGATGCCCTCGAGCGGCTTCGGGCGCAGGTGGACGAGGGAGTTATCGCACTTGCACTTCTTCGGGACCGACTTCTTCTCGTAGACGCGCTCGCAGCGCGGGCAGACCCGGGCGTCGGGCTCGTACGAGATCGTCTTGCCCGTGACGGCGCACCTCTTCCCGACCACCTGGAGCGGCTCGAGGTCGACCCGTTGCCCCGCGTGCGCGTGCGCCTCCGGGATCGCGTCGAGGAGGCCGTCCTCGATGTCGACGCGACGCGGGACGCGGTCGAGCGCCTCCTTGACGATCCACGCGACCGCCTCGGGGTGGGGCTTGACCGGGACCTTGAACGTCCAGTCGGAGCCCGACTCGTCCTTGCCGGCGACGACGAGCGCGAGGGTGCCGGACTCGAAGGTGATCTTCTCGACGGCCCACCACGGCATGCGGCGGAGCTCGCCCTTCTCGGCGGAGATGCCCGGAGCGCCGACGCGGATCGGCGGCTCGCTGCTCGTGCCGATCCAGATGGTGACGCCCATGACCACCGCGCCCGCGGCGATGAGGTACGACGGGACGGCCCGGAGCGCCTCGTCGTCCGCGAAGCTCTTCGCGTAGAAGTAGCCCCAGAGGCCGGCGCCGAGCAGGAGCGCCGCGAGCGCCCCGAACGCGCGGACGACGTTCGCGCTGGTCGACGCCTGGGAGACGAAGCGGCGCTCCTGCCGGCGTACTCCGCCGCGCCGGATGTCCTTCTTCGCCGTCTGCTTTCCCTTGCTCTTCTTCGCCATGAGTCTTCTTGTTCTCGTTCTTCGTGCTCGGTCGTGAGCCGCGAGGGCGCGTCGTTGCGGGGCGCGTCCCGGCCGCCGCGGCGAACGCCTCGCCGATGACCCGAACCTTCTAGCCGCAAACAGGCCCCGGGGCTATGCCGCGGGCGCCGCGGCCCTCCCGCGCGCGAGCCGCAGCGCGGGCGGGGGCGGGCGGTCGAGGAGCTCACTTCGAGAGGACGGCGAGCGCCTCGCGAATGAGCTCGGGCAGCGGCGCCTCGGCCACCTTGTCGCCGAGCTGCTCGACGGCGCGGTCGGCCTCGCCGGACTTGTAGCCCATGTTGACGAGCGCCCGCGCGAGCAGCTCCGCGTTGGTGCTCGGCGGGGGCGCGACGGCGGCGCCGCCGTCCACCTCGACGCGCGGCGGCGCGGCCTGGAGGATCGACAGCTTGTCCTTCAGCTCGAGGAGCAGGCGCTCCGCGGTCTTCTTCCCGATCCCGCTGATCGACGTGAGCTTGCCGAGCTCTTTGCGGGCGATCGCCTGGCCGAGCTCGTGCGCGGGGAGCGCCGAGAGCACGGCGATCGCCGTCTTGGGCCCCACGCTGCTCACGCCGATGAGCGTGCGGAACGCGAGGCGGTCGCCCTCGGACGCGAAGCCGAAGAGCGAGAGCTGATCCTCGCGGACGTGCGTGTGCACGAAGAACGTGACGCGTCCCTCCACGTCGACCTTCGAGCGGCCGACGGTCCCGAGCGGCGTCACGAGCTCGTAGCCGACGCCGTTCACGTCGAGCACCGTCGTGCCGTCGTCCTCTTCCATCACCCTGCCGGTGAGGCGGCCGATCATCGGCGCAGGACGATAGTCCGTCTCGTGCGTCCTTCGCTATCTCGGCGCGCGGGCTCCGGAGCCCTCCGGCTCGAGCGTCGAGCGGAGCCATCGGCCGCGCGGGCCAGCTCGCGGGGAGCAGAAGGCTCCAGGGCGTCCGCGCTCGGACCGAGTCGTCCGCGTCGACGTGCGCCAGGGACGAGGACGCCGAACGGCGTGTCCACGCCGGCGCGGAGATCGCCGCTTGATGGGCGGACGGAGGACGCATCCGCAAGCTTCGACTTGCCCTCCGCCGGGACCGAGGACGTTCGCCGTTCGGCAGCGGGCGCACCGGACGGGCTCGGACGCACCTCCTCGCCGCAGCCGACGCCCCGGTCTCCGCAGCGGCGGCACCCGACCTTCGGCGCGAACCCCGGCTCCGAAGGGAGCTGCTTGTCGCCGTCGGAACCGGCGCCGCGGATCGTGACTTCGACGGCGTAGAGGTTCATCGCGTCTCCAATTCTCTTCTGGTGACGCGATGTTAGGTGGCACGGGTGCGCGCGCCGAGATCGCTCGCGGGTCCAACTTCGGTTCGAGGCGAGGGCGTCCGAGGCCCGCGTGGCCACGTCACGCGCCGCGCGCGCGCGCGGCGCGCATGGTCGAGCTTTCGCCGCGGCGTATCGACTGGAGATCCCGTACGTCGAGGCGCTCCGGTCCGCCGGCCCTTCGACAAGGCTTGCCTGCCGACCCCGGGTGGGGCATCGAAGGCAACTGGAGGTAACGCAACATGTCAGTTCTCGTCGGAAAGAAGGCCCCCGATTTCACCGCGGAGGCCGTGTACGGCAACGGAGAGATCAAGCCGCTCCAGCTCTCGTCGCACATCAACGGCAAGTACGCGGTCGTCTTCTTCTACCCGCTCGACTTCACGTTCGTGTGCCCGTCGGAGCTCATCGCGTTCGATCACCGCCTCGCGGAGTTCGAGAAGCGGAACGTGGCGGTCCTCGGCGTGTCGATCGACTCCCAGTTCACCCACAACGCCTGGCGCAACACGCCGGTCGACAAGGGCGGCATCGGCCCCGTGGGCTATCCGCTCGTGGCGGACGTGAAGCACGAGATCGCCAAGGCCTACGACGTCGAGACCGACGGCGGGGTCGCGCTGCGCGGCTCGTTCCTCATCGACAAGAGCGGCGTCGTGCGCCACCAGGTGATCAACGACCTGCCGCTCGGCCGGAACATCGACGAGATGATCCGCATGGTCGACGCGCTCCAGTTCACCGAGGAGCACGGCGAGGTGTGCCCGGCCGGCTGGAACAAGGGGAAGACCGGGATGAAGGCGAACCCGGCCGGCGTCGCCGAGTACCTCGCGAGCCACGCGAAGAGCCTCTGACTCTTCTTCGCGGAGGACGTCCCCGCGGGAGGACGTCGGGCGCGCTCCGGGCCCCTCGGGGGGTGGGCCCGAGCGCGCCCCGGCCGCAGGCGCCGCGATCTCCGTCCCGTGGGGGCGAGCGCGCACTGTGACCGCGCGTTCGCGCGTGCAACGCCAACGGTTCACGGCCGGCCGCGAGGCGCTCCGCGAAAAGCACCGCGTCCTTCCGGTACGCGCCTTGCGCTTGGAGGGGTCGCTCCCTCCGCATGTCGCGCGCCGCCCTCGCCACGTCGTTCCTCGCCCTCGCGCTCCTCGCGTCCTCGCACGCCGCAGGAGCCGTGCTCCCACAAGCGGAGCGGCCCGACCCCGCGTTCGTCGACATGCGGATCGCCGTGGCGGTCACGCCCACAGGCAGCACGCGCTGGAGCGAGATCAACGTCCCCGCCGCCACGCCCGTCATGTGGCTCGTGCCGGTCCGTCCGGGCGCGGCGATCGACTGGGCGCCGCGTCGCTGGCTCGACGCCGTCGACGAGGCGACCGCGCCGCGGGTCCTCCCGCCCAGCTTCCCCTCCTCGTGCCCCGCGCGGAGCACGCCGGAGAGGATCGAGCCGTGGACGCCGGCGCGGCCGCCGCAACCCTCGCCGGAGATCGCCGTCCAGACGAGCGCGGACGACGCGCGCGCCTACGTCGCCGAGCGCGGCTATCGCCTGAGCGAGGCGCTGGCGAGCCGGGTCTCCGCGCTCTACGCGGGCGGGTGGAACCTGGTCGCGCTCGAGGTGGCGCCGTCGTCCTCCGCGCTCTCGTCGGGCACCCTCCGCGTGAGCGACGACGGCGGCGCGGTCCTGCCGCTCGCGCTCGCCGGCGGGAGCAGCACGCGCGTGACGGTGCTCGCGATCGGAGGCGGCGTCGCGACCGTCCCCGGCGCGCGCGGCGTGGAGCGGCGGGAGCTCCGCTGGGGGCCGGACGGCAGCGACTTCGCCGCGTGGCGGCGAGCCCTCGTCGAGGGAGCGGGCGGCGCGACCTGGCTGCGCGAGTCGTCGTCCCACGAGGTCATCTTCGACGGAGCGCCGCTCGCGGGCGGCGACCCGATCGCGTCGGTGGTCGCCGGGTACTTCCAGGGCACCTCCTGCGATCCGTCGACGGCGGCGAGCGTGGGCGCGCGCGCGGGCATCGTCGGGACGGCGTGCGCTCCCGGCGCGGCTGCGCGCGTGCCCGGCGGCGCCGCGTGCGTGCCGTCGAGCGCGGACGTCGATCCCGCGGGGCTCTCTTGCGGCGCCGACGTCGACCTCGCGCTCGCGCTCTCGGGCCTCGCCCCGGCGAGCGCCGTCGTGACGCGCTTCGTCGGGTGGATTCCGGCGGGCGGGCTCGGCGCGAACCTCGGCGTCGGGTTCCACCCCGCGACGTTCGAGCGGCCAGCGTTCCGCGCGGGGGCGTACGAGCCCTGCCCTCCGCCGTCGGGCGTCGACGCTCCGTCGAGCCCCCGTCCGCCCCTCTCCGGCAGCAGCAGCGGGGGGAGCGGCAGCGCCGGCGGCGAGGTCTACGTCACGACGAGCGACGGCTGCGGCGGGGGCACGGTCGCCGCCGGAGGGGCGTACGAGGAGGAGCCGGTGCCGGAGGACGACTCGACCTCGACGGAGGGCTGCAGCGGCGGCGGGTCCTCCTGGGACGACGAGGACGACGGCGACTCGTGCTCCGGCGACGACTCGTCGTCGTCGTCGGAATCGTGCTCCGGCGGTTCGTCGAGCTCTTCGAGCGGCGGGAGCGACGACAGCTGGGACGGCGACGGCTGGGACACCGACGACGGCGACGACGGCTGGGACACCGACGACGGGATGAGCCCGCGGAGCAAGAAGCTCGCGCCCGCGACGAAGAAGGCGAAGCCGCACGCCCGGGCCACGAAGAAGAAGTCGAGCCCCGTCTCGCGCTACGCGCTCCTCGCGGCGGCGCTGCTCCTGCCGCTGCGCCGCCGCCGGCGAGGCTCCGAGGTCGAATGAACGTCGCCTCGTGCTCGCGCTCCGTCCGGATCGCCGCCTGGGCCCTCGCGGCTCGTCAAAGATGTAGAATGCACATTGTACGCCCTGACCGCTCGAGGATCTCGACATGACATGGCCCTCCCGGCTCTTCGTGCTGTTGCTCCCCTTCGCCGCCGTCGCGTGCGCGGCCAGCTCCACGCCCCGGATGCGCGTCGCGCGCGATCTCGGCTGCACGGCCGAGCAGACCACGGTCGCGCGGATCGACCACCACAAGTGGCAGGTGACGGGGTGCGGCCGCACCGCGACCTACGTGTGCACGTACCCGGTGCGCGACTGCTGGCGCGAGGGCGAGATCCACGCCGTGGGGAGCGCCCCCGCGAGCCGCCCGGCGCCCTGAGGCGCGTCGGCGTCCGCGGCGGGGCTCGCGGCGCGGAGCTCGCCCGAGGCAGGACCGGCCGACCGCGCGCCGGAGCTCACAAGAACGCCCAGCGGACGCCGAGGCCGAGCTGATTTCCGGTCGTCGCGCGCAGGTAGCCGAGCTCGTTGCCGGCCAGGCCGGTGACGTAGAGCTGGAGGAGGCCGCGTTCGCGGCGCCGCGACGAGAGCCCGAGCTCGAGGACGGCGCGCCGCTCCTCGGCCACGAGGCGGTGGGGGAGGACCCACGAGGCCGCGGCCGCGACGAAGTAGCGGAGGTTCCCCGCTTCCCGGGGCGCCCATCCGCCGTCGAAGACGACCTCGATCGTCTGCTCGAAGCCGGCGGAGCCGCCGCGACCGCCCGCGTCGCTGCAGACGCGGGCGACGAGGGTGCACGTCCGCAGGTGCAGCCGCGGGATGGAAGACACCGTCAGCGCGCTGCTGCCGAACAGCCACGTGAGATCGGACCGGAAGGCGACGCCGTTCTTGTTCAGGAAGTGCCCGGGAGGCCCGCTCACGTGATCGCTCTCGTGCTCCGCGAGCACGGACAGCCCGAGCGCGGAGCGCTCGTCGAGCGCGGCGCGGTGCGTCGCCTCGAGCGAGACGCGCCCTCGCCAGTATTGATAGGGCACGAACGACGAGGTGCGGTTGTGGAGCTCGACGAAGGCGGGCAGCTCCACGGAGAACCCTCGCGGCCCGCCGATCAGCGGGAGCGACGCTCCGACCTTGCCGTGGAGCTCCTTCCGCCAGAAGAGCGCCATGGTCGGCGCGTCCGGGTTCGCGGACAGGCGCCGCGCCTCGACTTGGACCTGCGCCGGCTCGGCGGCCGCCGAGGTGGACCCGAGCACGAGCGCGAGCGCCCAAGCGCGGCGAGCGGATCGTCTCCGTGCCTCCCTCCGCCGCATCGCGCTCCGTTGTCCGTCCGACGCCGTCGCCTGTCAACGCCCCGCGCCGCGCGCGCCCGCGCGTCGGACGTATCCACGGCGCCGCAGCCGGAGAAGGACGGGCACGGCGCGTCGCCGACCGACCTCGTGAGCTGGCGGACGTTCGACAGGACGCTCTGGTCGGCGGAGGCCCGCATCACGAGATCGGCGTCGAGCGCGGCGTGGACGAGATCGGCGCGGAGGCGCGTGACCTGCGACGTCGCGGTGCCGATGCCGTAAAAGAGCGTGTTCATGTCCTCGTCGCGGACCTCCGCCGCCGTCTTCGTGACGTTGCCCTGCTCGTCCTGAACGGGCAGGTAGTCGAGCCGGGCGCGCTCCTCTGTCGAAGGGCGTCGCCTCAGTCGTTCTTCGCGCCCTGCGCGATCCAGCGGCGGACGGCGTCCCGCGCCTCGAGCGGCAGGGGGTCGTCGTTCTGCGGCATCGACTGGCCGCACGTGCCGCCGGTGCATCGATCGTCGAGCGCGCACTGGCTCCCGTCCATCTTCCGGAGGAGGAAGCTCTCGCGCGGATCGCCCGGCTTCACCAAGGACATCTCCGCCAGCCTGGTCGAGCGGACGTCGACGATCGCCTGGTGGACGCGGCTGGCGTCGGTCCCGCCGAGGAAGACGCCGTTCGAGCTCCCGCTGGCCGAGCCGTGGCACGACGAGAAGGCGCAGCTCTGCGCGAAGATCGGCATCACGTCGTTCGAGAACGAGACCGCCGGGTTCTGCGCGTCGAACGACGCGGGCGGCGAGTAGTCCGTGCAGGCGGACGGCTCGTCGCCCGGGCAGCCGCCGAGCGGGACGACGAGGGCGATCATGGCGAGCGTACCGACGGCGACCGGGACGGAGGAAGCGAAGCGCATGCGCTGTAGTTAGCATGATCGCGCACGCCGGCGAGCGCCTCGGCGCGCCGGCGTGGCTCACCGCCGACGGCGCGAGCGCGTGCGGCGGGCGAGCTCGGCGAGGCCGAGGGCGGCGAAGCCGACACCGATCCAGGTCTTCGAGCTGGCGGGCTTCGGCGTCGTCCCGCAGGCGAACGTCTCGCCGTCGCCGGCGTTCGCGCGCGAGCGCGCCGCGGCCTCGTCGCGCGGCGCCTGCCCCGTCGGCTCGCAGCCGTTCCAGACGGGGCAGAGCGGCTGGTTCGCCTCCCGCGTGAGCTGGCGCACGTTCGAGGCCACGGCCTGGTCCTTCGACGCCGACATGAGCAGATCGGTGTCGAGCGCGGCGTGCTGGAGGTCCGCGCGCATCCGCGTGACGCGCGGCGCGCCGATGCCGTTCAAGAGCGTCGCGAGATCCTCGTCGCGCGCCTGCACGGCGGTCTTCGTGACGTTGCCCTGGTCGTCCTTGACCTCGAGGTAGTCGAGCGCCGCGCGCTCCTCCTCCGTCGTGGGGTAGGGCCCGCGCCCGTCCCACGTGCCCAGCCGGACGATGCCCTCGAGCTGCAGGCGCTGGAGCTCGATCGAGCTCTCGATCTCCCACACGCGGCCGCCGCCGGCGGCGGTCTTCTGGGCGCGGAGCTCGGTGTAGTTGCTCTTGCTCGCCGTCCAGTCCCAGACGATCTCGTCGGTCTGGATGAGGAACGAGGCGAAGTTCTGGGGCTCGTAGCGTCCTTCGCCGACGACCCAGAGGGAGATGCCGACGACGGGGCCGGTGCCTGCGGCGACCATGCGGAGGGGGAGGGCGACGTTGGCGCCCTTGGTGGAGACGCGCACGGGACGCATGTCCTGCGTGCCCTTGCCGGGCACGAGCTTGAGCGCGAGGAAGTTGAACTTCTCGGCGACGTACGTGTCGACGACGGGCGCGACGTCCGGCGGGACGTTGAAGCCGTTGTCGGAGAGCCAACGCCGGAGGGCGCCCGGATCCGACGCCTGAAGCTGGACGGTCTCGTAGGGGCCGACGACCTCCTTCTTGATGACGTTGACGGAGGCGCCGGCGTCGGAGGCGCCCGCGCCGTCGCTCGCGGCCTGCGGCGAGGGGCAGTTGTCGGGGCGCTGGGGGCAGTTGAGCGGCGGCGCGAGGATCTGCGTCTGCGTCATCGTGTCGAGCGCGCCGAAGACGACGTCCGCGGAGATCCCGATCGTGACCTCGCCCGAGATCGGGAGCACCCACGCGAACGACGCGGGAGAGCCGGAGTACCGGATCTGGTCGTAGAGCGTGGACGTGTCCTTCGAGATGCTGAGGATCATCCGGTGGTCGGTGACGACCGTCGGCGTCTCGGGCGGGTTGAAGCAGCCGCCGCAGGCGTCCGCCTCGCGCTCGAGCGCCGCCGTCGTGGTCAGCGCCGCCGCGAGCCCGATCACGCTCGTCACGATGAAGCGTTTCATTCGTTCCTCCCTTTGCCCCGTACCCGGCGTGCCCGTACCCCGGCGCGGGGCGACGCCCGTCGCTCGGTCGCCCCGGGCGCCGTGGCTCCCGTCGCGGCGCGAGCGAAGAGGGTCAGCACGATGTGTGCCATGAGCCGTGGCCTCGGCGCAAGCCCCGATTCGCCCTGTTCATTCTGCGTGCCGTCGTTCGATGGGATGGCGCCACGGCGATCTCTTTGGCGCAGCCTGGCACACACGGCGTCGCGGCAGGACCGCTTTGGAGGCCGGCGGCGTTCACGCCTGCGCGCGTCCCGGGGCGCCCTGCGCGCGCGCACCGCAACGCCTGCTCGCGCGTACCGCATTTTGTTGCCCGGCGAGGAGGTGCGGGTTAGAACCCGCGGCGTAGTTAGCTTGAGCTTGTTCCCGCGGCGCGCGCACCCCTGGTGTCCGCGCCGCGCGTGTTTGGCGCGCGGAGCGCCGCGGCCGCGAGCAGGCAGAGCGCGGGAGTGACGACGACGTGGTAGCGATCGTCGCCGAAGAACACGGCGTGCGTGAGCGCGGTCGTCGCGACGAGCGTGACCGGGAGGAGCAGCGCCGCGGGGGCCGCGGGGCGTCCCGGCAGCGGCAGCCACGCGAGAGCGCACGCGCCGAGGACGATCGGCCAGAACGTCGGCGTGTCCGCCGCGACGCCGAGGTAGGCCGCGAGGGCGGTCGCCGCGAGCAGCCCGCCCTGCACCGGCGCGGAGAGGTCCCGGCGGGCGTCCGCGGAGCGCGTGCCCACTCCGCCGTCGTCGCACGGCAGCGCGCGCGATCGTCCGCGGCGTCGCGGCAAGATCAACGCCACGAACGCGAGCGGCGAGGCGATCACCAGGAGCCGGTGGACGGCCGTCAGCGCGGAGCGCCAGGCGACGCGCCGCGACTCCGGCCACTCCGTCGGGCGCGCTTCGCGCAGGTACTCGACCGCGAACGACTCGTGGTCGAACGTGTTGGACAGCTTCGCCGGGATCAGCGAGAGCCACCGCCCCGGCGCGCGCTCGATGTTCGCGACGCCGTACTCGAGCCAGCAGCGATCCTGCTGGACCTGGCCCGTCACCTCGCTGCAGCCGTCCGACGAGCGCAGCGTCTCGAACCGCCCGGTCGCGCGCGGGAACGAGCCGATGGCGAGGTTCCACCCCGCGTTCGTGCTGACGAGCGCGCAGCCGTCCATGACGCGGCAGTTGCGCGCCGTCCACGGGAGCACCGGGGCGAGCGCGAGCACGCACGCGACGACGGCCGCCGCCGCGCGCGGAGCCCAGCGGCGCGCCCAGCCCGAGGACGCCGGCGCGCGCGCGGCGAGCGGGAGCGCGAGCGCGAGGAAGGGCGCGCAGA
>JAHBWF010000023.1 GCA_019637105.1 Labilithrix sp.
GGCGGGCGTGACCGCTGGCGGAGCGGCGGGCGGGGACGTGACGGTGGGCGGCGCGGCGGCCGCGGGCGGCGCGGCCGTGGGCGCGATGAACGTCGGGGGGACCGCCGTGGGCGACGCCACCGTCGGCGGGGCCGCCACCGTCGGCGAGCGCGCGAGCCGATCGCGCGCGCCGTCGAGGACGGCGAGGAGCTCCGGCATCGTCGCGTACCGCTCCTCCGGATCGCGCGCGAGCGCGCGATCGGTGCCCGCGCGAACGGCCTCGGGGATCGCGAGCTCGGCCGGCCACGGGGCGCGCGCTCCGTGGAGCTTCGCCGTCCGAATCTCGTCGTAGCTCGTCCCGGTGAAGGGGCGCTTGCCGGTGAGCGCCTCGTAGAGCGCCACCGCGAACGCGAACTGATCGGCCCGCGCCGAGGCGGGGATGCCGACGTGCTGCTCCGGCGCCATGTACGCCGGCGTCCCGAGGATCGAGCCCGCGGCGGTCAGCGGTCCGCCGCTCGCGAGGCTCACCGCCTGGTCGGGGCTCGGGCGCACGAGGCCGAAATCCGTGACCCGGACGCGCCCGTCGCGCCCGACGAGGACGTTGTCCGGCTTGAAGTCGCGGTGCACGAGCCCGGCGGCGTGCGCGGCGGCGAGCCCGCGCCCCGCCTGCGTGAACAGATCGAGCGCCTGGTCGATCGGCTGCGGACCGCGCATCAGCGCGCGGAGGGTCTGCCCGTCGACGAGCTCCATCGCGAGGAAGATCTGTCCGTCGGGGAGCTCGCCGACGTCGTGGATGGTGACGACGTTGGGGTGCGCGAGGCTGGCCATCGCGCGGGCCTCGCGCGTCATGCGCGCCTGGGCGCTGTGGTCGTCGTCGTCCCCGCGCACGACCTTGAGCGCGACCTTCCGCTGGAGCGCCGGATCGAACGCGGCGAAGACGACGCCCATCCCGCCGCGTCCGAGCTCACGCTCGACCACGTAGCGCGCGACGCGATCCCCCGGCGCGATCGGCGCGACGTGCGGGCTCGATCGGAGCCCGGCTGCGCCGCGCGCGTCGGCGGGGCGGCCTCGTCGCGCCACGTCCGCGGGCCGCGCGCGCGTCGGCGCCGCGGCGCCCGCGCTCGTGACCGTCGCCGGCGGGGCGTCGAGCGACGCGGTCGCGCGCTCCTTGGCGCGCGCTCCGGCGAGGTGCGCCACGAGCATGCGGCACGGCGCGCAGAGATCGAGGTGCGCCTCGACCGCCGCCGGCTCGGCGGCGCGGTGCTCGATGAACGCGTCGAGCACGTCCTCGGAAGGGCACGGGCTCGCGGTGCTCACGGCTCCGAGGAGGGCGTCGCGCCGGACGGCAGGAGGTGACCGCGAAGCGAGACGTCGACGTGGCTCGCGAGCAGCCGGAGCAAGCTCTTCACGCTCTCCTCGCGCGCGCCGAGGCGCGTGCGGAGGAGATCCATCGTCCCGCTCTGCAGCCGGTCGCGCGCGGAGGCGATCCATCGCGCCGCGGTCGCGCGGTGGACCCCGTAGACCTCGCCGATCGCGTCGACGGTCAGCCCGTCGCACACGGCGAGGCGGAGCAACGTGCGGTCGCGCGGCTCGAGCGCGCCGATCGCCTCGGTCAGCGCGGACTTCAGCGCCGGTCCGTAGAGGCGGCGCGCGTGCTCGAGCTCGGGCTCGTTCACGCCGGGGAGGACCTCGAGCATCGCGTCGTCGAGCTCGGTCTCGCGCGGCGCGCGCGTCGCGAGGTTCAGGAGCGTGCGCCCGAGCGCGACGCGGAACCAACCTCGCAGCTCGCCCAGGCCCGCGTACTGCGCGATGCGCGGCGGCGCCTCGGCCGAACGGACGAGGAGCCGGTCTCGCATCATCTGGCGGACCTCGTCGACCGAGGCCCGCGGCTTGACGCGCGCGTGCGAAAACGGGATCTCGTCGAAGCACTGTCGCTCGAACGCTGCGATCGCCTCGCGGTCGCCCACGGCGCAGCCGTAGGCGACGAGGAGATCCGCCGCGCACATCCGCGCGAGGTGCTCGGCGACCGGGGCGTCCGCCGGCACGTGCGACAGCACGTGGACGGCGAACGGCGTCGCGTCGACCGCGATCCCCGGGTGGGCGCGGCGCGCGTCTTCGACCAGGGACGCCAGCGCGCGGGCGTCGTCCGCGCCCGTGAGCCGCGCGCGCGCGCGTTCGGGGAGCTCGGCGAGCGCGGTCGTCATGACTCCGGATCGTAGCGACGGCGCATGGTGCAGCCAAGCGTGGTCAGAAGCGCGTCCCCGCCGTGACGAACGCGCCGAACGACGGATCGCCTCCGGCGGTCGCGATGAGCAGACGCGTGTCGCCGCCGACGAACACGTTCGCGTCGGGCACGTCGTAGGTGACGGTGCACCCCGGCCAGAGCGCGAACGAGGCGCGCGTGTCCGAGGACTCTCGGGCGCCGACCTTCGTCGAGGCGCCGACGAAGAGCGCGCCCATCCCGGCGTAGGGGCGCACCCGCACGGGGCCGAGCGGGAGCTCGTAGCCGGCCTCGACGCCCGGATAAAACAGGCGGACGCTGCTCGAGATCGTGTCGCGCCCGAGCGTCGTCTCCTCCGACGATCCGAGGTGGTAGACGAACGTGCCGCCGACGTAGACGCGCCGATCGATCGTGTAGCCGCCGCGGATCCCGACGCCGAGGTTGGCCTGGCTCGTGGCGTAACCCAGCACGGGCGCGACGCTCAGCGGGCGCGGGGCCGCCTCCGTCGCGCCGGCGCCGCCCGCCGCGCTGTCCTTCGCGACCGACGCGCTCGTGAGCGCGGGCTCCGCGGCCGGGGCCGCCCGCTCCGGCGTGGGCTCCGCGGCCGCCGGCTCGAGCTCGGCGATCTCGACCGGCGGGGGCGTCGCCTTCTTCGATCCCTTCCGCGTGGCCTTCTTGGTCGGCTTCTTCGCCGCGCTCGCCGAGTCCCCCTCGGCGCTCGACGCGCCGTCGCGCGCCGCGGCGCCTGTCTCGGGCGACGCTCGCGCGGTGACGGGGACGTCCCGCCGAGCGCGCGGGGCCGCCCGCGCCGTCGTCGCCGACGAGAGCGCGAGGACGATGACCGGAACGACGATGAGACGCATGGACCTCTCCCTCCTGCTTCCTTTCACGTCCGAGCCTTCGACCGCGCTCACTCGGGGCACTCCGCGAAGCTGTCCGCGCACGTGTCCGCCTCGTCGAAGCAGCAGATCCGACCGCTCTGGCACCGGCCGGCGCCGCAGGTCATGCCGTCGCCCGAGCTCCCCCCGTCGGCGCGTCCCGCGCCGCCGTCGTCCGAGCCGCCCGCGTCGTCGCTCCCTTCGAGGAGGATCTTCCCGGTCTCCGCGTCGCCCGAGCACTCGCCCTCCTCGAAGTCGCAGACGAACGAGCCGTTCTTGGCGTGGATCGCGACGCCGCCGCCGCCGATGCACACGTAGTAGAAGCCGTCGTCGACGCCGGGCTTGAGGCACGTCTCGCCGTCCTGCATCAAGAGCGCGAAGTCGTGCGTCTCGCTTCCGTCGGTGAGGCTCTCCGCCGACCAGAGCAGGTTCAGCTCCGAGCCGGCCGCGCCGGCCGGCGCGTCGTCGCCGTCCGGCGAGCTCGACGCCGAGGTCCAGAGGCGCTTGTCGATGATCGGCCTCGAGCTCTGGATCATCGTCATCTTTCCGTCGAGCTTCTTGCCGTCGATCGAGCAGCCCTTCATGACGAAGGTCATGCTGACCTCGCCGTCCAGCGCGCCCGCCTTGATCGCGGCGAGATCGCTGACGGCGTAGTCGAGCTCCCCGCCGCCGTCGCACGGGCAGGTGCCCTCGGCCTTGTCGTCGAGGATGTCGGCGCAGGTGCCCGCCTCCGCGCCGCCCGACAGGACGCCGACCGAGCGGATCGCGAGCGAGCGCGTCGAGCTGCTCGTGCCGGAGCCCGACGAGCCGCCGCCGAACGGGTTGAGCGCGCCGGAGCTCTCTTGCGAGCGCGACGTCGCGTACGCCTTCTTGCCGTTCGACTTGGTGAGCGGGGACGTCGCGGGCGCCGACATCGCGCGCTTGGCGGCGGCGGCGCTCGCCGCGGCCGACTCTCCGTCGTTCGAGCTGCAGGCGACGACGAGGCCGGTGGAGAGGAGGACGGAGACGAGGGCGTTCGAGCGGTGCGTGGGCATGGCGATGTTCTCCGAGCGCCGAGAGCGGGATGGCTTCGGTCGTTCGTCCCCAAGGACACGTGCCCCGAGCGCCGTCGCACGGGCGATCGCGGATTGGTGGGAGGGTGTGGGTGCGCGGCGTTTCGCTCGGCGCCGACGCCGGCGGACCGTTCGACATCGACGCGACGAACGGCGCGACGCGTGTCTTCGGGGGACAGGCTCGAAGGGATCGAGCGAGACGGAGGAAAGCGGAATGTTCGAAGGTCGTGCGGTTCTCTCGGTGGCGGCGCTCTCGGCGGTGCTCTTCGCGTGCAACGCGGGCGCAGAGAAGAAGGACAAGAGCGAGGCGTCGCCCCCTCCAGCGCTCTCTTCGAAGAGCGTCGCCAGCGTCGCCGCGGCGTCGCCGCCGGGCTCGGGCGCCCCGACCGTCGCGGGCACCGTCGACGCGGGCGAGCTCGTCGTGGTCGAGCATCGGGTCGTCGAGCCGCCGCGCGGCAAGAGCGACGAGGAGAACTACTGGCTCCAGTTCCAGATCTGGGGCGAGATGAAGAACGCGTCGCGCCACACCGTCCGCTCCATCACCGCGGACATCACGTACTACGACGCGGCGGGCACCCCCCTCGCGCTCGACACGATCTCCACCGCGGCGACGCCGGGCGCGGCGACGCCGCACGACAGGATCGACGCCGCGGTGCGATACGTCCGGCCGGGAGAGAGCGTCCCCTTCCACTACACGCGCAACCTCGCCGCGATCAAAGGCGTGGCCGCGTCGCACAAGCTCACGCTTCGGCCGTCGAGCGTCGTCGACGACGCGCCCGTCGGCGTCGCGGTCGGGATCGCCGAGGGAGGCGGCGACGCCTCGAGCCCGTCGGGGACGGGCGGGAAGTACGCGCCGCGCCGGCGCAGCTTCGCGGGGACGATCCGCAACGACGGACGGTCGGGCTGCCGCGACCCGAAGCTCGTCGTCGCGTTCCTCTCGCCCGACGGAAAGGTGAAGGACGTGCGCTCGTTCACGGCGAAGAAGGCGCAGAGCCACGAGCTGGTCGTCCTCCCCGGCGCGTCCGTCCCGGTCGAGGGCTCGGTCGTCGTGCAGGCGGACGATCCCTGGCGGGCGAGCGCGCCCGTCAAGACGTTCGTCGACTGCCGGTGAGCCCCGGAGCCGGGAGCGCCCTCCTCGACGCGGCCCTCGACGCGCGCCCGCCGGTCACGCGCGGGCGCTCCTCCTCCGGCGTGCGGTCTCCGCCGTTCGCGCGTCGGGAGCGCCGCCGCGGCGCGCGCCGCCGGTCACGCGCGGGCGCCGAAGATCGCGCTGCCCACGCGCACGAGCGTCGCGCCGCAGGCGACGGCGATCTCGAGGTCGTCGCTCATCCCCATCGAGAGCTCGGGGAGGCGCGCCGCTCCGCCGCTCCGCTCGCGCAGCGCGCCGAGCTCCTCGAAGGCGCGACGGGCCGCGTCGAGATCGTGCGGCGGCATCGTCATGAGCCCCGTGAGCGTGAGGTCGGGCTCGGCGTCGACGGCGTCGAGGAGCTCCGCCAGCTCGTCCGGCCGAGCGCCGTGCTTCTGCGCTTCACCGCCGACGTTCACCTCGACGAGCACGGCGAGCGGCGACCTCCCCGCCTTCGCCGCGCGCTTGCCGAGCTCGCGGGCGAGCGACGGCGAGTCGACCGTGTGGATCAGCCGCGCGATCGGCGCGACGAGCCGCGCCTTGTTCGACTGGAGGTGGCCGATGAAGTGCCAGCGGAGGTCCGGCAGGTCCGCGAGGGCCTCGGCCTTCTCGACGAGCTCCTGCGCGTAGTTCTCCCCGAAGTCGCGCTGCCCGGCCTCGTAGGCCTCCCGAACGGCCGCCGCGGGCTTGGTCTTCGACACCGCGACGAGGCGGATCGTCTTCGGATCGCGCGCGGCCGCCGCGGCGGCGCGATCGATCCGCGCGCGGACCTCGGCGAGCGCGCCGGCGATCGTGCTCATCGCCTCTTCCCGCGCCGCGGCGTCGCGTGCCAGACCATCACGTCCGACGCCTGGACGAGCGGGCCACGCTCGAAGTCGCCGTAGAGCTCGCGGACCTCGAAGCCGTTGTAATGGAGCAGCGCCTCCATCTCCTGCGGGTAGAACTGCCGGTGCGCGAGCGGCGTCATGAAGGTCTCGGTGATCTGCCGCGAAGCCGAGACGCGGCTCGCGGCCTTCCGCGCGCTCGTCCCGCCCGCGGCCTTCCGCGCGGCCGGGGCGCCCTTCGCGCTTCGCCGTCGCGGCGCGGGCTCGAAGAACATCGAGACGAAGAGCACCTGGCGCACGCGATCGTAGTCGAAGTGCTCTCGGTAGGAGACGCGCCCGGCGGTCGGGTGCTCGAACGGAGGGATGCGGTAAGGGACGCTCGGATCGCGCGCGAGGTCCGCGGGGATCGGCATCGAGATGTCGAACACGAGCTCGCCGCGGGGCTCGAGGTGCTCGCGAACGCGGGCGAGCCACGCCTCGACGTCTCGCCGCGTGTAGAGGTGGAGCGCCGCGTTGAAGGGACAGAAGACGAGCGGGAAGCGTTTCCCGAGCCGCGCGGTCCGGACGTCGCCCTCGTGGAGCACGACGCGTCGTCGCACCGCGGGCGGCTCGCGCTTCAGCAGCGCGCGAAGGTGGTCGAGCATCGCGCGCGTGTGGTCGAGGCCCGTGACCTCGACGCCGGCGCGCGCCATCGGCAGCGCGACGCGGCCGTTGCCGATCCCGTGCTCGAGGACGCGCCCGCGCGCCTCCGCGAGCGCGCGGTAGTAGACGACGTCCTCGTCACGCCAGTCGTACGTGTCCGAGTAGTAGACCGGATCCTCGAAGTGAGCGCGCGCCCCCGCCTCGAGCTCGAGGTCGGGCCGCGCGGTCTTCGTGGCGGCGTGCTTCACGAGGCCCTCGCTGCGTACGTGATCCGAGCGATCTCGCCGGAGCTCGACCGGCGCGCGCTGCGCGGGAGCGGGTCGCTCCGGCGGATCAGTACAGGCCCGAGCGGGCCATGTGCTCGATCCACTCCTCGACGGCCGCGTTGCTCGTGCGGTCGAAGTGGACCTTGCCGGCCGCGATCTCGCGGAGCGCGGTGACCGCCGCCTTGTTCTTCGAGTGGACGAGCGCGCCCGAGCCCTTCATCAGCTGGCGCGTGCGCCGCGCGGCCAGGATGACCAGCGCGAAACGGTTCTCCTCACGCTCCAGGCAATCTTCGACGGTGACGCGGGCCATGGCTGCTCTCTTCCTTCGATCTCGACGACCTCAGTCGATCGAGGGACCCGGGAAACTAGTCGCACGGCCCGGGGCTCGCAAGCTTTTCCAAGGCATCTCCCTGTACAATGAAATCATTGGTAATTTTACCGACAGTCGCTCGGGCGGGGTCCGCGCGCGCGTCCTGACCTAAGCTCGCGTCCCATGGGCCTCCTCTATTGTCTCGCTCGCCACGGCGAGACCGCCGACAACGCCGCGCGCGTCTTCCAGGGGCAAGGCGGCCGCGGCCTCAACCGCCTCGGGCAGGCTCAGGCGTCGCGGCTGGCGGAGCGGCTCCGCCGCGCTCCTCCCGACGCCATCTTCGCGAGCGATCTCGAGCGCGCCGCCGAGACCGCCCGCTACGTCTCCGAGGCGTGCGGCGTGCCGGTCGAGCTCGATCCGGATCTGCGCGAGGTCGACGTCGGAGCCTGGACGGGCAAAGGCTACGACGCGATCTCGAAGCTCTACCCCGAGGAGTGGGCGGCGTGGGAGGCGGGCCTCGACGTCCGTCGAGGCGGGGGAGAGACGTACGCCGAGCTCGCCGAGCGCGTGGGGCGCGCGCTCGACCGCATCGCGAGCCGCTACGGCGACGGCTCGAGGGTCCTCGTCGTCTCCCACGGCGGCGCCATCAAGAGCTGGATCGCCGAGCTCCTCGGCGTGGCGCCCGGCGGCCTCCGCGTGCTCGCCGGCGTCGCGAACGCGGCGCTCACGGTGGTGGAGCGCGACGCGCGCGGTCGCCACCGCCTGCACTCGTGGAACGACGCGGCGCACCTCGAGGGGCTCATCGTCGACGAGCACTCGGACTGAGACGCCGTCACTCGAGGCGCAGCGTGCCGAAGGCCTCCGGCACGTGGAAGTCCGGCTTCGGCGTGCGCGTGGGGCTCCAGGCGAGGTAGCGCCGCGGCGACCTCCCTTCCATCCTGTAGAGCGCCAGCGGGAGCGCCGCGCCCGGCGCGAGCGCCGCGACGAGCTCGGGCGCGCGCAGCGCGACCTCGATGGTCACCCGCCGCGCCTCGCGGTCGACCTTGGTCGCGATCTTCGGCGCGCTCGACCAGCCGACGTCGCTCTTCTTCTTCGTGCGATCGATCGCGACGTCGAGGAAATGCCCGAGCGGGCCGACCTCGACCTCGAAGTAGCGCGCCGTGTCGCCCGGCGAGGCGCCGAGGAAGAGCTCGACGCAGTCCTCTTCGTAGAGCTTCGCCCGCTCCGCCTCGATCGGCCGGCTCGCGTCGGCGTGGACGCCCGCGCCCTCGAGCTCCCATAACATGTAAAGTGCACTCGTCGACCAGGCGAAGCGGACGCGGGTCGGGATCCCGGTCTCCGCGCCGGACCAGTCGGTGCTGAACGACACCGGCGGCGCCGTCCGCCACGCGTCGTCGATCTCGCCGTCGACGACGATCGGCGCGTCGAGCCGCCGCGCGCGCGCTTCGGGCGGCGCTCCGCCGTCGGTCGCCCCGCGCGCGCGCGGCGCAGGGGCCGCTCCGCCGTCGGCCGCCCCGCGCGGGGCGCCGGGCGCGACCTCGGGCGGCCGATCGTCCGAGTGGAGCGCGTAGCCCGACATGGACACGAAGTGCACCGGCCGCGCGCGCGCGTCCGCGAGGTCCTTGCCGTCGCCCTCGATCCGCGGCGCGCGGAGGTCGAGCGCGAACCGCTTCGCGGCGGCTTCGATGAGCGGCGACGTCCCGTGACCGCCGAGCTGCCGCGCGAGCGGTTCGTTGTCCCAGAGGCCGAGCACGGCGGCGCCGACGCGATCGACGAGCACCGGGTTCGTGCCGCCGACCGCGACGTCCTCCGCCGACGGCCAGCGCTTCGCGAAGCCGTCGCCGCCCATCGCGGGCGCGCCTTCGGCCAGGACCACGTCGGGCGCCGACACCTCGAGGACGTCGACCATGCGCTCGGCGAACACCTCGAGCGCGTGGAGGTACGCCTTCTCGCCCGCCGCGCGATCGCTCTCGAGCAGCCGGAGCGCCGGCCCCAGCTCCGCGTGCGTGCGCCACTTCTGGTGAAACGCCGGCGACGCGTCCGAGAGCATCACCGTCCCTTGCATGCCCTTGATCCCCATCGAGACGACGCCGAAGCGGTGGGCCTTGATCTTCGGCGCCGAGATGAACATCCCGCGCTCGAGGTGCTCCGCGAGGACCTTCGGCATGAGCAGCGTGGGCACCCCCGTCCCTTCCATCCCCGAGACGCGCATCGGCTTGCCGGGCTGGTCGCCCTCGACGTCGAAGACGCCGTCGTCGTCCATCGCCACGAGCGGCACGCCCTCTTCGTCGGCCATCTTCTGGTAGCCGGACACGCGCACGAGCCGCTTCCAGTCGGCGTGCTTGGCGCCCCAGCCTTCGGCGATCGTGATCCTCGCGTGACCGCGGGCCTTCAGGCACCGCACCACGCCGCGGACGAACTCGGGATCGGTCGTGCGCCCGCGCACGCCGTCGTCGCCGTCGCTCTTCGCGGGATCCTTGAACCACTCGAAGCCGCCGATGTTCGGCTTGATCAGGATGGGCGTCTCCTTCGGGCGCGCGGGCACGGACGCCTCGCAGATGCGCCCGCCGAGCTCGTACGGCGTCCCTCCCTGGAGCACGGTGACCGCGCTCGCGTCGCTCGCGATGCGCGCGCGGTGGCGGGCGCGGAGGGACGCGCCGTCGACCTCGCCCGCGCCCGTGACCTTCGGGCCCGCGTCCTGACCGGTCCGACCCGGGGAAGCGCTCGCCACGACGTCGACGGGGGACGGGGACGCCGTGGCGAGCGGATGCGCCCTCGCCCCGTCGTCGCCGGCGTCGCGCGTCGCGACGGGCGCGCCGGCGTCGCGCTCGGTCGGGCGCTCGCGCGGGCAGCCCGTGATCGCCAGCGCCGAGAGCGCGCCGAGGCCGTGGAGGAGGCGGAGGCCGAAGCGCATGGTCCGACGGGGAACGCCTTACCACGCCGCCCTGCTCCCGCGACGGCGGCCGCGCACCACGGGCAGGCGGTCGCGCGAAGATCCGGCTGAGCTCGATCGCCGGCCCCCACCCAATGAAAATGCCGCCCCGAGCGTATAAACTCCCAGGGTGCGCATCCGAAGACTCCTCCCGCTGGCCGCTCTCGGTCTCTCCGCGGCGCTGGTCGCGCCCCAGGCGAGCGGGGACGACTTCGATCCGCGTGGCCGCAAGAAGCCCGGCGCCGCGGCGAAGCCGGGAGCCAAGCCGGGCGGAGCCAAGCCGGGAGCGCCCAAGCCGGGCGGCGCTGGGCCGCGCCCCACGCCGGCGAGCGGCGACGCCGGGCAGACGCAGACGGTGCTCATCGAGCGCTACACGAAGGTCGTCCTCGCGCAGCCCGGGTCACCGTTCCCGCTCCAGCGCCTCGCGCAGCTCTATCGCGACAAGGACGGCAACCTCACCGGGCTCGTGAAGGACTTCGAGGCGCGCGCGGCCCAGGCCGGCGCCGAGCAGTACGCCGCGACCGTCACGCTGGCCGGCGTCTACAAGATCGACGGGCGCGCTGACGACGCGATCAAGACGTACGAGAAGGCGATCTCCCTCAAGAGCAACGATCCCGTCGCGCTCCTCGCGCTGGCGCGCCTCCTCGCGGATCGCGGCGACGTGGCCGGCGCGCGCAAGCGCTACGAGGAAGCGCTCGCGCTCCAGACGGTCGCCGCCGACAAGGAGCAGACGGTCCGCACCTTGATGACGCTCGCGCTCGACGCGAAGGACTGGGCCGGCGCGAAGGGCTTCCACCGCGAGCTCGTGAAGATGCAGCCGCAGAGCCTCTTCGTGAAGGGCGAGCTCGGCCGCGAGCTCTACCAGCGGGCCGAGTACGAGCGCTCCGAGGCCGAGTTCAAGGACCTCGTCGCCGCCGCCGCCGGCGACAACCGCGCGCTCGCGCCGGCGCTCAAGGATCTCGGCAAGGCGCAGGCGAAGGCCCACAAGAACGCCGACGCGCTCGCGACGCTGAAGCGCGCGCTCCAGGCGGCCGGGCAGGAGGCGGCCGTCCGCGGCGAGATCTACGAGACGATCACCGAGATCTACCGCGCGGACCAGCAGCTCCCCGTCCTCATCAAGCAGATCGAGGACGAGCGGCCGTCGGACTTCCAGCGCCTCGCGATCCTCGGCGCCCTCTACGAGGAGACCGGCGACAGCGCCAAGGCGCTCGCGACCTACACGAAGGCGCTCGCGGTCAACCCGCGGCACATCGACCTCCGCCTCAAGATGATCCGCGTCCTGCAATCGCAGGGCGAGCTCGACAAGGCCATCGCCGAGTACGAGGCGCTCATCCGCGCGGCCCCGAACAACCCGCAGTTCGTGTTCGAGCAGTGCGAGGCGCTGATGCAGCGCGGCGATCGCACGCGCGCGCTCAAGCTCCTGACCGAGCTCGAGGCGCGCGGGCAGAACGACGAGGAGGTGCTCTCGCGCCTCGCCGACTTCTACGGCCGCATCGGCGAGAACGATCGGTCCCTCAAGGTGCTGACGCGCCTCTCGAGCATCGGCACGAACGATCCGGGGCACCTCGTCGATCTCGGCGATCGGTACTTCCAGGACGGCAACACGCAGCTCGCCGTGCAGACGTGGCGGAGGATCCTCACCACGGTCACGCCGCGCGCCCGCGCGCTCGCCGCGCTCGGCGACGTCTACCTCGAGCACGACATGCTGCAGGACGCGCTCACGTCGTTCCGCGAGGCGGTGCAGCTCGAGCCGCAGACGCTCGCCTACAAGAAGCAGCTCGCCGGCGCCCTCGAGCGCGCCAAGAGCTACAAGGACGCGCGCCAGATCTGGCTGGATCTCTCCGAGAAGGCGAAGGCGAGCGGCGACAAGCTCCTCGCGCGCGAGGCGCGCTCGCGGATCGTCACGCTCTGGTCGTTCGAGCGCGTCCTCGACGCGCAGACCGCGCCGCTGCAGGCCAAGTTCGCCAAGACGCCGCCCGACGTCGAGGCCGGCCGCATGCTCGCCGAGGTGCAGCTCCACCTGCGCAAGCTCGCCGACGCGGAGGCGACGCTCCGGAAGGTGATCCAAGCGGCGCCGGGCGACGCCGACAGCTACCTCGCCCTCGAGCGCGTGCTCGTGCAGCAGAACAAGACGGGCGACGCGATCGCGGTGCTCGAGAAGCTCGTCTCCGTCGAGCCGAAGCGCGCGCGCGAGCTCTATCAGCGCATGGCGCAGTACGCGCTTCAGCTCTATCGCGACGACGACGCGATCAAGTACGCCGCGCGCGCCGTCGAGCTGAACCCGGACGACGCCGAGGGCCACCGGCGGCTCGGCGAGATGTACCGGCAGAAGCAGGACGTCGAGCACGCCATCGTCGAGTTTCGCGCGGCGATCGCGAAGAACGATCGCCTCTTCATCGTGTACCTCGAGCTCGCCGATCTCCTGCTCACCAAGGGCCAGAGCGACGAGGCCGACCGCCTCTTCCGGCGCGTGGTCCGCGGCGCCCCCGACGAAGAGCTCGTCTCGCGCGCGGCGCGCCTCTCGATGCAGATCAACCTCGGCAAGGGCACGCTCGAGTCGCTCGAGCAGGAGCTCTTGCCGCTCGCGATCGGCAACCCGCAGAAGAAGGTCTACCGGCGCCTCCTCGTCGAGATCTACGGCAACCTCACGTTCGGCCTCGTGCAGCGCGTGCGGCACGGCAGCGGCAAGGACGCCGAGGACGCGCGCGCGGCGCTCCAGCGCGTCGGGGGCCGGGCGGTCAAGCCGCTGCTCGACGCGCTCGCCGACGGCGACGCCGGGCAGCAGCGGGTCGCGATCGACGTCCTCGGCTACGTGCAGAACAAGAACGCGTCGGCGGCGCTCTTCGCCTTCGCCACGGGTCAGGCCGAGGGGCCGCTGCGCACGCGCGCGATGCTCGCCTGCGGCGCGCTGCGCGACGCGGCGCTCTTGCCCAAGTACGAGGCGCTCCTCTTCCCCAAGGGCGAGGGCGGCGGCGAGGCGATGGCGTCGGACGCGGTCGCGCGCGCCGCGAGCTGGTCGGTCGCCAAGCTCGGCGACAGGCGGGCGATCCCGCTGCTCCGGAGGCTCGCGCAGAGCGGCACGCCGGACATGCGCGCCTTCGCGGTGCTCGGGCTCGGCGCGTTGAAGGACAAGGCGAGCGCCCCCCTCGTCGCGCATACGGCGAAGTCGCTCGAGGCCGGGACGCCGGCGCGGGCCGCGGCCGCCTACGCGCTCGGGGAGATGGGCGTCGAGTCGGAGGCGACGTCGCTCGTCACGATCGCCGAGGGCACCGACGCGCTCCCGCGCCAGATGGCGATCCTCGCGCTCGCGCGGATGAGCGCCGCGCACCGCGAGAAGGGCGAGACGGCGGGCGGGAAGGCCGCGCAGAGCGCGATCGCCGACGCGATGTTCGCCGGCGAAGGCGAGGGGGCGCGCGCGCGCCGCTCGTCCGAGTCGCTCCGCCACGCCGCGACGGCCGCGCTCGTCATGCTCGCCACGAAGGCGGGCGCCGGCGCGCACGCCGATCCGCTGCCGGCGCCGGACGAGGACGTCGACTCCGAGACGACGCTCGACCAGCTCGTGCCGCGTGATCTCGGCGTGAAGGACCGCGCGGCGACGCTCGTCCTCTTCGCCGACGTGCTGAAGCGCTCGGCGTCGAGCGCGCTGTCGACGTCGACCGAGCGCGCCCGCACGGTGCTCGACGCGATGGGCGCGCGCGAGGGCGCCTTCGAGCCGCTGATCCTGGCGTCCGACGAGGGGCCGGAGCTCGCGGCGGCGCACGCCAAGGTGAAGGAGATCGCGGCGGCGCTCGAGCCGAGCGTCGTCGCGCTGTCGCGTCATCCGGATCCCGCCATCCGCACGAGGGCGATCGTGCTCCTGGCGCGCGCGAAGTCCGACACCGCGGGCGCCGCCATCGCCCAGGCGGTCACCGACGCGAACGAGAACGTCCAGCGCGTCGCCCTCGCGTCGATCGGGCGTCACGCCGACCAGAAGACCGCCCTCGCGGTCGCCAAGGTGATGCGCGCCCACGAGAGCTGGGCGATGCGCGTGCTCGCCGCCCAGGCGCTCGGGCGGCTCGGCGCGTCCGGCGCGGGCGCCGAGGCGACGCGCCACCTCAAGGAGGCCGCGACGAAGGAGCCCTACGCCCTCGTCCGCGAGGCCGCGCTCGTGGCGCTCGCGAGCTACGACAAGGGCGAGGCGAGCCAGCTCGCCGCGCACGTGGCGGCGCACGACGCCGAGCCGCGCGTCCGCGAGACCGCCGCGAAGCTCCGCCAACGCTGACGCGCGCCGAGCCGCGCGTGGCGTTCGCCAGGAGCGCCGGTCGTTCGCAGGTGGGAACGTCCGAGGCTCCCACCTTCGCGCCTACATGTGGCGGCTCGCCTACGTCTCCGTTCCGTCCAGCTCAGGACAAATTCGATCTTCCGTTGACGTTGCTCGCTAGAAGTCTCTCGCGCCGAAAGTCACGTCCGGAAGCTCGCGGGCGAGCCCCGTGAGTCCCCCCGTGAGCTCCGCGTCCCCCAAGGTGGGGGCGGTCTCTCTCTCACCTCGGCGCCACACGCCCACCTGCGCCGTGTGGAGAAGTTCTTCGATCGTTCACCTCGTGGCGGAACACAAACCTGCTATCTCTTTCAATGGGCCGATGGGTAGCTCGCTCCCGAAATTCGGACGCGTCGATCTCGACCTCGATGACGAGGCGAGAGCGGGGAGCAGCGCGCCTCCGAAGTACCGCCGGACGCCGACGTTCGGCGAGCTCGATCTCGAGTCGATCGGCGAGGCGCTCGACGACGCCCTCGAGCGGAGCGGCTCGGTCGAGGCGGGCGGCGCCTTCAGCTCACGTCGACCCGTCCAGCACCGCGAGGCCGAGCCGGAGCGCCGCCCGCAGTCGTCGCTCCCGCCGCCGAAGGAGACGCCGACGCGGCAGAGCCTGGAAGCCGTGCGCCTCGCCGAAGAGGAGACCCGCATCGCCCAGGCCGGGCTCGTCGCCGACGCGATCTCGCGCTCGCGCGACCTCATCGACGCCGACAGCGCCACGCGCGTCGGTCGCTTCGAAGACTCGCCGCCGTCGTCGCGGCGCAGCCCGCCGTCGTCGCGACGCAACGCGCCGTCGGCGTCGGGCGTCGCCTCGCGCGACGACCGCGTCGCGGCGATGCGCGAGCTCTACGCGCAGGGCAACGCGGACGCCGCGCTCGCGCTCGCGTCGGAGGTCGCCCTCGAGCTCGACGCCGTGCTGAGCGACGACGCCGAGGTCGATCCGTACGGCGGCCTCATCCCCGTCGACGACGACGCGATCGGCTCGGAGCCGGCGGGCGAGGCGAGCTGCGAGGACCACACGGCGGTCGCCTACGCGTCCGCCGACAGCTCACGTCTCGCGGCGATGACCTCGAGCCGGGTCCCGCGGCTCCTCGTCGGGCCGAAGGAGATCTCCAAGCTGCCGATGGACCCGCGCGCGGCGTTCATCCTCGGTCACATCGACGGCATCCAGTCGATGGAGGAGATCCTCGATGTCTGCGCGATGCCCGAGGCCGAGGCGCTCGAGCTCATCGAACGCCTCCGCGCGCTCGGCGTCATCGCGCTCTCCTGACGCGCGCCCCGCCGGGCGCTAGGATGGCCGCCGTGCGGGTCGCCCTGGCTGTCCTCGTCGTCGTCGCGCTCGCGAGCGCGGGCTGCCGTGACCCGTCGCGCTTCTCGAGCAAGGGCGACCGCTTCGAGGGCAGCGTCGTGAAGGGCAGCTTCGTCCGCTCGGGGGTCGGCGAAGACGTGCGTCTCTGCATGACGCTCGACGCGGAGCGCGTCCAGGACGCGCCCGGCACGATCACGACCTCCGACGGCCGATTCCAGGCGGCGCCGCTCCGGCCGATCCCGCAGATCTGGCACGATCCGCTCTCGACGCTCAACTTCGGTGACGGGCGCGTGCAGAACCTCGTCTACGCCGCGTCGCCTTCTCCCGGCGACGGCGGCGAGGCCGAAGCGCAAGACGTGATGGTCATCGTCTCGCTCATGCAGACCGATCACGTCGAGGTGCGGCTCATCCGCGGCGCGCCGCAGACCGACGCCGGGCCTCCGCCGCCGGGGACGTCGCGCCCGCTGTTCGGCGTCTTCAACCTCTACAGGCAGCTCGGACCGTGCGAGTTCTAGGCATCGAATCGTCGTGCGACGAGACCGGCGCGGCCGTGGTGGACGACGGCGGTCGCGTCCTCTCCGACGTCGTCCAGAGTCAGATCGACACCCACGCGCCGTACGGCGGCGTCATCCCCGAGCTCGCGTCGCGCGACCACCTGAGGAACCTCGGCCCGGTCGTCCACGAGGCGCTCGCGCGCGCGGGCCTGACGCTCGAGGAGCTCGACGGGATCGCGGTGACGAACCGCCCGGGGCTCGTCGGCGCGCTGCTCGTCGGCGTGCAGGCGGCCAAGGGCCTCGCGTGGGCGGCCGGTCTCCCGCTCGTCGGCGTCGACCACCTCGTCGGGCACCTGCTCGCGGTGTTCTTGCGCCGCGCCGAGACGTCGCCCGAGCCGCCCGCGTTCCCGTTCGTCGCGCTCCTCGCCTCCGGCGGTCACACGGCCATCTACCGCGTCGACGGGCCGCGCGCCGCGGACGTGCGCGAGCTCGGCGCGACGCGCGACGACGCGGCCGGCGAGGCGTTCGACAAGGTCGCGAAGCTCCTCGGCCTCGGGTACCCGGGCGGCCCGGTGATCGATCGGCTCGCGAAGCGCGGCGACGCGCGCGCGGTGCCGCTCACGCTGCCGATGGCGCACGCGCGCTCGTTCGAGATGAGCTTCTCCGGGATCAAGACGCAGGTCGCCGCGCTCGTCCGCGAGCGCCGGCCGAGCGGCGAGAAGGAGCTCGAGGACCTCGCGGCGTCGTTCCAGTCCGCCGTCACCGGCGTGCTCGCCAAGAAGCTCGTCGCGGCCGCGCGCGCCGAGGGCGTGACGACCGTGGTGCTCGGCGGCGGCGTGGCCGCGAACAGCGAGCTCCGCGAGCGCACCACGAAGCTCGCCGCCGAGCACGGCATCCGCGCCGTCCTGCCCGAGCTCGCGAGCTGCACCGACAACGCGGCGATGATCGCCTACGCCGGCGTCGCGCGCCTCCGCGCCGGGGAGCGCGACGGGTGGGACCTCGTGGCGACCAGCACGACGTCCCTCCCGCGCACGACCCGGAAGGGCCGGGGCGCGCGGTAGAGCGCACCTCCGCTCACGTTTGGGCTCGGCTCGACGGACGCTCTCTCAGCGGCAGGCCAGGATGAAGCCGGCTACGAACGCGACGCCCCACAAGGGCAGGAGAAGCCGAAGGATCTGGTCGCGGTCCATGAGCACGACGGCATTCGGAAGCAAATGCCGGGCCGAGTTTCAATGTCCTTGAATCGTCGTCAATTGTCGTCTCGCGAATACAAGATCCAGGGCATCGGACGCCTGCGCATGACTCGGATGTCATACCTTTTGGACCACGCTGGGCACCTGTCCAGGCCCCGCGGGAGCGGCCTCGTCACCCGGCGGGCTCCTTCGCGGCGGCGTCGATCTCGGACGCCAGCAGCGCGTCGGCGCGCTCGACGCTCGCGGCGCGCCGCAGCCTCCGCGCCGCGAGGACGAGGCCGCCGACGACGCCGGCGAACGCGACGCCCACGGCGATCGCGCTCGTCTCGGCGCGCGCGCGCGCGTCGACGACGCGGACCGTCAGCCCGCCGCGCGCGTCCTCGCCGCGCAGGTAGATCGGGCTGGCGCTCACGTCCTCGCGGACACCGGCGAGACGGCGCGCCTCCTCGCGCGCGCCCGGGCTTACCGCGCGCGGCGCGACGAAGCCCACGTGCTTCTCGAAGAGCGGGGCGCCGACCAGCTCGAGCCGCGCGTCGCCGACCGACGTGTCGACGATCTGCACGGCGCGGCCCGCCGCGATCGGCGCGCCGAGCGCGCTCGCGCCGTCGCCGGAGAGCGGCTGGAAGAACGAGGCGAGCACGGTTCGCCCGCTCCGCGCCCCCGCTCCGACGCAGAGCCCGGCGATCCGGCCGTCCTCGACGATCGCGCCGAGGCCGGGCGCGGCGACGAGCTCCTCGCCCGCCGGGAGCGGCGCGGCGAAGCGGAGCGCGCCGCCGCGGAACGAGGAGGCCGCGTCCGACGCCACGACGAAGCGGGCGTCCCACGCGACGCCGCCCTCGACGCGCCGGGGGGCGAAGTGAGCGCCGGCGAGCGGGAGGTCGGCGCCGTCGCGCGCGCAGCCGTCGTCGTCGCCGGTCTGCTCCCTGGACGCGCGGGCGGGATCGGGCGCGGTCAGGACGGAGGCGACGACGAGCGCCGCCGCGCCGAGGCGGCGGAGGTGCGTGGCGAGCCGGACCGCCGGGATGCGGAGGAGCGCGGTGGTCATCGGTGCCTGCCTCATCGAGCGAGGTGGTCGATGCCGCCGCTGAACGGCGTGCGCTCGGGGAAGATCGGCGCGGCGATCGCCGCGAGCTGGAGCAGCGTGAGGAGCTGCATCCCGAGCGTGACCACGACCGGGAGGAGCGCCGCGAGCTTGGGGGCGCCCGGCGGCAGGCGGCGGATCGTCCCGCGGACGAACATCACGGTGCCCACCACGAGCGCCAGGGCCGCCGAGCCGATGCCGAGCAGCGGGCCCGCCCACGCGCTCGACTGGTAGTAGAGCGCGACGAGCGGCGCGAGCACCGCGAGGACGAGCGTGCCGCCGAAGACGCCGCCCGAGAAGCCGAGCGCGAGATCGGTCCCGCGGACGGGCGCGCCCGAGAGCCGCCAGGCGAGCAGCCCCGCGGGCGCGGCGAAGACGCACGAGAGGAGGATCACCATCGGCACCTTGTAGAGGTTCGCGATCGCGAGGCCGGCCGCCTGGCTGCCGGCGGCGAGCCCCCAGGCGCCGGCGAAGGCGAGCGACGCGAGCAGCGCGAACACCACGAGCTGGAGGCGGCGCGCGCGTCCGGAGTCCTCGGCCGGGATCGGCCGACCGCAGGCGATGTCGAGGATCGTGACGAACGTTGTCATGCCTCGAGGGTGCGACGTCGAGATGGCCGACGTCGGGCGCGGCGATGAAACGACGCGCCGGCCGGGGTGAAAGCGGCGTGAACGGGCGCCGGGCGCGGTGGAGCCTCACGCGGCGTCCGCCGCGTCCGCCGATGCGCGTCACGGCTTGGCGGGGAGCGTCACGCGGAAGGTGGCGCCCTCGCCGGGCGCCCCGCGCGCGGAGACCTCGCCGCCGTGCGCTTCGGCGACCGCCTTCACGAGCGCGAGGCCGAGGCCGCTGCCGTCTCGCCGCGGGCTCGCCGCGGGCTCGCCGCTCGCGAGCGCGCGCGTGGTGAAGAAGCGATCGAACACGCGCGGGAGGTCCTCGGCCGCGATCCCGGGCCCCGTGTCGGAGACCTCGATCGCGACGATGCCGTTCGGGTCGTTCGCGGCCGGCTCGCGGCGGACGACGACGCGCACCTCGCCGCCGTGGCCGGCGAAGGACGCGGCGTTGTCGACGAGGTTCCGGACGAGCGAGTCGAGCCGCGGCGCCACGCCGACGACGGTCGCCGCGGGCGCGGCGTCGACGGAGAAGCGGACGTCCTCGAACGAGGGCTCCAAGGAGCGCGTCACGCCGCGCGCGAGCGCGCCGACGTCGACGTCGACGCGGTCTTCGCGCGGCATCCCGGCTTCGGCGCGCGCGAGCTCGAGGAACTGCGAGACGAGCGCGTCGAGCCGCGCGCTCGAGTCCGAGAGGATCCGCGCGAGCCGCGCGGCGCGCTTCTCGTCCGCCGCGCCGGAGGCGAGCGACTCCGCGCAGGTCCGGATCGCGGCGACCGGGTTCTTGAACTCGTGGACGAGGTCGGCGACGAACGCCTCGTTGGCGCGCCGGCGCTCGTCGAGCGCGCCGAGCAGCCCGTTGAACGCCTCGGCGAGGTCGCGGACCTCGTCTCCGCCGTGGAGATCGATGTCCGCGCGCGGGTTCGCGCTCCGGGCCTTCTCGAGCACCCGCTCGCGGAGCCACTCGATCGGCCGGACCATGCGCCGGCCCATCCACCACGAGAAGACCAGCGCGAACGGGAGCATCACGATCGACAGCCGCGCGAGGTGGTAGCGGAGGTCGTAGAGCGCGCGCACGGCGCGGCGCGACGACTCCTGCACGTAGATGACGTGGGGACGGCCCTCGAGCGTCGTCGCGCGCGCGGCGTGACAGACGAGCAGCTTGCCGGCCGGCGACGTCCGGCAACCCGTGACGACGGCGGTCCCGTCGAGCGGCGGCGCGCGCTCCCGAAAGGCGGTCGACACCGGCGCCGCGGAGCCGTCGTCGGGCGCCGGCGCCGGCACGAACGGGTAGACGTGGCCGCTCCCCTCCGGCAGCGAGCGCGGAGCGGGGGCGTCCGGGGTCGCCCACCCCGTCGCCTTGACGACCTCGCCGCGCTTCGGCACGGGGCCGAGCGTCTCGTCGAGCTCGCGGAGCGTCGGCGCGCCGTCGGGGCCGAAGAAGAGCGTGCCGATCTGGTGCACGAGGTCGGTGTTGCGATCGGCGTCGGCGTCGAACCGCGTCAGGCCCTCTTCGTCGATCACGCGGACGCGCGTGCCCCATCGCGTCGCGATCTCGTCGAGCCGCGCCTCGATCTCGCGCGTCGCGCCCTCGTCGAGCGGCCGCTCCGCGGGAGCCCCGGCGATCGCGGAGGACGCCGCGAGCGCCTCGGCGGCCTCGTCCGCCGAGGTCTTCGCCTCCCACTGAAGCTTGCCGCCGATGTCGCGCTCCATCAGGCTCCAACCCACGACGATGAGCTGCGGGAGCGCGAGCATCGCGAGCGCCATCAGGAGGGCGTTCGTGCGGAGCGAGGGCCGGAGGTGCGAGATCCGCGCGGCCTTGGCCGCCGCGGCGCGCGGGCGGGAGACGGAGCTCCAGCGGCCGCCGAGGACCCACGGACCGACCTTGAGTTGCCAGCTCAATCGTCTTTCCAGCGATAGCCCGCCCCGATGACGGTCTCGATCCGATCGAACGACGCGTCGACCGCCTCGAGCTTTCGCCGGAGCCGGCGCACGTACGTGTCGATGATCCGCTCGGCGACGACCGAGTCGTCGCCGCGCACGATGTCGAGCAGGCGCTCGCGCGACAGCACGATGCCCGCGCGGGTGGCGAAGGCCTCGAGGAGCCGGAACTCCGTCACGGTGACGACGACCGGCGCCTTGGCGTACCGGACCTCGAGCCGCTCGGGGAACAGCTCGAGGGCGCCGCGCGCGACCGGTCGCTCGGCCTCCGGCGATCGCCTGCGCGTCTCGCGCCGCAAGAGCGCCGAGATGCGCGCGAGCAGGACGCGCGTGCTGAACGGCTTGGCGACGTAGTCGTCGGCGCCGAGCTCTAGGCCGAGCGCCTCGTCGATCTCGTTGTCGCGCGACGTGAGCAGCACGAGCGGCACGGCGTCGCCGGCCTCGCGGAGGCGCCTGCAGAGCGACAGCCCGTCGATCCCCGGCATGTTGACGTCGCTCACGACCGCGTCGGGGCGATCGGCCCGGACGCGCTCGAGCCCGCGCGCGCCGTCGGGCGCGGTCAGCACCTGGTGCCCGGCGTCCTCGAACGCGATCGACAGCGCGTCGAGCAGCGAGGCGTCGTCGTCGATGAGCAAGATCCGAGACAAGGGAGCTTCGACCGGGACTGAGGATAGCGCGAGCATCGTGGATCCGAAGAGATCCACGACCCTTTGAAGCGCCTCCGAACGCCGGATGAATTCCCCATGAATTCCAGGTCACCTCGGATCATGGGGCGCCGGCACACCATGTGCGTACACGTGGTCATGCGAACGCTCGACGGATTCGGGGCTCGTCTCTCGCGCGCGATCGGCGCGGTGCTCGTCTTCGGCGCGGCGGCGCTCGGCGCGGGGTGCGCCGCGGCGACCGACGCCGAGCCGGCGACCGGGGACGACGACTTCACCCGCCGCGGCAAGATCCAGCTCCTCGTCACCGTCGACTGGGAGGGGCGCGATCTGCGCGACGCGAACGTCCAGGCGATGCGCGATCTCCACGCGCGCTTCCCGCAGGTGAAGGTCGTCCACTTCCTCAACGCGGCGTACTTCACGAAGGGCGACTCCCACGACGAGGACGCGCGGGAGCGCATCGCGAGCACCATCGCCCCCGGCGACGAGAGCGCCCTCCACATCCACGGGTGGAAGCGCCTGTTCGAGGCCTCCGGCGTGACGTTCAAGAGCGCGCCGACGTTCTGGGGCACGTCGCTCCGCCCGAACGAGTGCATCTACGACTGCGGGCACGAGGTGCCGATCAGTCTCTACTCGGCGGAGGAGCTCCGGAAGGTCGTGCGCTTCAGCCTCGACACGCTCGAGGCGCGAGGCTTCGGCCGCGCGAAGAGCTTCCGCTGCGGCGGATGGATGGCGAAGGACGCGGTGCGCGAGGCGGTCGCCGCCGAGGGCCTCTTGTACGAGGAGTCGGCCGTGCCGACGACGTTCCTCCAGCCGAAGCTCCAGGGGACGCCGGTCCTCGGCTGGCTCGGCGAGCTGTGGGAGGGGACGACCGAGACGTCGCAGCCCTACACGATCGCGACGAGCGCGGGGGAGCTGATCGAGGTGCCCGACAACGGCGCGCTCGCGGACTACGTCTCCGCCGATCAGATGGTCGGGACCTTCGAGGCCAACAAGGGGGTGTGGCTGCGCGATCGCCGGAAGAACGTCGTCGTCTCGATCGGCTTCCACCACGAGACGGCGGCGCAGTACCTCCCGGAGCTCGAGGGCGCCCTCGAGCGCATCTACGAGATCGCCGCGCGCGAGCGCCTCCCGCTCGAGAGCGTGACGAGCGAGGCCGTCGCTGTACGCCGCTGAACGCGCGGCGTGACCCGCCGCGCACGAAGCGGCGCGGGCCGAGAGCGTTCGCTCCCGGCCCGCTCGACGCCCGCCGAGGCGAACGATCAGCGCTTCTTGTTCTTGGTGGTCGTCGTCGCCTTCTTCTTCACGCTCTTCACGCTCGCGGCGGCCTTGCTCGTGCCGCCGGGCTTCGCGAGGACGAGCTCGAGCGTCTCGCCGCGCGCGCGGACGACGTAGTTCGGCACGCCGTCCTTGAAGGTGACGTTGAGCTCGGCGCTGCCGCCCTCGTTGGCGATGTGCACGCCCTCGATGCGCGAGTCCTTCGAGGTGAACGAGCTCGTGGGATCCATCACCCTGCGGTTCGGCGTCACGATCGTGAAGCCCGTGGGCTGGGTCGCGCCGAGGATCGCCTCGACGGGGCCGTCCATCTTGATCTTGATGACGTTGGGGTGAGAGCCGACCGGGCCGTTGGTGAACGGCGTCGGCTTGCCGGGGCGGCTCGGGTAGCTGCTCGAGCCGCCGTTGTTCATCGCGGCGGCGGCGAGCGGATCGACGGGCGGCGGGACGGGCGCGTTCGCCGGCGGGGCGTCCGCGACGGCGGGCTCCGGCGCGTCCGCGGCCGCGACCGCGGCGTTGTCGGGCGGCGCGCTCGCGAGCTGCGGCGCGGGCGCCGGCTTGCGCAGCGCGATGAAGAGGAGCACCGCGGCGACGCCGATCGAGGCGGCGACGGCGGCCTTCTTCTTGGTGATGGGCAAGAGTCCGCTCTTCTGCGACGTCTCGGCCGCCTCGGCGAAGCGCTCGTCGGCCGTGCCGCCGCGGATGACCTTGCGGCCGGAGGTGTGGAGCCCGCCGCCGGGCGCCGGGGCCGTCGTGCGCCGGACCGGGATCTCGACGTCCTTGCCGCCGCCCGCGCCGCGTCGCGCGCGCGCCGCGAGGAGCGCCGCCGTCACCTTGGCCCGCTTCGCCCACGCGAGGACCGCGGGCGTCACCTTGGCGGCGTTGCGCGCGAACGCGCTCTTCAGCCCGTTCGACTCCTCCTCGAGGCTCGCGTCGTCCGCGGCCGTCCGGGCCTCGGCCGTCGGCGGCTCGGCGTGCGCCTCGGGCTCGTCGCGCGGCTCGGGCTCGTGCTCGTCCTCCGCGGAGGCTTCCATCGCGGGGGCGTGATCGCGCGGCGTCGGGTCGCCGGGCGCCTCGATCGGCACCTCCACCGCCGCGAGCGAGGCGGCGCGGCCGTCTTCGTCGTCGTAGCGGAGCGAGACGACGAGCTGCGGGATCCGCGAGCCCTCGCCGAGCTCCACCTCGACGCGATCGATGAGCGCCGGCCGGCGTCGCCCGGAGACGGCGTCCTCGAGCTCGAGCGGCTTGCCCATCTGGAGGAAGCCGAGCTCGCTGTACGCGGTCACGCCGAAGGCCATCTGGTCCTTGATGCGGGCGCGCATCGGCGAGGCGAGCCCCTCGATGTGCAGGCGCACCTTGCGGCCCGCGTCCGTCGCCGGCGGGAGCTGCCCCTCCTCGGCCATGCCGACGATGCGCTGGAGCGCGACGGTGCTGGCGGCGTCGAGGTTGGTGAAGCGGATGCCGAACTCGCCTCCGTCCCCCATGTCGTCCTTCCATAGGACCTCGCCGGCGGCGATGACGGTCATCCCCTGGCCCGCGTCGAAGCGGCACATCACGGGCTGGCCGACCTCGGGGAGGTACGCCGTGCGGAGCGACATGCCCTCCTCGGACAGGTTGACCGCCTGCGCCTCGAACGAGGGGCCGAGCGCGCCCCCAACCTCAACCATCGCGTCGAACGGCATGCGCGCCGTTCCCGGCGCTCGGCGATCATGTGTAGTGCTCATGGATTTCCTCCGGGACCCCTCTCGGATAGGGAGGAATGAGCGCTCGGGCCAAGTTTCGGACGCGATGATCCTCGAGCGCCTACTCGGCGACGAGGGCGCCGCGCTCGGACTCGGCGCGCCGCGCGAGGATCCAGGCGCGGTGCTGGACGGCGTCGCCGACCCACTCGAGGCCGAGCCCGTCGCCCTTCACGGTCGCGACGACGCGGTTCGTCGCGCCCTGGAAGTACGGACCGCCCGAGTCGCCCGGGCAGGTCGTCGCCTTCACCCAGGGGAAGCTCGGCGGCACGGTGGTCTTGCGCTTCGCCGGCGACGCGTCGCGTCCCTTGCAGCCGGCGCCGTAGCGGCCGTAGCCGTAGACGGTGAGCCGCTCGCTGGGCCACTCCTCCGCGATGACGGCGGGCGTCGCCACGTCCGCGGGGACGGGGGCGTCGAGCTGGACGACCGCGATGTCGAACTTGACGTCGAGCGCGCCGGCGTCGGCGCGGTGGCGGTGGTAGCCGATCGCGATCGCGTCGCCCGCCGATCGCTCGATGGTGAAGGTCCCGATCGGCGGGGCCGAGGGCGCGGCGATCGCCGACGCGAAGCCGACGCAGTGGGCGGCGGTGAGCACCGTGCGCGGTCCGATCAGCGTGCCCGTGCAGTAGCTCCCCGCGCGGCGCAGGAGGCCGACCTCGGGGCGCTCGAACGGCGCGTCCTCGTAGCGCCGCAGCTCCGCGTCCGCCTCCGCGGCGACGTCGTCGTCCTCGGGCTCGCTCCCGACGCACCCGATCGCGAGGGCTCCGGCGGCGAGGGCGACGAGGGGGAGGCGCGAGGCGTGGCGGACCATGCCCGAGGTCGAGCAAGGCATGTGCCTACACTGTAGTCTTACAATGTAAAGGAAATCGCCTCGGCGCCTGCGTGCCGGCGGCTTCGCCGATGGACGGACGATCCAGCGCGCCGGCGCCGGCCGTCGGAGGCGCCCGCGGGTCGATGGCGCGAACGTCCGCCCGGCGCGCCGAGCCCGTGAGCCCAGGACGCGGAGCCGCGAGCCCCGCGGACGCGAAAGACCCCGCGGGGCCTAGAGCGGGATGTTCGTGTGCTTCTTCGGCGGGTTCGAGTCCTTCTTGTCCTTCAAGAGCTCGAGCGAGCGGTGGAGCCGCGCCCGGAGCGTCCGGGGATAGATGACCTCGTCGACGAAGCCGAGCTCGGCCGCCTTGTACGGGTTGGCGAATTTCTCGCGGTAGTCGGCGATGAACTCGGCGCGCGCCTTCGCCGGATCGGCGGCCTTGGCGATCTCGTGGCGGTAGACGATGTTGACCGCGCCGTCGGGACCCATGACGGCGATCTCGGCGGTGGGGAACGCGAGGTTCACGTCGGCGCGGATGTGCTTCGACGCCATGACGTCGTACGCGCCGCCGTAGGCCTTGCGGAGGATCACCGTCACCTTCGGCACCGTCGCCTCGGCGAACGCGAAGAGGAGCTTCGCGCCGTGCTTGATGATCCCGCCGTACTCCTGGTCGGTGCCCGGGAGGAAGCCCGGCACGTCGACGAACGTGACGAGCGGGATGTTGAAGCAGTCGCAGAAGCGGACGAAGCGCGCGGCCTTCATCGAGGCGTCGATGTCGAGCACGCCCGCGAGGACCGCCGGCTGGTTCGCGACGACGCCGACGGCGCGGCCGCCGATGCGCGCGAAGCCGACGACGATGTTGGACGCGAACGCCTCGGCGATCTCGAACAGGTGCCCGTCGTCGACCACCGCCCGGATGACGTCCTTGACGTCGTACGGCTTGTTCGACTCGAGCGGGATCATCGTGTCGAGCTCGGGGACCTCGCGGAGCGGCGGATCGCTCGAGGGTTTGTAGGGCGGGTCCTCCTGGTTGTTCGACGGCATGAACGAGAGCAGCTCGCGCGTCTGCGCGATGCTCGTGCGATCGTCGGGCGCGGTCAGGTGACAGACGCCGCTCTTGCTCGCGTGCGTGTGGGCGCCGCCGAGGTCCTCCTTCGTGACCTCCTCGTGCGTCACCGTCTTGATGACGTCGGGGCCGGTGATGAACATGTAGCTCGTGCCCTCGACCATCAGGATGAAGTCCGTGATGGCGGGCGAGTACACGGCGCCGCCGGCGCACGGCCCCATGATGCAGCTTATCTGCGGGACGACGCCGCTCGCGAGCGTGTTGCGGAGGAAGATGTCGGCGTAGCCGGCCAGCGACTCGACGCCCTCCTGGATGCGCGCGCCGCCGGAGTCGTTGAGCCCGACCACGGGCGCGCCGACCTTCATCGCGAGGTCCATCACCTTGCAGATCTTCTGCGCGTACGCGCCCGAGAGCGAGCCGCCGAAGACGGTGAAGTCCTGCGCGAACACGAACGTCTTGCGGCCGTCGACGAGGCCCCACCCGGTGACGACGCCGTCGCCGAGGACCTTCTGGTCCTGCATCCCGAAATCGGTCGACCGATGCGTGACGAAACGGTCGAGCTCGACGAACGAGCCGGGGTCGAGCAGGAGGTCGATGCGCTCGCGCGCGGTGAGCTTGCCGGACTCGTGCTGCTTCTTGATCCGGTCGGCGCCGCCGCCGAGGAGCGCCTTCGCGTTCATCGAATCGAGCCGCTCGATGTGCGGTCCGGGCGGTCGCGAGGGGAGGTTGGGGCTTCGAGGTGCTTCGGACATCGCGCCGGGCTTCATAGCGTGCCCGCGCGGCCCATGACAGCGGGATCCGTCGTCCGTCCGGGTGGCAGCCAAGTCCACGGGACGGCTGGCTTCCGTCGGAGACCCCTCCTATTCTCGTCTCGGGATCATGACCGAGCCGTACGCCGCCCCCAGCCCGTACCCCGCCGCCGGTGAGATCGTCGACGGCAAGTACAAGATCGAGAAGATCCTCGGCGAAGGCGGCATGGGCGCGGTCGCGCGGGCCACGCACGTCGTCCTCGGCGGGACGCTCGCGCTGAAGTTCATGAACCCACAGTTCATGACGTTCCCGGGGGCGGTCGAGCGCTTCGTCAACGAGGGCCGCGCGAGCAAGGCCATCAAGAGCGATCACGTCCTGCCCGTGACCGACGTCGGGCTCTTGCCCAACGGGACGCCGTACCTCCTGATGGAGTGCCTCTACGGCCTCGACCTCGCCGACCTGCTCGCCCGCGACGGGCCGTCGGGCCTCCCGATCGAGCGCGCGGTCCATTTCGTCGTGCAGATCCTCCGCGGGCTGCAGGCCGCGCACGCGATCGGGATCATCCACCGCGACATGAAGCCGTCCAACTGCTTCGTGGTGACGCACGACGGCGAGGAGGACTTCGTCAAGATCCTCGACTTCGGCATCAGCAAGGTCGTCCAGCCGGGGAGCTCGTCGCTCACGCAGACGAACTCGGCGCTCGGGACGCCGCTCTACATGTCGCCCGAGCAGGCGCGGAGCCCGCGCGACGTCGACACGCGCTCGGATCTCTACTCGGTCGGCGTGATCCTCTACGAGCTTCTCTGCGGGCACACCCCGTTCTTCTCGGAGAGCGGCGAGTTCACCGAGATCCTCTTCCAGCTCTTCACCGCGGATCCGCCCCCGATCCAGCAGACGCGGCCCGAGCTGCCCGACGAGCTCGCCGCGATCGTGCACAAGGCGCTCGCGCGCGAGGCGAACGACCGCTACGCCACCGCGGTCGCGATGGCCGAGGCGCTCGCGCCGTTCGCCAGCGGCAAGTCGCTGGCGCTCATCGAGCGCATGCGCGGCTTCAAGCCGCCGGCGAAGGACTCGATCATCCCGATGGAGGGCCTGCCCACCTCCATGGCCGCCTTCTCGCAGCTCCAGCGGGGGCAAGGCACCGACCTGATGGCGAACCGTCCGACGACGGACGTGCAGAAGGGGGCGCCCGTCACCGAGATCCTGGTCGAGCCGCCGAAGCCGTCGCCGTCGAAGACCGAGGTGCTCAAGGTCGACGGGAAGATCCCCTCGCCCGAGCACGTCGCCGCCGTGCCGGAGCTCTTCTCGATGCGCGCGAGCCCCGACGAGGCGCTCGGGCGGACGCAGCTCGAGCTCGAGCCGCGGACGTCGCGCGCGCCGAGCGAGCGCCCCCCGGCGAGGCCGGCGACCGGCGCCCAGACCGACCTCGGGGCGACGCGCGACGCCACGGCGGTCGAGCAGGGAGCGTCGTCGCCGGGCCGCTCTCCGCTCGTCTACGCCTTGCCGCTCGTCGCCGTGCTCGGCCTCGCGGCGGGCGTGGGCTTCGTCGTCACGCGAGGCGACAAGACCCCGGCGACGCCCGCTCCGGAGCCGCCTCCGCCGGTGACCGCCGTGCTCCCGCCGCCGTCGGCGTCGGCGGCCGCATCGACGACGCCGACGGCGGCCTCGTCGTCGCCCGCGCCCGAGGCCCCGTCGTCGGCCGTCCCGCCGAGCGCGAGCGTCGTCACGACGGCGAAGCCGCCGCCCGCGAAGCCTCCGCCGACGTCGACGACGCCGGCGGCGTCGGACTTCGGCCTCGACACGAAGATCAAGAACTGAGCGCGCGGGCTCGGCTCGTGCGCGCCACGATTCTCCGCGCGGCGTCGACAAACACGGCCCACGAGACCCCGCTCTTGAATTAGCCTGACCCCGAGATCCGAACATGATGCGCTCGGCCCGAAGAATCGCCCTCGCTGTCTCGATCACGCTCGTCGTCCCGCCGGTCCTGGTCTCGACGACGCGGACCGCCTGGGCGCAGGCGCCCAAATCGATCCGAGACTCGCTGCCGCTCGAGGCGCGCGGGCACTGGGACGCGGGCGTCGCGCTCGCGCAGCGCAAGATCTGGGACGGCGCGCGCACCAGCTTCAAGGCCGCCTACGACCTCTCGAAGAACCCGCGGGTCCTCTTCAACCTCGCCGTCGCCGAGAAGGAGCTCGGCCGCTACGCCGCGGCGCTCGAGACGTTCAAGCGCGAGCTCGCCGAGGGGAAGGGCCAGCTCAGCCCGAGCGAGGAGAGCGACGTCAAGGCGGCGATCGCCGGGCTCGAGCGCCTGGTCGCCGAGGTGACGATCGACGTGAGCGAGAAGGACGCCGAGGTCTTCATCGACAACGACAAGATCGACAACGCGAAGCTCCCCGGCCCGATCACGGTGCAGATCGGCGAGCGCCGCGTCCGCGCGGTCAAGCCGGGCTTCGCCGAGGCCGTCGAGTCGATCCAGCTCGCCGGCGGCGCGAAGGGCACGGTCACGCTCAAGCTCCAGCCGCTCGTGAAGACCTCGCGCGTCAACGTCTCGGTCGTCGGCCCGGCCAACGCGGTGGTGAAGATCGACGGCAAGGAGGTGGGCCCCGCGCCCTACGCCGGCCAGGTCGTGGTCACGGCCGACCCGCACCAGTTCTCGGCCGAGGCCCCGGGGTACGTCACCGCGACCCAGAGCGCGATCGTGAAGGACGGCGAGATCCTGAACCTGACCCTGCAGCTCGCGCCCGAGCAGGAGAAGGGCAAGCTCGTCGTCCTCGCGAAGCCCGAGGGGTCCACGATCGAGATCGACGGCAAGCCCGTCGGCGCGACGCGCTGGGAGGGACCGGTCGACGCGCGCACCCACCAGGTGGTCGTGAAGAAGCAGGGGTTTTACACGTGGAGCTACGACGTCGACGTCCCGAAGGGCGGCGAGCGCTCCGTCAGCGCGACGCTGAACGAGGATCGCAACACGAGCTTCGTGCCCTGGCTCATCGGCTCGCTCGTGGTGGGAGCGGCGCTCACCGTCGGCATCGTCCTCCTCGCCACCCCGCCCGACCAGCAGCCCGTCGACGGGACGCTCGCGCCCTTCAAGGTCGGGACGCAGAGCGCGCCCGGTTTCAGCTTTTGAGGGCGTCGAACCGGTCGGCCGTCGCGTCACACGTTTGGTCGACTCGCTCGACCCAGGCTCTCATGTCACGTTGAGCAGTCGTTCTTCTTCGGAGCATAGACGCATGCGTTCCTTCGTCCGTCGCGCAACGATCGTCGGTGTTTTCGGCCTCGGCGCCACCGTCCTCTCGTCCGGCTGCGAGGCCAAGAAGGCGACGCAGTACGTCGCGGGCATCTCGACGCAGATGACCGTGCCGCGCGACTTGAAGGCGATCCGCGTCGAGGTGAATGTCGGAGGGTTCCAGACCTTCTGCCAGGGGTACAAGGTCTACGACGGCAAGGTGCAGCTCCCGCGGAGCCTCGGCGCGTACCCGAGCAACGAGAACGCGCTCAACACGAACCTGCCGATCACCTACACGATCGTCGGTCTGACCGAGGACTTCGATCCGGCGTCGGACAACCCGCTCTACGCGTTCTGCGCGCAGCCGAAGATCGGCGAGAACGGCGCCCGCATCTTGCGGCGCAGCCGGCAGCCGTACGTGCGGGACGAGATCCTCTTCTTGCCGATGCCGCTCAAGTACTCCTGCTACGACAAGGCGTGCGGCGACAACGAGACGTGCAAGGGCGGCCGATGCGTCTCGGACACGCTCGTCGATCCCGAGGCGCTGGCGCGCTACACGCCGGAGCTCGTCGACGGGACGGGCGGCGACTGCTTCTCCTCGCAGCTCTGCCTCGGCGCGGCGGCGCCGGCGATCCTCGTCGACCCCGACACGTGCACGTACGCCGTCGCCAACTCGCCGAGCGCGCCGCCGCCGGTCGATCCGCTCGCCGATCCGTTCCGCCAGGTCCCGTGCGAGACCGCCGAAGAGTGCCCGAGCAAGAGCTGCACGGTGGTCGATCCCGGCGCGGTCCCGCCGGCCAAGAAGGGGCGCTGCGAGCCGCTCGCGGCCGGGACGCCCTGGGACGGTACGAACGTCGAGATCGTCTACGACGGCGGCCTTAACCGCGAGGTCCTCGACCTGGATCCGGACGAGGGCTTCGTGATCCCCGACCCGGCCAACCCGCAGCGCTTCCGCCTCGCGCCGGGGCTCTGCGACATGGTCAAGGGGACGCCGGCGAACCCCGCGGGCGCCGACCTCGGCGCCGCGTGCGACGCGAACGCCGACTGCAAGTCGGACGTCTGCGAGACGCGGTACAAGGCGCCGGGCTGCACGACCAACTGCGGGTTCTGCGCCTCGGGCCACCGCATCACGGCGGTGCGCGCGAGCGGCACGTGCCAGGCGAAGCGTATCTCGCAGCCGTTCTGCGCGGCCGACCAGGTGGCGCAGATGGGCGCCGGGGACGGCGGCGTGTCGTCGAACCCGACGCCGCCCGACGACTGCGGCGTCGTCGAGCTCAAGCCGCCGCGCGCCGCGCTCATGGTCGTCGTCGACAACACCCAGGCGCACTCGGCGTTCTTCAACGCCGACGAGATCCAGGCGGTCGAGCTGCCGCTCAAGGATCCGGCCTTCGAGAAGACCGACCTCAGCCTCCTCTACGCGCCGGTCGCGGGCGGCTGCGCGGAGAACGCGGCGCCGCTCTTCCCGTTCGAGGCGGCGGCGACCGGGCGAGTGAAGCTGATCGACAGCTTCCTCGGCATCGCCAACGATCCGGGCGCGCTCCTGCCGGGCGCGCCGAGCTACGAGGGCGCGCTCGCGAGCAGCTACGCGGCGCTGAGCGCCCTCCCCAACTCGACGTACTTCAAGCGCGCGGTCGTGGTCATCGGCAACCGTGACTTCAACGCCGAGTCGTGCGGATCCATCGCCGGCACGCCGGCGACGCTCGCCGAGGCTGCGCGGACGGCGCCGGCCGATCCGACGAAGCCGATCAACACCTACGTGATCCAGCTGGCGAAGACCGACCCGACGAAGTCGCTCACCGACGACGTGCTCGATCCGGGCCTCTTCTCGCTCGTGACGGCGGGCAGCGCGACGCCGCCGAACCCCGACGCGCGCGGGACGAAGAAGAACGCGAAGGACTCGTTCCAGCAGGTCATCAACTCGCTCGCCACGTGCGTCTACGACGTCGCCGACAACGCGCGCGCCCCGGTGGCCGAGAAGGACACCATCTCGTTCAGCGATCCGCTGCTCGGCACGACCACGAAGGTGGCGTGGAACGCGGCCTGCACCGCCGAGGGCGCTCCGGGCGCCGGCTGGAACTACGGGGCGTCTCCCAGCTCGGGGACGAAGCGCATCTTCCTCTGCCAGGCGTCGTGCGAGGCCTACCGCACCACGCTCGCGCAGGCGTCGGACTTCGCGCTCATCTACCAACAGCCGCCGATCGCCGTGCCGATCTTCGCGCACAAAGAGGCCTGCGAGCCGAACTGAGCGGCCCATCGAGATCGGTCGCGCGACGCGGCGTCGTCGGGCGGCCGCCGGTCGTCAGGGCCCGAACATCATGCCGAGGACGGGGCCGACGAAGACCTGGACGTTCGACGCCAGCTCGTAGGACGGCGTCGTCAGGCCGCGGAGCCCGAGCGAGTGGCCGGGCTCCTGCTGCGTCCTCGGCGTCTCGCGGCCGTTGAGGAACGAGCTCGGCGTCTCGAAGAACACCTGCAGGCCGAGCGAGACGGCGACGCCGGGCTTGAGGCGGTACATCACCGAAGGCTCGATCGTCACGACCGGGCTCACGTAGCCCTGGCCGTCGCTGACGTACGCGTCGCGGAGGGGCGAGTCCTTCGCCGTCGTCAGGCGCTCGAGGTACATCGTCCGGTAGGAGACGCCGGCCCCGCCGGCGACGCCGAGCCGGATCTTCGACGACTGCCAGGTGAGCCGGACCCGCGCGACGGCCATGCCGCCGAGGCGTCGCAGGTTGAACTCCTCGAGGCGCGCCGGATCCGGCCCGAGCCCGGGATCGGTGTTGGCGGCGTTCCAGTCGTTGTTCATCGTGCGCTGGTCGTAGTGACCGGCGAGGTAGAGCTCGATGCCGACCGGATCCCAGTGGTAGCCGACGAAGCCGCCGAGGCCGCCGCCGAGGCCGCCCGGCGCGTCGCACGAGACGAGGGCGTCGTAGTCGCCCTTCGACTCGCACTGGTTCTCGATCGAGTTGCCCGTGCCGCCCGGCGTCAGCAGCCCGATGAAGCCGAAGCCGCCGTAGACGCCCTCGAGGCGCTCGACCTCCTGCACCGGCCCCGTCGAGATCGTCGAGCTGAGCTTCAGCGTGACGGTGCGGGCGAGCGGCTCGCGCTCCTTGACGACGAGCTCCTCCTCGAACGGATCGTAGCCCTCGCGCGTGATCTTCAGCTTGTGGGTGCCCGCCGGGACGTCGCCGATGAAGCTGCCCTCCCCCACGAGCTTGTCGTCGATGTAGATGAGGCCCTTGGCGTCGCTCGTGCCGATCTTCACCGACGCGCTGTTGGCGGAGGCGACGAGCTCCACGTCGTGGGTCTTCCCGCGCTCGACGTCGACCCGCTGCGGGGTCGCGACGAGGCCGGCGGCGCGGGCGCCGATCTCGTGCTGCCCGGCCTCGACCTCGCCGGTCCAGGGGGCGTCGCCCATGTCGACGCCGTCGACCGTGACGCGGATCGACTTGCCGGTCTTCTCGCGCACGACCAGCTTGCCCTTGGTGGACGCGGGCGTGAGCGTGACCTGGACGCTGGTCGCCGTGTTCCCGCCGAGGTTCGGCGCCTGCTCGAACGGGAGGAAGCCGTCCTTCGTCACGCGGATCCGCCGCGGCCCGGCGGCCACGCGCAGCGGGCCGAGGAGCGGCGAGGCGCCGACGGGCTTGTCGTCGACGGCGATCTGCGCCCCCGGCTCGTTGACGAGGATCGTGACTTCGCTCGTCTTCGCGCCGAGCTCCTTGATCCGGGCCTCGGCGGTCTTCTTCTTCGCCGCGGGCGCCTTCGCGCCGTACTTCTCGAGCCACTCGGCGTACGCCGTGAAGGCCTCGCCGAGCTGACCGCCCTGGTAATACGCGTTCGCGAGGCCCTCGAGCGCCGCGCTGCTCGGGTCCGCCTTGTTCGCGGCGTCGAACGAGCGCGCCGCGGTCGCCCAGTCCTTGGACTTCACCGCCTTGTCGGCGTCGGCCAGCGAGGCCTTGGCGTCGGAGCCCTGTGCGAACGACGTCGACGTCGTGAGGACGGCGGAGGGCAAGAGCAGCGCGGTGACGGCTGCCGAGACACGACGGCGCACGCGCGGGGGCAAAAGGGCCATTGCGCGCGAGGTTACATCAGTCCGGGACGCCGCGACCACCCGGTTGCGGCGCGGCGACGCCCCGGAGCGAACCGCGCGCGGCGTCCGCGGGCCCGTCCGTGCGCGTCAGTCGGGCGAGCCCGGATCGGGCGGATCGAGGTAGGCGACCTCCTCGCCGCGGAACGTCCGGAGCACCGTCCGACCGGGCTCGCGCGCGACGACGTAGTCGGGCGTGAGCGGGACCTTGCCGCGTCCCCCGGGGGTGTCGCAGATCAACTTCGGCAGCGCGATCCCGGAGAGGCGACCCTGGAGGCGCTCCATGATCGCGAGGCCGCGCGCGAGCGGCGTGCGGAGGTGGCTCGTGCCGCGGACGGGATCGGCCTGGAGCAGGTAGTACGGGCGGACGCGCGCGCGCACGAGGCCGCGGAAGAGCGCCTCGAGGACGTCGGCGTCGTCGTTCACGCCGGCGAGGAGCACCGACTGGTTCATCACCGGGAACCCGGCGTCGACCAGCCGCGTGCACGCGGCGATGGACTCGGGCGTGAGCTCCTTGGGGTGGTTGAAGTGCGTCATCACCCAGATCGGGTGGTGCTCGCGGAGCGCGTCGACGAGCTCGCTCGTCACGCGCATCGGCAGCGTGACGGGGACGCGCGTGGCGAGGCGGATCGTCTCCACGGTCGGGATGGCGCGCACGCGCGCGAGGAGCCGGGCGACGCGCTCGGTGGCCATCGCCAGCGGATCGCCGCCGCTCACGATGACGTCGCGGATCTCGGGGTGGGCGGCGATCCAGGCGAACGCCGGCTCGAGGCGATCGAGCGGCGCCGGCCCGCCGCCGTCGCCGACGATGCGCGAGCGCGTGCAGAAGCGGCAGTAGACGGCGCAGCGATCCGTCGCTAGCAAGAGGACGCGATCGGGGTAGCGGCGGACGAGGTGCGGCGCGACCTCGTGCTCGACCTCGCCGAGCGGATCGACCATGTCGCCGTGGGCCGTGACCGCCTCGAGCGCGCGCGGGACGCACTGGAGGCGGATCGGGCATGTGGGATCGTCGCGGTCGCAGAGCGCGAGGTAATACGGCGTGACGGCGATCGGCAGGCCCTCGCGCTCCGCCCGGCGCGCGCCTTCGATCTCGTCGGGCGTCAGCGCGAGCGCCTTCGCGAGGTCGTCGACGCTGCGCGCGGAGTCGCGGAGCTGCGCCTGCCAGTCGGTCGCGGCCTTGCCGCGGACGAGCGCGTCGGGCGAGACGACGGTCACGGCTCAGCGACCCGCGTCGGAGAGCGACGGGAGGCTCGACGCGGGGGCGCTCGAGGGAGCCGGCGCGCCCGACGGGGCCCCGGTGACCTTCACCGTCGCGAGCGCCGCCTCGTCGATCTCCACCTTCACGTCCTTCTTCAGCTCGGCGATGAGCTCGTCTTCCTTGGCGCGCAGCTTGTCTTGCGCGAGCTTCACGCGGATGGTGCGCTCCGCCTCCTCGTAAGAGCGCTCGTGCGGCGGGATCTTCTGCGTGAGGCGGACGACGAAGAAGCGGTTCTCCGAGGCGACGACCTTGTCGTGGACGCCGCCGAGCGCGTCGACGGCGAAGACGGCCGCGCGGACCTCGGCGGGGACGCGCGGGTTGTCGCCGCGCGGATCACCCGGAGGCGAGACGATGCCGAGGTCGCCCGCGAGGTCGATCGGGACGTTGGCTCGCGCCTGCGGATCGAGCGATTTACCTCGGACGAGCTCGCCCCACCGCGCCGACTCGACGACCTTGTCCGGCTTGTCCGCGGTCGCCGCCGAGAGGACGGCCTCGGCCTCGGCCGCGCTCGCGAGCACGACGACGGAGACGCGGCGGCGCTCCGGGTCCTTGTACTCGTCGCGGTGGGCCTCGAACCAGGCGCGCACCTCGGACTCGGGCACCTCGGCCGGCGTCACCACGCCCTTGCGCGCCTCGGCGAGCATCGCGTCGCGCAGGATCGCCCGGAGCTCTTGCTGGGCGAGCGGATCCTTGTCGTAGCCCTTGGCGGTGGCCTCCATCGCGAGGAGCTCGACCGTGATCATCTCGTCGAGCAGCTCCTTGCGCCGCTCGGGCGACTGGTAGCGGAGCCGATCGAACTGATCCATGTGCTCGAGCGCGGCCGTGTAGTCGCCGAGCGTGATGGTCTTGTCGCCGACCTTCGCCAGCACCTGCGCGGCTTGCTCGTTCGTCAGCAGCGTCGTCGGGGAGGTCCCGGCGTCCGAGCCGCTCTTTTCGTCGCACGACTTGCAGCCGCCGACGACCGCGCCGGCGACGAGGACGGCGCCGGCGATCGTCAGCGCGACGGCGCGGCGCCGGCGCATGCTCCACGGAGGGCTCTGGTCCCGCTCAGGGCTCGTCACGGCGCCGAAAGCTAGCACAACGCCCGCGCGCGCGCCGAAGCGCCGGCGTCCGCCGCGCTGCTCGGTGTTGCGCGCGCGGGCCGCGACGGGTAAGCACCGGCCCCGTCATGCGCGATCCTCTCCAAGGGCCGCTGTCCGGTCCACGCCTCGACACCGTCGCGCCCCCCGCGCGCGACTCCCGCCTCCGTTACCGGCGCATCATCCTGAAGCTCAGCGGTGAGGCCCTCTGCGGCTCGACCGGCGGCTTCGGGATCCAACCGGAGGTCCTCAGCTCCACGGCGCAGGAGCTCGCCGAGGTCTGGAACGCGGGCGTCCAGGTCGGCATCGTCGTGGGCGGCGGCAACATCTTCCGCGGCCTCAAGGGCGCCAGCGCCGGCATGGACCGCGCGCAGAGCGACTACATGGGCATGCTCGCCACCGTCATCAACTCGCTCGCCCTGCAGGACGCGCTCGAGCGCGCCGGGGTCCCGACGCGGGTGCAGACGGCGATCGAGATCCGGCAGATCGCCGAGCCGTACATCCGGCGCCGCGCCATCCGTCACTTCGAGAAGGGGCGCTTCGTCATCTTCGCGGCGGGCACGGGCAACCCGTACTTCTCGACCGACACCGCGGCCGCGCTCCGCGCGATGGAGGTCCACGCCGACGCCCTCTTCAAGGCCACGAAGGTCGAGGGCGTCTACGACAAGGACCCGGTGAAGTACTCCGACGCGCAGATGTACGACCGCATGGCGTTCGACCGGTTCATCAACGACCGCATCGGCGTCATGGATTCGACCGCGGCCACGCTCTGCCGTGACAACAACATGCCGATCCGCGTGTTCAAGCTGACGACGCCGGGGAACATCAAGCGGGTGGTGTTCGGCGAGCCGATCGGGACGACCGTCGAGGGCTGACCGCGCGCGCGCGCCGTACGCTCGCGCTCGAGGCGACGCTCGGGCTGGCGTGGTTTCTGCGTCACGGGAGCGGATGCGCTCCGATCTCCAAGAAATGCCGTTCTTCCTCGGGGGTATCGCCGTGGGTGTCGCCCTCGCGGGTGTGACATTCTTCGCCGTTGGGGCCGTGCGCCGCATGCGCGCGCGGCGTTCGTGCGACCGGCCGTCGTTCATCGACGGCGTGCACCCGCCGAACGACGTCGAGCTCGATCTGCGTCCCGCGGAGGAGGCGAACGCCGCGGTCCGGCCTCGCCTCGAGAGCGAGATGCCGGAGTTCTCGGCCGTCAGCCAGCGGTGGTGACGACGCCGCGTCAGGCCGAGCGCCGCGAGGGGCGGAGCTGCCGCGTCGGCTCTTCCCACTCGCCCTCGTGGGGTTGCTGCCGCGCGTGCCCGTGATCGACGGGGTGGCGCCCGGTCTGGATCCCGCGGAGGCGGCGCGCGTTGAGGGCCGCCTTCGCCTCGAGGAGGTCCCCCTGGAACTCGGCCGCCGACGAGTAGCGGAACGACGCGTCGCGCTCCATCGCGCGGGCGACGATCCGGTCGAGCACCGGCGGGACGTCGGGGCAGATCGAGCGGAGCGGCGGGAGCGCGCGGACGAGCACCGAGACGACGACCTCGCGCGCGTCCTTGCCGGGGAACGCGCGCTGGCCGGAGAGGGCCTCGTACAGGATGACGCCGACGGCGTAGAGGTCGATGCGCGCGTCGAAGTTGCGCTTGCCGGAGACCTGCTCGGGCGACATGTACTCGGGTGTGCCGACGACCTGGCCGGCGCGCGTGAGCGTCGCGTCGTCGCGGAGCATCGGCGTGGCGCGGCGGCACATGCCGAAGTCGAGGAGCTTCACGAGCGGCCCGCACCCGTTGCGCGGGACGAGGAAGACGTTGTCGGGCTTCACGTCGCGGTGGACGACGCCGAGCGCGTGCGCGGCGTCGAGCGCCGAGAGCAGCTGGAGGGCGATGTCGATCGCGTCGGTCGCCGAGAGGCGCCCGAGGCGGTGGAGGCAGTGGGTGAGCGTCTCGCCGTGCAGGCGCTCCATCACCAGGTAGGGGCGCCCGTCCTCGAGGTAGCCGGCGTCCGAGAGCCCGCAGACGTTCGGGTGGTGAATCGCGGCGGCGGCGCGGGCCTCGCGCGCGAGACGAGCGTTCGCCTGCGCGTCGCGGGCGTTGCTCTTGACCATCTTCAAGGCGACGAGGCGGCCGAGCCGGAGGTCGTGAGCCTCGTAGACGACGGCGCAGCCGCCGCGGCCGAGCTCTGCCCGCAGCGCGTAGCGCCCGGCGAGGACCATCGCGCGTCCCGCCTGCGGCGGCTCCCCGCTCCCCGTGGACCGGAGGCCCGTCGCGCGCGCGCGGCTCACGTCGCGGAGCGCTCCGTGCGAGCCCATGGATCCAGACATCCTCGATCGGTCAGCCACGACGAGCAGGTGTGCAACGCTCGTACCGCACGGGCGGCCGGGGTACGGGCGATCCAGATCGGGGCTCGCGCGGGAGCGGCGGAGGACGAATCCTCGCCGTTCGTGGAGGCGCGAGCGTCTTCGTCCCGGCGCGCGCGCTGGTCGAAGGCCGTATCACTGGATCCCTTTCGCCGGATCGCGCGGCGAGTCTCGGGCGCGCGTGGCCCCTGGATCGGCGGCGTCCGCGGGGCGACGGAGTCAGCCGCCGGAGTCGGCGTCGAGCGCCGTGCGGATCAGGCTCGCGATCTGCACCGGGCTCGACTCGTCGACGACGCCGAACACGGCGCGCGCGTCGAGGATCCCGACGGAGACGGACCCGCAGGCCTCTTCGAGCGGCTGCGCGGCGCCCTCGTCGAGGCGGACGACGATCGCGGCGCCCGCGAGCGCCATCGGCCACAGCGGCGCGTAGGCGGGCACGAGCGGCAACGCGACGACCTCGAGCTCCACGCCGTCGCCGAGGCGGAGCGTCGAGAGCGCGTGCGGGACGGGCAGCGGCGGCGCCGGGTCGGCCGGCGGCAGCGCGTCGGCGAGGGAGAGGACGGTGTGCCCGAGCACGGCCAGCCGCGCGGCGGTGGCCGCGATGACCAGGCGCGCGGGCCCCGCGAAGCCGGCGGACCTCGCGCGCGCCGCCGAGGCGCGGACGAGGTGGAGCTGGTCGGCGCCGCACAGCTGGACGCGCGACGACGCGTGGCCGAGCTGCTTGATCCGGCCCTTGGCGTCCAGACGGATCGCGGCGTCGAGGATGTCCGCGTCGGAGTGCGGCAGCTCGTCGAGGAGCTCGTCGAGCATCGCCGGGACGCGGAGGCGCGCGATGACGTGCTGATCGACCGCGCTCGCCGCCTCGCCGCCGGCGCCGTCGGCGGCGATCAGCGTCCCGTTCGGGAGCGCGCCGGCGCGCGCGCGGAGCTCCTCGGCCTTGGCGGCGAGCGCGCGCGCCTCTTCGACCAGCTCGCGCGTGGGCGCGTCGATGCGCCGCATGATCGCCGGCGAGCCGGGCGCGAACGTCGCCGTCCCTTCCCGCTCGGAGATCATCCGCGCGATCGCCTTCATGCCCTCGAGGCGCACGTAGACGGCGTCGGCGACGTTGCCCTCGACGAGGCGGATCTCCCCCGAGCCCTTCGCGGTCGAGACGGTGAGCGTGCCCGATCGCTGCTCGGTCGCGAGCACGACGAGCAGGTCGGCGAGCGGCGCGTGCTCGAGCGAGTGCGACGAGGGCGCGAGGCTGGGGCGCGGCGGAGGCTCGGACGCCGACGGCGCCCTCGCGAGGGCGACGATGCGGGCGACGATGCGATCGACGTCGGTGCGCGCGACGCGGGAGTCGCCCGCGCCGTCCGACTCCGACTCGACGAGCACCAGGAGCGGCGGCACCTCCTGGAGCTCCACCGAGAGCGCGTCGATGACGCCGAGGCTGCCGTCGGTCGGCTCGGCGACCTCGCGGGCGGCGACGACGACGTCGTAGCCGCCCGACTTGGCGCGCTCGCACGCCATCTGCGCGCCGTTCGCGAGCGAGACCTTGATCCCGCGCTCGCGGAGGACGCCGGCGAGCTCGGCGAGCGCGTCGACGTCGTGATCGACGAGGAGGATCCGGTTAGCCGGCATGGGTGGCTCCGACGGCGGCGAGCCGCCGCTCGATGACGTCGGCGAGGAGCGGGTCGGCGGCGTGCACGCCCTGGAAGCGCTCGCCGACGATGCGCCCGCAGCAGACCCACGTGTTGTGCTCGGCCTCGATCACGATGGCCTCGACGTCGTCGCAGCCGGGCTCGGCGCGGACGTCGTGCACGCGCGGCGTCACCACCTGACGCGCGGCCGCGGCGAGGCCGAGGCCGGGCTGCAACGTCGTCGTCACGACGACCTCCCCGCCGCGCTTCGCCTCCTTGCACGCGCGCCCGGCGAGCGCGAAGAGCGCGGAGCACGCGACGTCGAGCGGGTAGGACGAGCGCGGCCCGGCGTCGAGCATCGGCCGCGCGAGGAGCGCGTCGACGACCTCGTTCAGCGGGAGGCCGTCGAGCGAGAGCGCGTGGACCGGCGAGCGCGCGTCGTCGGCGGCGCGCGCCCGCGCGGATTTGACGAGGCGCCGGAGCGTCAGGCCGTCGTGCGGGAACGTCGCGACGCCGACGGCGATCGGCGGGCCCTTGCTCCGGGGATCCGTCGATTTCGCCGCGCCGCCGAAGTGCGCGCCCCGCGGCCGCGCGCGGCGATCCCCGAGCAGCCGCGCGAGGATCCGGCGGCGGCAGGCCTGCGCGCCGAGCCCGCTCGTCTCGGGCAGGAAGACGAGGAGGTCGCCGTCTTCGAGGCCGCACAGCGCGTCGGTCGTGCGGACGATGTCGGCGATCTCGTGCGTGGCCTCCTCGCGCCGGTTGGGCTTGTCGCCGGGGATCGTGATCGCGAGCACGCTGCATCGTCGATCGTGCCGCTGCGCCAGCGTCAGCAGGCGGTCGGCGACGGTGCGGAAGTGCTTCGGAGGGAAGACGCGGACGCTCTCGTCGATCGGATCCTGCCGGTCGACGAGCGAGAGCATCGCGGCGGCGAGGTCGGCGAGCTGGGCGATGTCCGCCTCCACGGAGGCCGGGGCGCGATCGAGGACGAGCATGCCGATGGCGCCCGAGGCGGCCGTCAGCGGGACGACGCGCGCCGCGCGCGCTTGCACCAGCCGCGAGAGGTCGGCGGGCGCGCAGGTCGACGGCAGGTCGAGCGCGGTGCCGACCGACGCGAGCAGGACGCGCTCGCTGTCGTCGTCGCCGAAGGTCGCGTAGAGCGCGACCCCGTGCGCGGCGCTGAGCTGCGAGACCCCGTCGACGATCGCGCGGACGGCGTCCGACGGCGCCGCGCCGCGGGCGAAGCGGACGAGGCGATCGTAGGTCTCGAGGCGCTTCCGCTCCCGCGCGAGCTTGGCCTCGAGCGTGGTGACCTCGCGCCGGCGCACGTGCTCGGCCTTCACGTCGGACAGGACGCGCGCGACGGCCTCGCCGGTCGGCGGCGCGACCAGGACGCCGCCGGCGCCGAGCGAGAGCGCCTCGGGGCCGCGGTCGAGCTCGGGCGGGTGGAGGATCGCCTGCACGCGGACGCCCGGGGAGAGGCTCGGCAGGTGATGGCAGAGCGCCAGGGCCGCGCCGCCCTCGACGCGGAGCTCGACGAAGGCGACGTCGACGCGGTCGACGGTGGCGAGCTGGACGGCCTCTTCGACGGAGCCGGCGGTGATGAGCAGATCGCCGTCGTCGCGGACCACGTGCTCGATCGCGCGGCTGACGCCGGCGTCCTCGACCACGACGAGGACGCGGAGCGGCGCCGCCCGGCTCGCGCTCATCGCCGGCCGCTCCTCGTCGCCTCGGTGACCGGCGCGCTCCCGGAGAAGACGTGGCGCGCGGGCCCGCGCATGATCGCGCGGCCGCCTTCGTTCACGCGGACGTGGAGGACGCCGCCGGGGAGCTTCACCGCCACGTCGGCCCCCGCCGGGGACCAGCCCTTCGCGACGGCGACGGCGACCGTGGCGCACGCGCCGGTGCCGCAGGCCTGGGTGACGCCGACGCCGCGCTCCCAGACCACGAGATCGATCTCCGTCGGAGAGCGGACGGCCGCGAACTCGACGTTGGTCCCCGCGGGGAAGCGCGGGTGTCTCTCCACGCGCGGGCCGACGCGCTCGATCTCCTCGCGGGACGCGGCGCGCCGCGTGATCGCGTGCGGGTTGCCCGCGTCCCCGAGCGCGAGCTCCCAGGCGTCGCCGTCGAGGTCGAGCACGACGTCCTCGATCCAGCGGACCTCGCCCATGTCGACGGTGACGAGCCCGCGCTGGTCGCCGTCGTCGATCGTGCAAGGCTTCGCGCCGGCGTCGGTGTCGAAGACGAGCGTGCCTTCGCGGAGCCCGCGCCGGCGCGCCACGTGGAGCGCGACGCAGCGGAGCCCGTTGCCGCACATCTCGGGGACGGAGCCGTCGGCGTTGATCACGACCATGCGGCCGTGGGCGCCGGGCGTGACCGGCGGGAGGACGAGGAGGACGCCGTCGGCCCCGACGCCGAGCCGGCGGTCGCAGAGCTCTCTCGCGCGCGCGACGCTCACCGCGTCGGCGCGATCGGCTTCGACGACGACGAAGTCGTTGCCCAGGCCTTCGTACTTGTGAAAGTCGAGGTCACCCCCGCGGAGAGGGGTGAGCTCCCCGGCTTTTGCGGAGCTCGCGTCGCCCACCATCGCCGTGGACGACGTTACCACGCCTGGCCGCGCCGGGGCTGCCGCGTGTTCCCGGGGCGAGGCGCGCCGCCGGGGTACGGGCTCCCGCGCCGCGTGTCCTCCCATCACGCGGCCTAGGGCGGAGCGAGGCGCGCGCGCAGCGTCGCGAGGTCGATCCCGCCCGGATCGACGGCGACGAGCTTCTTCTGCGAGGTCTCGCCGCGAACGATCGAGACGCTGCGCCTCGGCAGCTCGAGGGCGGCCGCGAGGACCCGGACGAGCTCTTCGTTGGCGGCGCCGTCGACCGGGGGCGCCGCCAGCGCCACCTCCACCGCGTCGCCGCGCGCCCCGACGATGCGGCTCTTCTTCGCGCGGGGCTTCGCGTGGACCTCGAAGCGCACCCACCCGTCCTTCTCGATGAGCTTGATCGTCACGCCCGGAGCCTCCACATCTGGCAAAGTATCGGGAGCATGTCACGTCTTCGCTGGCTCACCACGGGCGAGTCGCACGGCCCGCGCCTCGTCGCGGTCGTCGAGGGGATCCCCGCCGGCCTCGCCCTGCTCGCCGAGCACGTCGACGAGCACCTCGCGCGCCGCCAGCGAGGCTACGGCCGCGGCGGTCGGATGAAGATCGAGACCGATCGCGTCGAGCTCATCGGCGGCGTGCGCAACGGCGAGACGCTCGGCTCGCCGATCGCGATGACCATCGTGAACCGCGACCACCAGAGCTGGCTCGACCGCATGGGCGCGGGGCCGCTGCCCGTCACGCCCGAGCCGCTCACGCGACCGCGCCCCGGTCACGCGGACCTCGCGGGCGGGCTCAAGTACGACCGCCACGACCTCCGCGATATCCTCGAGCGCGCGAGCGCCCGCGAGACCGCCGCGCGCACGGCCGTCGGCGCGGTCTCGCGCCGGCTCCTCGCCGAGATCGGCGTCCGCGTGTTCGCCCACGTCGTCTCGATCGGCCCGGTCGACGCCGCGCGGCTCGATCTGCCCGCGGACGAGCTCGAGGCCCGGGCCCGCGCCTCCGATCTCGCGTGCGTGGACCCCGAGGCCGAGGCGAAGATGAAGGACGCGATCAAGGAGGCCGCGCACGCGGGCGACACCCTCGGCGGCGTCTTCGAGGTGATCGCCACGGGGGTCCCGCCCGGCCTCGGCGCGCACGTGCAGTGGGACCGCAAGCTCGACGGGCGGCTCGCGCAGGCGCTGATGAGCATCCAGGCGATCAAGGGCGTCGAGATCGGCGACGGCTGGCTCGCGGCGCGCTCGCGCGGCTCGCGGGTGCACGACGCGATCCACTACGACGCCGGCGGCCGTCGCTTCACGCGGCCGACGAACCGCGCCGGCGGGCTCGAGGGCGGGATCACCAACGGCGAGAGCGTCGTCTGCCGCGCCGCGATGAAGCCGATCGCGACGCTCAAGAGGGCGCTGCCGAGCGTCGACGTCGGCTCGAAGGAGTCCTTCGACGCGGCGCACGAGCGGAGCGACATCTGCGCGGTCGCGGCCGCCTCGATCGTCGGCGAGGCGATGGTCGCGATCACGCTCGCCGACGCCGTGCTCGAGAAGTTCGGCGGCGACTCCGTGCGCGAGCTCCGTCGAAACGTCGCCGGCTACCGCGAGCAGATCGAGGCCTTCTGATGCGGAGCGTGGTGCTCAGCGGCTTCATGGCCACCGGCAAGAGCACCGTCGGCCGGCTCGTCGCCGACGCGCTCGGCCTCCCGTTCCTCGACACCGACGCGCGCATCGCCGAGGAGACCGGGCGGACCGTGGGGGAGCTCTTCGCGGCCGAGGGCGAGGCGCGCTTCCGGGATCGCGAGGCGCGGACGATCCTGCCGCTGCTCGCGGACGGCGTCGCGCGCGTGATCGCGTTCGGCGGCGGCTCGATGACGATCCCGCGCGTCCGCCACGCCGCGCTCGAGGCGGCGACCGTGATCACGCTGACCGCGGCGCCCGAGACGATCGCCGCGCGCGCGGTCTCGATCGCCGAGCGCCCCAACCTCGGCGCGGCGTCGCCGCTCGAGCGCGCGCGCGATCTGCTCGCGCTCCGGCGCGAGGTCTACGGCGAGTGCCACGGGTCGATCGCGACCGACGCGCTCTCCCCCGAGGAGATCGCCGCGCGCGTCGTCGCGCTCGCGGAGCGCGACGCCGTCGCGATCCCGCTCGGGTCGCGCTCGTACGCCGTCGAGCTCGGCGACGCGCGGCCCGGGCACCTCACGGCCGCGCTCGAAGCGCTCGCGCCCTCGAGCCTCGTCACGGTGACCGACGAGAACGTCGTCACGATGCGCGCGTCGTGGCTCGACGCCGCGCTCGCGCCGCTGGATCTCCGCGAGACCCGCGTGGTCCTCCGCCCGGGCGAGGCGTTCAAGTCGATCGCCTCGGTCTCCCGCGTCTGGGACGCCGCGCTCGAGGCCGGGATCGACCGGCAGGCCGTGGTCGTCGCGTTCGGCGGCGGCGTCGTGGGCGACCTCGCCGGCTTCGCGGCGTCGACGCTCCTCCGCGGAGTGCGCTGCGTGCAGGCGCCGACGACGCTGCTCGCGATGGTCGACTCGTCGGTCGGCGGCAAGACGGGCTTCGACCACGCCGCGGGCAAGAACCTCCTCGGCGCGTTCTTCCAGCCGTCCCGCGTCGTGGTCGATCTCGAGCACCTGAAGACGCTCCCGCCTCGCGAGCGCCGCGCGGGCCTCGCGGAGGTCGTGAAGATCGCGCTCGTCCGCGACGCGCCGCTGTTCGCGACGCTCGAGCAGAACGCGGAGGCGATCGCGAAGGGGGATCGCGCCGTCTTGCGCGACGTCGTGCGCGCGGCGATCGTCGCGAAGATGCGCGTCGTGCGCGAGGACGAGCACGAGGAGGGCGTGCGCGCCCTGCTCAACCTCGGGCACACCGTGGGCCACGCGCTCGAGTCTCACGGCGGCTACGCGCGCTGGCTCCACGGCGAGGCCATCGCCATCGGCACGGTGCTCGAGATCGCCGCCGCCGAGCGCCTCGGCCTCTCGCCGGCCGGCGCGAGCAGGCAGGCGGCGGCGCTCTTCGAGCGCTTCGGCCTCCCGACGAGCGTCGACGCGGCGGCGATCGAGGCCGCGTGGCCCTACGTGATGAGCGACAAGAAGCGCACGCGCACCGCGGTGAAGCTTCCGGTCGTCACCGCCCGAGGCGAAGGCCGCGTCGAGCGCGTCGAGCTCGACGCGCTCTTCGCCGCCGTCTGCCCGGAGCGCTGAGCGGCTACTTCTTCATCGCCACGTAGAACGTGTCGCCGCGCCGGCGCACGCGGAGGAGGAGCTGGCCGTCCTTCGCCGCCTCGGCGAGCTGCGTCGCCGACGGCTCCGACACGCCGTCGGCCTCGATGACGACGTCGCCCGTCTTGAGGCCGGCGCGATCGGCGGCCGAGCCGGGCGAGATGCTCGTGACGACGGGGAACGGCTTCGCCGGGAGGCCGAGCTGCGCGGCCTGCTGCGCGTTGAGGTCGCGCACCGACAGACCGAGCCCCGCCTGCGGGACGCCCTGCTGCTGCACGGGGAGCGGCGGCACCGCGGCCTCCGGGCGGGCCGTCAACACGGCGCTCGAGCCGTAGCGCTTGCCGTCGCGGATGATCTCGAGGGCGACGGTCTGGCCGACCTCGTGGGCGATGACCTCGCGGACGAGCTCACGCCCGTCGGTGACCTTCTTGCCGCCGACGCCCGCGATGACGTCGCCCGGCTTGATGTTGGCTTTCTGCGCGGGGCCGCCGTCGGTGATCGAGTTGACGAGCACGCCCGCGCGCGCGTCGGGGAGCTTGAGCGCGCTCGCGAGCTCGGGGGTGAGGTCCTGGATGCCCACGCCGATCCACGCGCGCTCGACCTTGCCCTTCTTGAGGATCTGCTCGGCGACGCGCCGCGCGAGGTTCGCCGGGACGGCGAAGCCGATCCCGGCGCCGCGGCCGACGATCATCGTGTTGATGCCGAGGACGTTGCCGTTGAGGTCGCAGAGCGGGCCGCCGGAGTTGCCCGGGTTGATGCTCGCGTCCGTCTGCAGGTAGTCCTCGATCGCGTTCATACCGAGGCCGCCGCGGCCCTTCGCGCTGAGAACGCCCGTCGTCACGGTGTAGCCGAGCCCGAAGGGCGAGCCGATCGCGACGACCCACTCGCCGACGCGCGCGGCGTCGGAGTCGGCGAACTTGGCGGCGGTGAGGCCGGTCGCGTCGACCTTGATGACCGCGAGGTCCGTCGCCGGATCGCGGCCGAGGAGCTTGGCCGAGAGCAGCCGCCCGTCGCGCAGGCGCACGTTGATCGTGAGCGCGTGGTCGATGACGTGGTTGTTCGTGAGGATCGCGCCGTCGGACGTGAAGACGACGCCCGAGCCCGTGCCCCGCGCGATCGGCGAGTCCTGGTTCTTGCCGAAGAACCGGAGCACCTGGTCGGCGTTCTCGTCGCGCGAGGTCACGTCGATCTGCACGACGGCTGGGCTCACTCGGTCCGCGACGGCGACGAAGCCGTCCGAGAGCTTCTTCGCCTCGGCCTGCGCCGCCGCGGCTTGCGGCGTGGGGCGCTCCTGCGCGAGCGCCGGGGGCGCGACGACCGCCGCCGCGAGGCCGAGGGAGAGGACCGAAGCGAGACCGCGAATGCCGAAAGACCGCATGAAGCCTCCGAAGGACACGTTGCAGAACCGATGACCTTGCCGCGGTCTTCCAGCCACCTGCCGCGGAGGTTCGACGATCCTCGCGCCAGAACGTATCACGGCGCCGATCGATCTCGCGCTTAACGGCGGAGGTCTCCGGCGGCGCGCCGTCAGGCGTAGCGCTCGACGATGCGCGACCACGCGCGCGCCCCGGCCGCGACGGCGCCCTGGTTCAACGGCGCCGCGGGCGGGTCGAGATCGGTGAGCTCGAGGGTCGCGGCCCCGCGGAGGAACGCGAGGCGCCTGCCCAGCCGCACGAGCGGCGCCACCAGCGGGCGGGGATCGAGCGCGGGATCGACGGCGAAGCGTCCGAGCAGCCCGCGCCGCGCCGGGACGAACGGCGGATCGAGCGACATCACGCTGAGGCTCGCGCTCCCGCGCACGACCCCTTGCTCGTCGGTCACGACGAGCTCGCACTGATCGAGGGCGGCGGCGGGTCGCGCCAGGTGCGCCGCGAGCGCGCCCACGAACGTCGCGTCGACGGCGCGCGGGCGATCGAACCGTACGTCGCCCTGGCTGCGCCGTCGCGCGGCGAGCGACGGATCGAGCATCGCGATCGCGAGCGCGTCGTCGGGGGTCGCCAGGCGCGCGGACCACGGCCCCCGGTCCGCGCCCGCGCCCGGATCGTCGGCGCCGTCGGTGCCGAGCCGCGCCGTCCACGAGACGGGCGCGTAGCCCACCTTGGCGTAGAACGCGTGCGCCGGGTTCGGCTCGAGGACCTCGGCCGCCATGACGACGGGCGCGCCGCGGCTCATGTGCCGCGCGACCTGCGCGAGCGCGTCGAGCAGCGCTCGACCGACGCCCCGCGAGCGCGTCCGCGTCGAGACGATCAGCGACCGCACCTCGCACGTGTACGGCGTCGTGGCGTCGACGCCGTGGCGCTCGAACCAGCCCTCGACCTGGCCGACGACGCCGAGGTCGGTGTGCGCGACGAGGTGGACGTGCCGGCCGAGCACCGGTTGGCCGTTCCGGACGCGCGCGTCGTCCGAGAGCCGCTGCGCGAGCTGCTCGTAGACGCGCGGGTCGCGCGTCCCGGCGTAGCCGCCCCACGCCTCGTGGGCGTCCCACAGCTCGCGCCAGAGCCCGGCGATCGCGTGGCCCTCGTCGACGCCCGCCGCCCGGACGACGACGGAGGGAGCCTTGGTCACCGCGGCCATCGCTCACCGGAGCCTTCGGGCATCGCCAGGTCGATCGACGCGAGCGTGAGCCCGTGCGCGGGCGCCGTCTGCCCGGCGAGCGCGCGATCCTCGGCGGCGAGCGCGCGCGCGATCGCGCCCTCCGCGAGGTGGCCGCGCGCGACGTCGACGAGCGTCCCGACGAGGATGCGCACCATGTTGTAGAGGAACGCGCTCCCCTCGACCGTGACGCTCCAGCGGCGGGCGTCGAGCTGCGTGAGCTCGACGGAGTGGATCGTCCGGACGGTCTCGGCCCGCTCGTCGCCCGCCGCGCGGAACGCGGCGAAGTCGTGGGTCCCCACGATCGCCTTCGCCTCGCGTTTCATCCGATCCATGTCCATGTCGTAGCCGATCCGCCACGTCCGGTCGCACAAGAGCGGGTCACGGACCTTGTCGAGGAGGAGATCGTAACGGTAACGCTTCTTGACGCTCGCGAAGCGCGGCGAAAACCCCGGCGGGACGATCTGCGCGGCGCGGACCGCGACATCCTCCGGCAGATGCTGGTTCAAGGTCAGCACCCAGCCGCGCGGCGGCATCGCGACGCGCGCGTCGAACGCCGCGAGCTGCCCCTCCGCGTGGACGCCCGCGTCGGTGCGGCTCGTCCCCCGCGGGCCGGAGGCGCGAGGATCGACCGCGAGGATCGCGCCGCGCAGGGTGTCCTCGACGGTGCGCGCGTCCCGCTGCGTCGCCCAGCCGGAGAACGCCGTCCCGTCGTAGGCGACGGTCACGAGGACGCCGGCGATGCCCGCGTCGCTCGCCGTGCCCTCGGCCTCTGGCGCCGCCGTCTTCATGCGCCGTCGGGGTCGCCGCCGTCGGTCCCCGAGCTCGCCCCGTCGCCGGTCGGGATGAGCGGCTCCTCGTCGTCCGGCGATCCGCTCGCTCCGGTCACGAGCGACGGCGCGGAGACGCACGCGCGCGCCGCGCAGAAGTTCGAGAGGCAGTCCTCGTCGCGGAGGCACTCCTCGCCGATCGGGCGGCGCGACTCGCCGCAGGCGCAGACGAGCGCGAGCGGCGCAGCGAGCGCGCACGCGAAGACGAAGACGAGGCGCACGCTCAACCTCCGTCGCTGTCGGCGTCGACGTCCGCGTCGAGCGCGTCGTCGGCGTCGTCCGACGCGTCTTCGCCGCCGGCGTCCGGGGCGGCCGAGCCCGCGTCGTCGGTCCCCTGGTTGCCCGGGTTCGGCGCGCAGACGGCGGGATCCGAGCAATCGGGCGTGACGCCGTCGACGCAGCTCGCGCCGAGCTGGGCCGCGGCGAGGGCGGTCAGCGCGGCGAACGTGACGAGCTCGACCTTCGACCTGTCCCGTCGACGCCCGCCGGCCATGTCATTGCCTCGGGACGAAGTTGATGGGGATGTTCACGTCGACGCAGCCGCCCTTCGGGGACGGGAAGTTCGCGCCGCGGAAGTAGCCGGACACGCACTGAGCGACCTGCTGGGAGCTCATCTCGTTGCTGGCGATCCCGGCAGTGCACACCTGGCCGTTCGCGCCGATGCGCACGGAGACGGTGACCTTGCCCCGCAGCGTGGGATCCTGCGCGAGCGCGTTGTCGTAGCAGCGGTGGGCCTGCTTGACCCGGAACTGGAGCGCGTTCTCGAGCTCGGAGCTGCTGACGCCGGAGCACTTCTTGGCGTCGCACTGGTTGTTCGAGCCCTGCACGACGACGACCTTCTTGCCGGCGTCCTCGCCCGCGTCCTCCACGGGCGGGGGCAGCGGGACGTCGTCGTCCGGGTTGCGGCCGGTGAAGGTCGGAGGCGGCGCCGCGTCGACGTAGACCACCGGCGGAGTCGGCGGCGTCTGCGACGTCTTCCAGACGACGGCGCCGCCGATGAGCGCGAGGAGCACGGCGGCGACGGCGACGTACTTGCCGTTGCCGCTGGAAGGGACCCCGGCGGGCGAGGACGGGGGCGGTGCTTGCGAGGCCATCTAGGACTTTACCTGAACCCGAAGAACGAAGAGCGATGTCGAACAGCGCGCGTCGCCGAGTATACGGAGATTTGGGTGGCGGTGAAGCGCGTCATTCATGCGCCGCGTCATCCGCGCGCCCCGCGTCGCCGTCGTCTCCCGCGGACGGCTCGGGCCGCTCGGAGGGCTCCGACCGACGAAAGAGCGAGAGCGTCGTGTCGCCGTGGCGGCGCCGCCGATCGAGCGTGAGCCCTGCGGCGGGGGGAGGCTCGTCGGCGGAGGCGTGCTCGAGGACGAGGACGCCGGAGGGCGCGAGCCGCGCGGCGACCTCCGCGAGGATCGCCCCGAACGAGGGCGTCCTCACGTCGGCGTACGGCGGATCGACGAGCGCGAGGTCGAAGGGCCCCTCGACGGCGTCGAGCGCGCGCTCGACGCGCGCGGCGAGCACGCGGACCTCACGCTCCACCCCGAGCGCGCGGACGTTCTCGCGGATCGCCGCCAGCGCGGGCCGCGCGCTCTCGACGAGGACGGCGGAGCGCGCGCCGCGCGAGATCGCCTCGAGGCCGAGCGCCCCCGACCCGGCGTACAGATCGAGGACGCGCGGGCCGAGCTCAGCCGCGAAGACCCCGTCGGAGGCGAGCATCGAGAACAAGGCCTCGCGGACGCGGTCGGACGTCGGACGCGTCTCCTGACCGCGTGGCGCGGTCAGCGCCCGTGACCGGAAGACGCCGCCGGTGATGCGCATGGGGGCCAGAATAGAGCACACATCTCCCGGCAGCCCGGTAGACGCGCCTTTGCTCGCGGCGACGAATCCACGATACGCTGCCGGACGATGCTCCGCCGCTGGCTCGCGCTCGCCCTCGCCGTCTTCGCCTTCGTCCTCTCGCCGCGCGGCGCCCGCGCGGACGAATCGACGGCGCACAGCGTCGCGGTCGCCGTGCTCGCGCTCGACTCCGACGACGCCGAGGAGCAGGCCGACGCCCTCACCGGGGCGCTCCGGTCGCGCGTCCGCGCCTCGCAAGGCTGGTCGCTCGTCGAGACCTCGCAGTCGCTCGGCATGCTCACCGCCGCGCTCCGCTGCCCCATGAAGCCGATCAGCGCCGAGTGCGAGCAGCGCATCGCCGACCAGATCAAGTCCGAGCGCTACATCTTCGGCTACGTGACGAAGGGCCCGCAGGCGGGGCAGGTCACCGCCGAGGTCCACCTCTACCAGAAGAGCAAGCCGGACACGGTCATCCGCGAGAGCTACGCGGACAACCTGAAGGACCAGAACGACGACACGCTCCGCAAGATCGCGCAGCGCTTGCTCGATCGGCTCGGCGGCAACGCGGTCGGCACCATCGTGGTCCGCATGGGGAGCGAGAACGGCGAGGTGGTCGTCGACGGCGACAAGCGCGTCCCGCTCCAGAACGGGACGGCGCGGCTCGAGCTCGCGCCGGGCGGCCACTCCGTCGAGGTCGCGGTCGCGGGGCAGTCGCCGCAGAAGCGCAACGTGCTCGTGACCGCCGGCAAGGAGACCGTGGTCGACCTCGCGCTCGCGACGACGGGGTCGACCGAGCCGTCGAAGTCCGACAAACCGTTCCCGACGCGCAAGGTCGTCGGCGGCGGCCTCATGCTGGTCGGCGTCGCGGGCGGCGCGGTCGCGCTCATCAGCGCCCTCGCCTACGGCGACGCGCTCGAGAAGGGAGAGGCCTTCCAGGCCTCGACCAACCCGCTCGACGCCAAGCTCCCGCCCGGGAAGACGGCCGACGAGGTCTGCGGCAAAGAGGGAGGGCTCAGCAGCTCGGAGGCGATCTGCCAGGCGAACGCCGACGCGAACCGCACCTCGACGGTCGCGTGGGTCACCGGCATCGGCGGCGGCCTCTTCCTGCTCGCCGGCGCGTACTTCCTCTTCACCGACGGCGGCGCCGATCAGGAGAAGGCGGCCGCGAAGAAGAAGACGCGCCTCGTGCCGACGGTGGGGCAGGGCTCGGGCGGGCTCGTCCTCTCGGGCAGCTTCTGATCGGGCAGCTCCCCGGAGGGCCGCCGCTCGCCGCGCCGGCGGCGCGCCCTCAGGCGAGGACGTCGCCGAGGCGGTAGCGCCCCGGCGCGCGGCCGACGAGCCAGCGTCCGGCGCGGAGCGCGCCGCGCGCGAAGAGGTCGCGGCTCGACGCGCGATGCGTGAGCTCGATCCGCTCGCCGTCGCCGAGGAGGAACGCGGTGTGATCGCCGACGACGTCGCCGCCGCGCATCGCGAGGACGCCGATCTCCTCGGGCGGGCGCGCGCCCGGCTTGCCGTCGCGGCCCATGACGAAGCGCGGCTCCTTCCCGGTCACCTGGCGTCGCGCGGCCTTGGCGACCTCGGCGAGGCGGAGCGCGGTGCCGCTCGGCGCGTCGACCTTCATCCTGTGGTGGGCCTCGACGATCTCGACGTCGTAGCCCTCGCCGAGCGCCGCGATCGCGCGCTCGAGCAGCGCCGACAGGACGTGGACGCCGACGCTCATGTTGGGCTCCCACAGCACGGGGACGTGCGCGGCGGCGGCGTCGAGCGCGGCCGCTCCGGCGTCGTCGAGGCCGGTGGTCCCGCTCGCGATCGCGACCTTGCCGTCGACGCACGCGCGGCACGCCTGCGCGAGCGCCGCGGGCGTGGAGAAGTCGACGAGCACGTCGGCGCCGGACGCCGCGATGGCTCCGACGTCCGCCGTCAGCTTCACCCCGACGGCGCCGACGCCGGCGAGCTCGCCGGCGTCCCGGCCGTCGTCGCCGGCGCCGACCGCGCAGACGACCTTCATGCCGGCCTCGTGCGCGAGGCGCACGACCGCGCGACCCATGCGCCCGTTGGCGCCGAGCACGGCGACGCGCGTCGTCATCACCGGGCCTCGTACGCCTTCACCGCCGCGACGACCTTCTCGCGCGCCGCCTCGGAGATCCGCGCGAGCGGGCCGCGGACCACGTCCGTCATCCGGCCGTGGTGGGCGAGCGCGGCCTTGACCGGCGACGGGTTGGCCTCGACGAACATCGCCTCGTGCACGTCGCAGAGGGCGAGGTGCTCGCGTCGCGCCTCCTCCCACTTCCCCTCGAGCGCGAGCCGCGTCGTCCGGGTGACCTCGGCCGGGTAGAGGTTCGAGGTCACGCTGATCACGCCGCGCGCGCCGATCGACATCATCGGCAGCGTGAGGGTGTCGTCTCCCGAGAGGACGGCGACGCGCGACCCGATCACGCGGACGATCTCCTGAGCGCGGAGGACGTTGCCGGTCGCCTCCTTCACGGCGACGACGTTCGGCGCCGCGTCGCAGATGCGCGCGAGCGTGGCCGTCGTGAGGTCGACGCCGGTGCGCCCCGGGATGTTGTAGACGACGACCGGCGCGGAGACGCCGGCGGCGACGTCGACGTAGTGCCGGCGGAGGCCGTCCTGCGTCGGCTTGTTGTAGTAGGGGACGACGACCATCACGGCGTCGGCGCCGGCGCGGACGGCGGCCTGCGAGGCGGCGATCGTGCTCCGGGTGGCGTTCGTGCCGGTGCCGGCGAGGACGAGGCATTTGCCCTTCGCGAGCTTGACGCATCGCTTGACGAGCTCGAGCTGCTCCTCGTGGTCGAGCGCGGGGCTCTCGCCCGTGGTGCCGCAGGGGACGATGCCCGAGATGCCCGCGGCGACCTGCCCTTCGACGAGCTTGTCGAAGGCGTCCCAGTCGATCGACAGATCGTCCTTGAAGGGGGTGACGAGCGCGGTGAACGTGCCTTCGAAGCGGAGGGTCATGTCGCGAGCCTTTTCGTACGGCGCCCGCGGTTTCGCAAGAGCGGAGGTCGCGCTCGCGCAAACGGGCACGATGACCATACCCTGGGCACCCACACCCGGCGACATCGAGCACGGGCCCGGGGCCCGGATGAGATCCGTCCCGCGGCTCAGGCCGAGCGGGCGCGCGCGACGCGCACGCCGAGCGCCGCGTGGAGGCCGCCGAGGTCCGCGCGGTCCGGCTCGATCTCGCAGGCCACCGCGAGCTGCGCGAGCGCGCTCCGGTCGCGGCCCTCGGCGAGGTGGAGGTTCGCCGCCGTGACGCGGTACTCCGCCCGGGTGGAGTCGAGCTCGATCGCGCGGGTCGCGGCCGCGGTCGCCGCGTCGTAGCCGGAGCCCGAGCGGAGGAGCGTGTACGCCCGGCGATGCTGGACGTAGGCGTCGGTCGGCAGCTGCTCCACGATCCTCGCCCACACCTCCGCCGCCGCGGCCCAGTCCTTCGAGGCCTCGAGCGCCTCGGCGCGCCGCCGATCGATGCGCGTCTTCAGGACGTCGCGGAGGTAGGCGTCGTACTCGGCGCGCCGCTTCGCGTTCGTCAGCGTCGCCTCGGCCGTCGTCATCGCGTTGAAGATCGCCTCGATCTTGCCGCGGAGCGCGCCGATGTCCTTGCGGAACCACCGGTCGGGGTGGTGCTCCTTCGCGAGCGCGAAGTACGCGCGCTTGATCGCCTTCGCGTCGTCGGTGGCCGAGACGCCGAGCAGCCCGTAGTGGTCGACGCGGTTCAGGCGCTCGTAGAGCTCGGTGATCCGTCGCTGCGTCGCCTCCGGCATCCCCGTGACGGCGCGCTCCGCGGAGACCGGGCGCCGCGGCGCGGGCGCGCTCGCGCCGGGGGCGTCCGCGTCGAGCTTCGGAGGGAGGCTGTACCGCATGCGAACCGGCCCGCGACCTATTCTAATGAGGATAGACGTCCCGGGCCTCGATGGGAAGCCCGCCGGCGCTCACACCTTCATGATGGCCGCCCAGTTGTCGGCGATCTCCTGCGGCGTCCACACGGTGTCGGGCCCGTCCTTGAACTTGCCGGCCGACTCCACGACCTTGAACGCGTACATGCGCGCCCCGGCGACCGCGAGGACGTGCCCGGTCTTGTCGCCGCAGAGATCGCTCGCGAGGAAGAGCGCCGCCGGCGCGATGTGCTCCGGCGTCATCGTCTCGACGTTCTGGAACGTCGGGAGGTCCTCGGTCATCCGCGTCTTCGCGATCGGCGCGAGCGCGTTCACGGTGATGCGGTGCTTCTGGAGCTCGATCGCCGTCGTGCGCGTGAGCCCGTAGATCCCCGCCTTCGCGGCGGCGTAGTTCGCCTGTCCGAAGTTGCCGAGCATGCCGCTCACGCTGGTCGTGTTGACGATCCGCCCGCCGCCGCCGCGGTTGACCGCGTGCTTCGCGAAGGCCTGCGACATGAGGAACGTGCCCTTGAGGTGGACGGCGATGACCGAGTCCCACATCGCCTCGTCCATCTTCATGAACGTCTTGTCGCGCAGGATGCCGGCGTTGTTGACGAGGACGTCGACCTTGCCGAACGTCTCGATCCCGAGCGCGACGATCGCCTGCGCGCCTCCGGCGGTCGCGACCGAGTCGTGGCTCGCGACCGCGCGCCCGCCGGCCGCCTCGATCTCCTTCACCACCGCGTCGGCCGGGTTGGTCTCGCCGGCGCCGCTCCCGTCGCGGCTCCCGCCGACGTCGTTGACGACGACGGCCGCGCCCTCCGACGCGAAGAGCAGCGCGTGCGCTCGCCCGATGCCGTTGCCCGCGCCCGTGACGATCACGACCTTTTCGTCGAGGAGACCCATGGGTCTCGCCACCTAGCGACATCGCGCGGACGTGGCAAGCGCGTCGGCGAAGGGCCCGGCTCGCCCGCGGCGCGCCGCTCGACGATCCTCGGGCCGGCGCCGCTCTCCGGGGCCGTGGCCGCCAGTCGACGCCGCCCCGGATGCGCGGTAAGACCGACGAGACGCGATGAAGGACCCCTTCAAGACGCGAAAGATGCAGACGATCCCGCTGCCGCCGTCGGAGGCCGCGCCCAGCGCGCCGACCTCGAGCAGCGGGCGAGCGTCCGCGATCCCGCTCGGGCCGCCGTCGTCCGACAGCACCTGGCGCACGGGCGACGCCGCCACCGAGCGCACGACCGATCCGGTGATGGCGGTCCCCGGCCTCGCGCCCGGGGGAAAGGACCGCGCGACGCTCACGGTCCTCGCGGGGATCAACGCCGGGCAGGTCTACGCGCTCGACGGCACCGAGCACGTCATCGGCCGCGGGACCGAGGCGGACATCTGGGTCGAGGACGGCGGCGTCAGCCGGCGGCACGCGCGCATCACGTGCCGCTCGGACGGGCGCTACTTCGTCGAGGACCTCGGCTCGACCAACGGCACGTTCGTGGGGACGCAGCGCGTCGACGTCCTCGAGATCCGCCCGGGCGATCGCGTCCAGGTCGGCCCGCACGTCACGCTCCGCTTCCAGATCACCGACGACGCCGAGGAGGAGCTCCAGCGCCGCCTCTACGAGTCGTCGACGCGCGACGCCCTCACGCGGGTCTACAACCGCAAGTACTTCACCGAGCGCCTGATGGCGGAGGTCGCCTACTCGCGGCGCCACCGCGTGAAGCTCGCCGTCTTGATCCTCGACCTCGACGACTTCAAGGCGACGAACGACACCTACGGCCACCTCGCCGGCGACATGGTGCTGCGCCTCGTCTCGAACCAGATGCAGCGCCTCATCCGCGTGGAGGACCTCCTCGCGCGGTACGGCGGCGAGGAGTTCGTCATCCTCGCGCGCACGACCGGCAAGACCGAGGCGGTGCGCCTGGCCGAGCGCATCCGGTCGTCGATCGCCGAGCTCGAGATCCCCGTGGCGCCGGATCGGACGATCCGCGGCAGCGTCAGCGTCGGCGTGGCCGCGCTGCCGGACGTCGCGCCCGACGGCGGGCCGAACGAGCTGCTCGCGCTGGCGGACGCCCGCCTCTACCGCGCGAAGGCCGAGGGGAAGAACCGCGTCTGCGCCGAGGGAGAGCAATGACGAGCCGTAAGACGTGGACCGTGATCCTGGCGGCGGCGGCGCTCGCGTCGTGCTCGAGCGACGACGCCGCGAAGGACGCCGGTCCCTCGGAGGTCACGTTCCCTCCGGACTTCATGTGGGGCTCGGCGACCGCCGCGTTCCAGGTCGAGAAGGGCCTCGGCAACACCGACTGGGGCATCTGGGTGAAGACGCCCGGGAAGATCGCGAACGGCGACGATCCCGACGTCGGCGGTCCGGACGCCCTCGCGCACATCGACGCGGACGTCGCGGTGCTCAAGGCCGCGAACCAGAACACCTACCGCTTCTCCATCGACTGGGCGCGCGTCTACCCGACGCGTGACGCGTTCGACGCCGACCAGGCGGACGCCGCGGCGATCGCCGCGTACGACGAGCTCTTCGCGGCGCTGCGCGCGGCGGGGATCCGCCCGCTCGTGACGATGCAGCATTTCACGCTGCCCGACTGGCTCTCCGATCCGCGCGAGCCCGAGGAGCCGCAGGGCTGGGAGCGGCCTGAGACGGTCCCCGCCTTCGAGACGTGGTGCCGGCGCGTCGCGGCGCGTTGGGGCGGCGAGGTCGACTGGTGGGTGACGATCAACGAGCCGTTGGTGGCGCCGCTCGCCGGCTACGTGCAGGGCTCGTTCCCGCCCGGGCTGATCCTGAAGATCGAGCGCGCGCTCGAGGTCGGGCGCCAGGAGGTGCTCGGGCACGCCAAGTGTTACGACGCCATCAAGGCGGCGGACACGATCGACGCCGACGGCGACGGCGAGACGTCGTGGGTCGGCATCGTCCAGCACCAGCGCGCGGTGGAGCCGGAGCTCCCCGACGAGCCGGCCGACGTCGAGGCCGCGGCGCGCGTCCGCTACCTCAACAACCTCTGGTTCATCAACGCGGTCGTCCGCGGCGACTGGGACGACGACTTCGACGGCAACCTCGACGGCCCGAAGGATCGAAAGGCCGACCCCGCGCTCGCCAACCGCTCCGACTACCTCGGCATCAACTACTACTCGGCGCTCACCGCGAGCGCGCGCGGGCTGGTCCTCCCCGTCGTCGACGCGTCCATCCGGCAGGATCGCCTCCTCACGGATCGGCCGAAGACCGATTTCCACTGGGACATCTACCCGGAGGGGCTGCGCGTGATCCTGGAGGAGGTGCGGCCCTACGGCCTCCCCATCGTGATCACCGAGAACGGCATCGCCGACTCGGCGGACAAGAACCGCGCGCGCTACGTCCTCGAGCACCTCTTCCAGCTCGGGCTCGCGCGCGAGTCGGGCCTCGACATCCGCGGCTACATGTACTGGTCGCTCCTCGACAACTTCGAGTGGGCGCACGGCTACTGCCCGCGCTTCGGCCTCCACACCGTCGACCGCGCGACCGCCGCGCGCGCCGCCCGTCCGAGCGCCGCGGTCTACGCCAACGCGGCGAAGACCGGCAAGGTCACGCGCGCCGAGATCGACGCCCTCCCGCCCTACGGCGAGCCGACCTACTGCGAGTAGTCGGCGGCGGAAGCGCGGTCGTCGAGGCGCGGCGCTCCTGCCGCTCGATTTCCGCCCTCGTGCCGGCGGAGGCGCTCGCGTAGCCTCGTCGGGGTGAGCGACTCGACGGAGCCGAGCGAGGGGGCGGAACCGAGGGGCGAAGAGAGCGGCGCGGAAGCGCCGGAAGAGCCGGCGGACGCGGGCGAGGGGGAGGCCGCGGAGCCCGACTTCTGGCAACGGCAGCGCAAGCTGACCTATCCGCTCTTCGCCGCGGTCGTCTTGCCGCCGCTCTTCTGCGCGACGCTGTTTCTGCTCTACCGCGACTTCGATCGCCTCGTGCACGACCCGCTGCCGGGATCCACGGCGATGAGCGAGCCGGCGGCCGCGATCCCCCGATCTCCCGAACCGCGACAGGCTCCGCCTCGGGCGGCCACGAGCGCCGAGGCGCCGGTCACCGCTGCGTCCGCGTTTGCGGAGATCTACCGCGAGGCGTCGTGGGCGGCCGATGACGCCGGCGTGGGCACCTCGGGGTTGGGATCGACGGTCGAGGCGACGGCGCTGTATCGCGCGTACCTCCAAGCGTTCTTGAAGGAGCACAAGATCAAGTCGGTCGTGGACGCCGGGTGCGGCGACTGGGAGTTCTCGAGGGTGATGGATTGGAGCGGCGTCGACTACAAAGGTTACGACGTGGTCGAGTCCGTCATCGCGAAGAACAAGCAGCGCTACGAATCCGCGAACGTCCACTTCTTCACGGCCGACGTCGTCACGGACGAGCTCCCCGCTGCGGATCTCCTCCTCGTGAAGCACGTGCTTCAGCATCTGCCGAACGACGACGTGACGAAGTTCATGGGCAAGATGGGCAACTACAAGCACATCCTGGTCACGGACACGGTGCATCCGCGGACGATGAGCGGCAGCAATCGTGACATCGCGGTCGGCGACTTCCGTACGTTCGACCCCACGGCGCCGCCCTTCTCTCTGCCGGGCGTCAAGGCGCTGACCTGGTGGGACGGCCATCACATGCAGCAGGTCGTCCATTTCGTGACCAAGCGCGAGTGAACGCGCGGCGGCGGCAGGCGTGCGCTCCGCCGCCCCCGCGTTCGTCACGCGGGCTGCGGCAGAGGGCGCGGGCGCGGCGAGCCTTGACCCACACCAGGCGCCCTGATACCCAACTGAACCGTCATTCACTTTGGCTCGACGTCGCGACGCCGAGCTTTCCACGAAGAGACGTGGGCATCCGCGCCGCTCCGGCGCACAACCGATCGAATCCGAGGAGAACGCCGATGGCCGTCGACATCAAGAAGCTGTTCAACGAAGAGCTCCCCGCCGCCCTCGAGAAGAACGCCGAGGACGCAAAGACGATCGGCGCGAAGTACCAGATGAACGTCACCGGCGAGGGCGAGTGGAACATCGACGTCACGTCGAGCGGGCCCTCCTGCAAGCCGGGCACGGCCGACGCCGACTGCACGATCACGATCGCGGCCGAGGACTTCCAGAAGCTCGTCGAGAACCCGCAGGCGAACGGCATGCAGCTCTTCTTCGCCGGCAAGCTCAAGGTCACGGGCAACCAGATGCTCGCGATGAAGCTGCAGAAGCTCTTCGGCTACAAGTGACCTCGCGAAGCGAGTGAAGCTCACCGACGAGAGCCGATGATTCCGCTCGCGGGGACGAAGGTCCTCGACCTCTCGAGGCTCCTTCCCGGGCCGCTCGCGTCGCTCGTCCTCGCGGACCTCGGCGCGCAGGTCGACAAGATCGAGGACGCGGCGGGCGGCGACTACCTCCGGGTGATGCCGCCGCACGCGTCCGGCGCCGGCGTCGAGCCGACGTCGAGCGCCTTCCTCGCGTTGAACCGCAACAAGCGGAGCGCCGTCGTCGATCTGAAGAAGCCCGAGGCGAGGGCGATGTTCCTCCGCCTCGTGGCTTCCTACGACGTCCTCCTCGAGCAGTTCCGCCCCGGCGTGCTCGACCGGCTCGGCCTCTCGCACCAGGCGCTGCTCGAGTCGAACCCGCGCCTCGTCGTCTGCGCGCTCACGGGATACGGCCAGACCGGGCCGCTCGCGCGTCGCGCCGGGCACGACCTCAACTACCTCGCGCGCGCGGGCGTGCTCGGCTTCCAGGGGCCGGCCGATCGCCCGCCCGCGCCCCCCGGCTTCCAGCTCGCGGACGTCAGCGGCGGGCTCTACGCCGTGATCGGCGTCATGGGCGCGCTGATGGAGCGCGCGGTGACCGGGCAGGGCAAGCTCGTCGACGTCGCGATGATCGAGACCGCGCTCCCCTTCGCGATCGCGGGCTTCGGCCTCGCGTTCGGCGGTCAGCCGCCGGCGCGCGGAGACGAGGTGCTCACCGGCGGGATCGCGCCGTACCAGACGTACGCGACGAAGGACGGCGGCGCGATGGCGCTCGCGTCGCTCGAGCCGAAGTTCTGGATCCAGTTCTGCGCCGGCATCGGCCGCGACGTCGACATGAGCGATCTCGTCCCCGGGCCCCACCAGGCGGCGCTCAAGGAGCACCTGGCCGGAGTCTTCGCGGAGAAGACGCGCGAGGAGTGGATCGCCTTCGCCGATGAGCGCGACTGCTGCCTCGAGCCGGTGCTCACGCCCGACGAGGCGCGGAACGATCCGCACCTCGCCGCGCGCAACGTGTTCTTCGAGCTCGCGTCGCCGTGGGGCCGGATCCCGCAGATGCGCACGCCGCTCACGTCGCCCGATCGCGTGCACACGCCGCCGCCGCGCCAGGGCGAGCACACCGACGCCGTCCTGCGCGACGCCGGCTTCTCCGACGACGAGATCGCCGTCCTCCGCGCCGCCGGCGCGGTCCGCTGAGCGCGGCTCGCCGGCGATCAGGGCGCGGGACCCGACGAGACCTTCGCGCTCGCGGGCAGCGCGCAGCTGCTCCAGATCGTCTTCGCGCCCAGGCGAACGAAGTACTTCGAGATGAAGCGCTGGTTGTCCGGCGCGGGCGGCGCGTCGAGCGGCGGATCGAAGTGCTCGTTCGCCGCGATCTGCTCCCGCGGGTACCCCATCCACTCGAGCATCGACGGGAAGACGCTGAACTGGCTCGTCTTGTCGTAGTGGGCGGCCGCCGCCTCGCGGAACGCCGCGAGCTTCTCCTGATCGTGCGTGAAGAGGACGAGGAACGTCCGCCCTTCGTCCGGGTGGGCGTCGCTGCCCGTCGAGCAGTGGGTGTTGAAGCCGGCGCGGCCGTCCTGGTGGAGGTCCTGGCCGTGATCGGCCATGAAGACGATCACCGTCTCGGACATGTCGAGGCCGTCGAGGACGATCTCGAAGAAGCGCTTCGTGTTCCAGCGGAGCGAGTTGTCGTACGAGTTCTTGAAGCGGAGCCGGATGTCGGGGGCCTTGTCCTCGCTCGCCTGCTTCATCCGCGACGGGCGCGGGTCGGCCTCCGTCCCGAAGTACGTGCGCTCCATCGTCGGCTGCGCGACGGCCTGGTCCGCGGGGTACTTCCCCTCGTAGGGGAAGTGGGAGCCCATCTTCTGCACGTACATGAAGCTCGGCTTGCCGGCCTGATCGCGCAGCACCTCGCGGACGAGCTCGGCGAGCCGGACGTCGCGCTCCTCGGGGAGCACGCCGGCGCCGAGCTGGATGTGACGATCGACGAGCTCGAGCTCCTTGGCGTCCATCCCGCTCTGGAGGCGGCCGTCGAAGCGCTGGGCGTCGAGGTAGTACGTGTCGTAGCCGGCCTTCTTCGCGTACGCCCACATGCTCGGGTTCGAGTAGAGCTGATCGAGGTAGCCCTCGCGCCCGACGCCGAAGCGAAACGACACGTTCGAC
>JAHBWF010000230.1 GCA_019637105.1 Labilithrix sp.
GCGCGCGAGCCGCCTCGCGAGGATCCGCCCGAGGCGCATCGTGTGCTCGTCGACGCGCTGCTGCGCGCTCGCGATGAGCAGCCGCGGATCGCCGAACGCCCGCGCCAGCCGGCCGGTGACGACGCGCTCCTCGGCGACGCGCGCGTGCATCGCACGCCGCAGCCTGCTCGTCCGCTCCTCGAGGAGGCGGCGGCGCGCGGCCGAGTCCGGCACGATCATCTCGGCGGCCTGCGACGGAGTGGCCGCGCGCGCGTCGGCCGCGAAATCGACGAGCGTGACGTCGACCTCGTGCCCCACGGCGCTGACGACCGGGACGCGACACGCCGCGACGTCGCGCACGAGCGCCTCGTCGTTGAACGCCGAGAGGTCGTCCTGCGAGCCGCCGCCGCGGCCGACGACGATGACGTCCACGTCCGCCACGCGCTGCAGCATTCGGAGCGCGCGCCGGATCGACTCCGCCGCGCCCGCGCCTTGCACCTGCGCCGCCGCGAGGAGGATGCGCGCGCCGCCGCGTCGAAAGGCGACCTTGCAGACGTCGTGGATCACCGCGCCCTGCGCGCTGGTGACGACGCCGACGACCCGCGGATCGTGCGGGAGCGGGCGCTTCCGCTCGGGCGCGAAGAGGCCCTCGGCCTGCAGCTTCTGCTTGAGCTGCTCGAGCGCCTCGAGGAGCGCGCCTTTGCCCGTCGGCTCGACGCGATCTCCGACGAACTGCAGCTTGCCGCGGGGCGACCAGTACGTCGGCTTGCCGCGGACGCGCACGCGCGCGCCGTCCTTGACGAGCGCGCGCCCGCGCGGCGTGACCTGCGACCGATAGAGGACGACGTCGATCGCGGCCTCCTCGCGCTCGTCCTTCATCGAGAAGTAGACGTGGCCGCTCGACGCCGGACGCGCGCCGCTCACCTCGCCCTCGACCCAGAGCTCGGCGGCGAACGCCCGCTCGAGCGACCGGCCGACGATGCGCCCCAGCTCCCCGACCGTGAAGACGCGTCGCTCCGGCTTCGCCGACGGCGGAGGTCGCTCGGGCAGCGGCGGCGGCGCCCACGGCGCGTTCGCGGGCTCCTCCGCCCCGCGCGCGGGCTCCGGCTCGGCGGTCGGCTCCGCGCGCTCGGGCTCCTCCGCCCCGCGCGCGGGCTCCGGCGCGGGGACGCTCTGCCGCGGGCCGGGCGGCGGGCGCGGCTTCTCGACCGGAGGGAGCGTCCAGTCGAAGGAGAGCGACTCGCCGAGCTTGGGACGTTTGCGCTCCACGCCTCAGCGCCCGCCCGCGCCCCGCACGAGCTCGACGACGCCGGACGAGCCCGGCATCCGTCCGTGGCAGCGGGGGGCGCGACGCTCCATGCGCCGACAGCTTTCCCCGTCCCGGAGACGCAAGCAAGCTCTCTCGGCCACGCCGCCCGGCCCGCGCGCTCCTCCTGCGGCGCGCGGGACGCTATCGTAGGCCCACGATGGCAAGCGCGGGCGCGCTCCTTCTCACGAGCGTCGGCCGGTGGCGGAGCCGCCTCCTCGCCCGCGCGTTCGGCCTCACGCTGCTCACGCTGCAGTGGAAACACGTCGCGAGCCTGTGGGGCGAGCCCCGCCACGTCACGCTCTCCGACAAGGCGCTCCTCGCCGTCGCGCTCGGCCTCCTCGCGCTCGGATCGCGGGTCGTGGCCCTGCTCGTCGCCGCGCCCGTCGCCTTCCTCGCCATGCTCGAGCGCGTCTTCCGGCCCTCGGGCGACGCCTCGCAGGTCGCCGACGAGTACTTGCTCTACGCCGTCGCGCCGGGCTTCACGCTCCTCGCGGCCGCGCTGGCCGCGCGGGAGACGTCGCCCCTGCGAGGCGCGCCCCTCGCGGCTCGCCTCGGAGGCCGCGACGTCGACCACGCGGTCGTGAACGTGAGCCGCCTCCTCGTCGTCGTGACGATGTTCTTCGCGGGCTTTCACAAGCTCAACGTCGACTTCCTGAACGAGGGCACGAGCTGCCACCGGATGTTGACCCAGCGCCTGCTCCAGTGGTGGACGCTGCCGTCCGAGCTGCTCGCTCCGCTCCGCCCCGTCCACATCGTCGCCGGCGAGCTCGGCGCCGCGCTCGCGCTGCGGTTCGCGCCTCGGCTCGGCGTCCTCCTCGTCGGGGCGCTCGTGACGGGCTTCGTCCACGTCGGACCGGTCGCGTTCGGCGTCGCGTGCCTCACGCTCTCGCTCTCCTTCCTCCGCGACGAGGACGGCGACCGCGCCTGGCGCGTGGTCCGACGCGCGTGGCCGCTCGCCGTCGCCGCGGGCGCCGTCGTGCTCGTCGGGAGCGCCCGCCTCCATCGCTCGCCCCTCCTCTGGAGCCGGTTCGCGATCTACGAGGTGACGCTCGTCGCGACGGTGTTCCTCGTCGCGGGGCTCATCGCCGGCGACCTCCTCGCCGCGCGCGCGCGGCTCGCGCGAGGCGCCGGCGCGCGGAGAGCGCTCGCCGCCGCGCTCGGCCAGCCTCCGGCGGGGCGGCGCCGCCCGCGGCCGGGCCCCTCGAGCCGGGCGCTGCAGCTCGGGCTCGCGGCGTTCCTCGTGGCGCAGGGCCTCGCCCCGTACACCGGCCTCAAGCTGCGCCTGTCGTTCGCGATGCTGTCGAACCTCCGCGCCGACGACGCGCGACAAAACCACCTGTTCATGCCGCGCGTTTCGCTCGTGGGCGCCGAGAGCCCCTTCGTCGAGATCGCGCGCGCGTCGTTCACCACGGACGAGGACGCGGCGGTGGGGCGCGAGCTCGGCGTCACGCTCCCACCTCGGGGGCTCGTCGCGGCGTGGATCGTCCAGGGCGCGCTCGACGACGCCCGCGCGACCGGCGTTCGCTTCGACCTCGAGGTGCGCGACGCGGACGGCTCGACGCGGGCGATCGTCGACGCCGCGCGCGATCGCGTGTTCGTCGCGCACGTCGGGCGCCGCGCGACCTGGAGCCGCCTCTTCCAGAAGACGATCTCGGGCGCGCAGCCCCAGCGCTGCGTGCATTGAGTCGGCTCCTCCGCCGCGACGCCGGCGTCGCGGCGCGGCGCGCTCGGCTCCGGCGCCGTGGCGTCGAGGGCCCGAAGCTCCGGGCGCTCCGGCGGCTCCGGCGCGCGCCCGCGCGAGCCCATCCGCGTCGCCGGGACGTGACGCTCGCGATCTCGGGCCATCTCGGATAACGATCGCCGGCGCATCCATGGCCCGCCCTCCCTTCAAGAAGGTCCTCGTCGCCAACCGCGGCGAGATCGCCGTCCGCGTCACCCGCACGCTCCGCGAGATGGGGATCCGCAGCGTCGCGATCTACTCCGACGTCGACCGCGCCGCGCTCCACGTCCGCGTCGCCGACGAGGCGTACCCCGTCGGCCCCGCCCCGGCCGCCGAGAGCTACCTCCGGATCGACAAGGTGATCGACGTCGCGAAGCGCGCCGGCTGCGACGCCGTCCACCCGGGCTACGGGTTCCTCAGCGAGAACCCGGCCTTCGCCGACGCCTGCGAAGAGGCGGGGATCACGTTCATCGGACCGCCGGCGAGCGCGATGCGCCAGATGGGATCGAAGACGGCCGCGCGCGCGAAGATGGCGGAGGCCGGCGTCCCGATCGTCCCGGGCGCGACGTGCGACACCACCGAGGAGGCCACCGCGGCGGCGAAGAAGATCGGCTTCCCGGTCATGCTCAAGGCCGCGGGCGGCGGCGGCGGCAAGGGCATGCGCCTCGTCGAGTCGGCGGCGGACCTCGCGGCCGGCTACGAGCGCGCGCGCTCCGAGGCGATGAAGGCGTTCGGCGACGACACCGTGTACGTCGAGAAGGCGATCGTGCGGCCGCGCCACATCGAGATCCAGGTGCTCGCCGACCGCTACGGCGAGACGGTGCACCTCTTCGAGCGCGACTGCTCGATCCAGCGGCGACACCAGAAGGTGCTCGAGGAGACGCCGACGCCGAGCCCCGCGCGCACGCCGGAGCGCATCGCCGAGATGGGCGCGGTCGCGGTGCGCGCGGCCAAGGCGGTCGGCTACGTCTCGGCAGGGACGGTCGAGCTGTTGATGGCCGAGGACGGCTCGTTCTACTTCCTCGAGATGAACACGCGCCTGCAGGTCGAGCACCCGATCACCGAGCTGGTCACGGGGCTCGATCTGGTGCGCGAGCTGGTGCGCATCGCGGCGGGCGAGCCGCTCGGCTTCGCGCAGGGCGACGTGGTCGCGCGCGGGCACGCCATCGAGTGCCGCGTCTACGCCGAGGACCCGGCGAGCGGGTTTCTGCCCTCCCCCGGGAAGATCGAGCGCCTCGTCACGCCGTCCGGCCCGGGCGTGCGCGACGACGGCGGCGCCTACCCGGGCGCCGAGGTCTCGAGCTACTACGATCCGCTCGTGTCGAAGCTCTGCGTGTGGGCGCCGACCCGCGAGCGCGCCGTCATGCGCATGCGCCGCGCCCTGGGCGAGTACGTCGTGACGGGCATCCGCACGAACCTCGCCTTCCACGAGAAGCTCTTCTCGCACCCGGAGTTCGTCGCCGGCGACTACGACACCGGCTTCATCGAGCGCCACAAGGATCAGCTCCTCGGGTACCCGAGCGTCCCGGAGCTCGATCGCGACGCCGTCTCGGTGGCGATCGCGATCGCCGCCGCGAAGCTGGAGCGAGCCACCGGGGCGAGCGCCGCGCAGGCCGGCGAGAGCGGCTCCCGCCTCTCGCCGTGGGTCGCGCAGCACCGCGCCCGCACGCTCCGCTGATCGCGCGCCCGCCGCGGACCGAGCGCGCGGGCCGCCCCGCCGCGGACCGAGCGCGCTCCGCGGCGGGAGGGGCCCCGGCTCAGTCGGCGTCCGGCCCGGCGTCGGAGCCGGCGTCCGATCCTGCGTCCTGGAACGAAGAGGTCGCGCACTCGTCCCTGCAGCCCGAGTTGATGCAGGTGATGAGCGCGATGCCGAGGTTCCGCGTGTTGTCGTCGACGGTGGCGAGGCTGCCGGCGCAGACGAACGGGTTGCTCGTGTTCTTCAGGTAGCACTCGAGCGCCTCGCCCACGACGCCCTGGCACGGGCAGTCCTGGTTGCAGGCGGCGATCTGCGCCCCGCACTTCGCCTTGGCGCACTCGAGGCAGAGGCCCGAGGTCGAGGCGCCGTCGGCGATCGACGCGTCCGGGATCTGCTCGGTGAAGTCCGCGGAGAGATCGCACGTGGCCGCGTCTTCGTCGACGGGCGGCGCGTCCTCCGAGGGAGCGCTGTCCTCGACGTCCAGCCCGGCGTCGTTCACCGGCTCCGCCGCGGGCTCGGTCTCGCCGCAGGCCTGCATGACGAACGCCGCACCGACGAGGGCGGCTCCGCCCACGACAACGAAAATTCGAGCTCCCATGTTCTCCTCCAGACCCCTCTATGACCTCGCGTCTCTACACGATGAGGCCCGCCGGCGCCACTCGGGGGAGACGCTCGGGGCGCTCGAGATGCGCTATAGGACCGGCATGACAAGGGGTCGTCTGTCGTCCGCGCTCGTTCCCGCGCTCGCTCTCCTCGCGCCCACGCTGGCGTCCGTCGCCGCGTGCGACGACATCGACGGCCCGCGCGTGATGGCCATCAAGCCGGTGATCGCGCGCTTCGACACCGGCGGCGAGGCGACGCCGCCGTTCCTCGACGTGCCCTTCCCCTCCGACGCCTACCGGATCGACGGCCGCTACGGGCCGATCCCCGGGCTCGAGCGCACGTTCAAGCGCAGCCACGAGCTCCTGGCCGCGCAGCTCCGGCAGCTCGACGGGTGGTCTCGGGTCTCCCCGGCCATGTTCCTCGTCGACGACCTGTCGGCGCCGCCCCGCGACGGCGAGACGCTCGAGAAGGGCTCGGCCGTCATCGACCGCGCGTCGCTCCCCGGCGACGAGGAGGCGTGCGCCGCGGACGCGAGCTCGGTCTTCCTCCTCGATCTCGACGCGACCGACCCGGCCGCCGCGCGCGTGCCCTGCCGCGCGTTCTTCCACGACGAGAGCGACGTCGAGGGCGGCCAGTCGATCGTCGCCGTCGGACCGGCGCGCGGCGTGGTCCTCCGCGAAGGCGGCCGCTACCTCGCCGTCCTGACGAGCCGCGTGAAGGACGCGCGCGGGCTCGGCGTCGTCGCGTCGAAGGACTTCGAAGCGACCGCGGTCCGCAAGGAGGGGCCGCTCGGTCAGCTCTACGGCGCCGCGTACGAACGCGCCGTCGCGCTCGTCGGCGGGGCGCTCGGGGAGGACACGATCGTCTCGCTCGCGCCCTTCACGACCCAATCGGCGACGGCGGACATCTACGCGCTCCGCGACGCGCTCGAGTCCGCGCCGGCGCCCGCGCTCGCGTGGGACGCCGCCTCGGTCGCGCCGATGACCTCCGCGAAGTTCGCGAGGGTCGAGGACGGAGAGACGCTCCCGACCGGCTTCGACGCGAGCCTCGACGACTGGCTCGGCGTCCTGCCCGAGCCGAAGAAGCTGCCCGACGGCACCGACGATCCGGACGAGGAGCTCCCCGTGCGCGCCCACGACCGGATCGCCGCCGTCGGCACGGCGGTCTTCGCGGCGACGAACTGGCTCCAGACGAAGGCCGCGAAGTACGACGACGTCGACCACGCCACGTTCGCGCGCGACGCGGCGAACAAGCCGATCCCGGCGCCCGACAAGCCGACGAACAAGATCTGGGTCACGTTCGCGATCCCCTCGGCGCCGATGCCCGCGGCCGGGTACCCCGCCGTCATCGTCCAGCACGGCCTGGGCGGCTCGCGCGCCTACATGATGACGCTGGCGAACCGCTTCGCCTCGAAGGGCTGGGTCGCGGTCGCGATCGACAGCGTCACCTTCGGCGCGCGCGCGAACGAGGCGAAGTTCCTCGTGGACACGACGACCGACTACGCGTCCGCGCCCGGAGCGAAGTACGACGGGCCGGACGGGCTCAGCGACGCCGTCGACGATCCGCCGGCGCGCGCCGGAAGCTTCGATCTGTTCGGGGGCCTCAAGAACCTCGTCGCCCTCCGCGACCAGCTCCGCCAAGCCGAGCTCGACACCGCGCAGCTCGTGAAGCTCCTGCGCTCGGACCCCGATCTGTCGCCGCTCGCCCTCGGCTCGCCGCCCGTGACGCCCCGGATCGATCCCGACAGGATCGCGTACGTCGGCGACTCGCTCGGCGGCATCGAGGGGGCGGTCGCCGCGGCGATCGAGCCGCACGTGAAGGCCTGGGTGCTCAACGTCGCCGGCGGCGGGCTCCTCACCGAGGTCGCCGCCCACGGTCCGGCGATCAACGCGCAGCTCTCGCTCGCGGGCGCGCTCAACTTCGGCTTCCGCGGCGGACAGTTCAACGAGGGCCACCCCGTGGTCGTGATCGGGCAGGCGCTCGCCGAGGGCGGCGACCCGATCGCCTACGCCGACCGGCTCGTCCTGTCGCCGGCGCCGCTCGCCGGGGCGCCGACCAAGCCGCGCAACGTCCTGCAGATCGAGGTGCTCTACGACGAGCTCGTCGCGAACGAGGGCAACGAGGCGCTCGCGCGCGCGGCCGGCTTCGGCATGGCCACGCCGAACGTCGGGGTGAACGCCGGCCTCGCCGATCTCGCGACGAACGCGCCGTTTCGAGGGGGCGGCATCGAGCTCGTCCAGCTCACCCCGGACGCCGCCGGCTTCCACGACACGCCCGTCGCCGGCGTCACGGCGCTCCTCGCCCAGGTCTCGCCGGCGCAGCACGGCGGCGACCTCGTCCGAGCCAGGGCGAACCGGAGCTACAAGATCCCGTACAACGCGCCGGACGGTCGGCTCGTCCTCGAACGCCAGGATCCGACCCCGGTTCCGTGCCCTTATCGTGAGCTACAGGACGTGATGCTCCGGTTCTTCGAAGACGCGTTCGAGGGCAAGGTCCCGGTCGTCGCCGGGCTGCCCGCCCCCCTTCGCGACCTGGACGGGGACGGGGCGCTCGACGGGGTCGATCGCGATCCCGCCAACCCGGCCGTGCAGTAACGCGGGGCGCCGCGGGACGGCCGGGGCGGCGACGCGGAGCGCCTCCGCAGCGACAGGCGGACGGCGAGCCCCGCCCAAGAACGATCCGTGCAGGGACGTCTAGGTGAAGGGACGACCTCGCCGAACCACACCCGCTCGCACCTTCGGCGATAGCCGGCGCGCGGGGACACGCGCGTCGCGCGCGAACGAGCCGCGAACGAGCGAAGAGGCGCGATTTCTCGCGGGCCTCGGGTTTGGCGGAGACTTATGGAAGGGTGGTGCTACCGTGAAACTGATCAGCCCCGCACTTCGCGTGTGCCGTTTCTCCTCGGGGTGACATGTTCAGGCCATTGTCAGCGACCCAGCGTTGGCCTCTCGTCGTCGCCAACGGTCCGCACCGAACGACCTCCCGCCTCCGCGTGACGCTGGCGGTCGCAGGGGTCGTCGTGCTCGCGGCGGCCGCGGCCGTCCCGGGCCTCCCGCTGCCGCTCCGGCTCCTGCTCGGCGCCCTGGCGCTCGGCCTCGTCGCGCTCGCCGCGATGCGTCGTCCGAAGCCGGTGCGCGCGACAGGCGCCGCGATCGTCGCCGACGCGACCGGCCTGTCGCGCACCTCACCGGACGGGACGAAGCCCATCGTCGCCTGGGGGACGCCGTTCGGGATCACGCTGCTCGCGTCCTACGGGCGCCCGCACGGGCTCCTCGCGTTCACGACGCAGACGCAGACGCGCTACGTCCCGACGCGGATCGACGACCGCTCCGACGCGCACGACGAGCTCTTCGCGCGCATCGCCGTGCTGGCCGACCTCGACCTCGTCGACGGCGTCACGCACGACGCCGCGCTCACCGCCGAGGACGCCGCGGCCCTGATCCGACACGCCGAGGAGCACGATCGTGCGTCCCTCGGTCGTGTGTACCTCAGCGACGGGCGCGGCGCGCCGATCGCGCTCGATCGCGCGACCCTCTCGATCGACAGCCGCACGTTCGATCTCACGAGCCACCTCGAGTGGCGCGCGCTGATGTTCCACGAGTCGACCGGCCAGGCCGCCGCGCTCTACCAGGCGACGTGGATCCGGCAGAGCGGCGCCGAGGTCGTCCTCGTCGCGCCGATGCCCGCGTCGATCGTGCCGCGCGAGCCGAACGCGCACCGCGAGGCCAGCGGCCGACTCGGGCGCGCGCTCACGCGCGACCTCCGCCTCCTCCAGTCGCCCGCGGAGCCCCCGCCGGCGCGCGACATCCGCGTCGCGATCGACCGCCCGTTCATGATGGCGATCCGTCGCGTGCTCGACGAGGCGCCGCTCGCGTCGCGCGTCCCCCTCCCCGCTCCGAAGGAGCCGGCCGCGCAGGGGCGCGACTCGATCCTCTGAGCGCGCGCGGACGCCGTGGCGAGAGCGCACGCGCTCCGTCCGACGACCTCGTCGCCGACGCCTGCGGTCGTCGAGCTCGACGGCACGAGGACGCAGCCGATCGCCCCCCGGGGTCGGTCGTGGTAGACCGGGCCTCGAACCATGGGTCGCTTCTACGTCACGACGCCGATCTACTACGTGAACGACATCCCCCACGTCGGTCACGCCTACACCACCATCATCGCGGACGCCGTCCGGCGCTTCCATCAGCTCGTCGGCGACGAGACGTACCTCTTGACCGGCACGGACGAGCACGGCCAGAAGATCGAGCGCAAGGCCGAGGAAGAGAAGACCGACCCGAAGGCCTACGTCGACCGGATCAGCACGCGCTTCAAGGACGCCTGGCCCAAGCTCGACGTCGTCTACGACCGGTTCATCCGCACGACCGATCCCGACCACGAGGCGTTCGTCGCCGAGCTCTGGAAGAAGATCGCGGCCAACGGCGACCTCTACCTCGGCGCGTACGAGGGCTTCTACTGCGTCGGTTGCGAGGGCTTCAAGACCGACAAGGAGCTCGAGCAGCCCGGCAACGTCTGCGTGCTCCACAAGAAGCCGGTCGAGAAGGTGAAGGAGCCGACCTATTTCTTCGCGCTGAAGAAATACCAGGAGCGCCTGCTCGAGCTGTACGAGCGCCGACCGGAGCTCATTCAGCCCGAGTCGCGGCGCAACGAGGTGCTCTCGTTCGTGCGGGCGGGGCTCGAGGACCTGTCGTGCTCGCGGACGTCGTTCAAATGGGGCATCCCCGTCCCCGGCGATCCCGCGCACGTCATGTACGTCTGGTTCGACGCGCTCACCAACTACCGGAGCGCCCTCGGCCACGGCGACCTCACGAAGTTCTGGGCGCCGAACGCGAAGGTCGTCCACCTCGTCGGCAAGGACATCCTCCGCTTCCACACCGTCTACTGGCCCGCGTTCCTCCTCGCCGCCGGCTACGCGGAGGAGGAGCTGCCGAACGTCGTCTTCGCGCACGGCTTCCTCACGATCGACGGCGACAAGATGTCGAAGGCGCTGAAGAACGGCGTCGATCCCCTCAAGGTCGCGGGCGAGCTCGGCGCCGACGTGCTGCGCTACCACCTTCTCCGCGCGGTCGCGTTCGGGCAGGACGGCGACTTCGATCACGCCGCGCTGCTCGAGCGCTACAACGCCGACCTCGGCAAGAACGTCGGCAACCTGCTGAACCGCGTCCTCGGGCTCTGCGCGAAGAACGGCCTCACGGCGCACCCCGCCGACGACGCGGCCGCCGACGAGCCGATCGACGCCGAGCTCGACGAGAGCTTCCGCGCGCTCGGCGCCGCGGCGAAGAAGGCGTGGGACGACCTCGCCCCGCACGTCGCGCTCGAGAACACGATGAAGCTTTCGAGCGCGGGCAACACCTACGTCGATCGCGCCGCCCCCTGGGTGGAGGCGAAGCGCGGCCACACCGCGCGCGTCGCCAAGATCCTCTCGCGCCTGCTCCGCGTGCTCGAGGGGCTCTCGGTGATGCTCTGGCCGGCGATGCCGAAGAAGAGCGACGCGATGCGCGCCCAGCTCGGCCTCGGACCGCTGGAGCCGACCGTCGGCGCCGCCGCGTGGCCGGACGCGCTCCCGCCCGCTCGCGCGGGGCTCGCGCTCGGCCCCGCCGGACCGCTCTTTCCGACCTTCGACGACAAGGCGCAGAAGGATCTCCTCGCCCGGCTCGTCCCGAAGTCGACCGAGGCCGCCGCCGCGGGGACGGCGG
>JAHBWF010000231.1 GCA_019637105.1 Labilithrix sp.
GGCTTCCTTCGCCGCGGGCTCCGCCTCCGGCGTGGACGCGGGCTTCTTCTCCTCGGCGGCGCCCGCCGCGGGGACGGCGGACGCGGCGGGGATCGCGGACGCGGAGGCGGCTTCCTTCGCCGCGGCCGGAGGCGTCGAGGCGGGCCGCGGCGGGTTGAGCGGACGACCGCTCGACGGCGGTGAGCTCGCCGGCGCGGAGGCCGACGACGGCGCGGAGGCCGACGCGGCGACCGGCGCAGGCCTGGGCGTCGCGGGCTTCGGCTCGAGGGACTTCTGCGCGACCGGCGCAGGCGCGGGCGACCGCTGCGCGACCGGCGCAGGCGCGGGCGACTTCTGCGCGACCGGCGCAGGCGCGGGCGACCGCTGCGCGACCGGCGCGGGGGCCTTCTGCGCGGCCGCCGCCGGCGCCGCCTTCACCGGCTCGGTGAGCGGCCCCGTCGCGAGCCAGCGCTCGTGGGTGACGAGGGCGACCTTCTGCTCGCCGACGGTCAGCTCGAAGGGTCCCTGCGAGACCTTGCGCGCGTCGCCGTAGAGCGGGATGTCGACCTTGCGCTCGTTGGTGTCGCCGATCTTGTTCGCGATCTCCTCGAGGAACGGCGCGTACTTCTCCGACGCCCCGACCAGCGCGGCGAGCTCCTTCTCGAACGCCTCGAGATCGACCTCCTGCGTGCCCGTGCCGTCCGCCGCGGCGCGCGGCAGCGCGGCCGCGAGCTCGAGCGAGAGCTCGGCGATACGATCCTTCGACAGCGAGCGGAGCAGCCGATCGACGAGGCCGTCGAGCACGCGCTCGATCGCGGCGTTGTCGGCGCGCTCGCCGAGCATCGCCCCCACGGCCGCGACGAGGTCTCCCTCGACGCGGACCGGCGCCTCGCCCCCGCCTTCGGCGATGTAGTAGAAGCTGCTCGTCACGCGATCGGCGCCGACCGTGTGGACACGGATGCCGGCGTCGATGAGCTTCTGCGTGAGCTTGCTGGAGACCGCGACGACCGGGCTCTTCTGAGCCGCCTGGTGCGTCAACGGCAGCTTGGCCGGCGGGATCTGCTCCTCCGGCATGACGATCTTCGCGTCGCGTCGGACTTGTTCGTTGAGGGCTTCTCGCGCGACGACGGACACCTCGGTCGACCAGCCGAGGATGCCCTTCGGGATCATCCATCCTGCGGAGGGACCGAGATGCGCGACGAGCCGCGCGCGCTCGTCCTCTCCCACGAACAAGACGCCGGGGAGGGCCAGGGAAGGGCTCGCCATGGAGAGTCGCCGCAGGCTACCACGGAACGGCGAGCTCCGGGCAAGGGCGGCTTCGCTGCCGTGCAGACACTTTTGTCGTGAGGGGATCGCGTGGCCGGAAAGGCGCGCTTCGCAGCGAAATCCGCGCGCTGACGGCTCCGTTCCCGGCGGCGGGAGTCCGCCGAGGAGAAACTGCGGCTGTCTCCGAGCGTGGGACGGATCTATAAAGAACCGCGTGAAGCGCGAGACCATCCAGAGGGTCGCCACGCCTACGGCCATCCTCGTGGGGCTCCCCGACGAGCTCACCGGGCTCTGCATCGAGGCGCTGGGAGACGGAGGCCTCCGCGTCCTCCGCGCCGGACACGTCGCGGCCGCGAGCGAGCGCATCCCCGTCGTGATGCCGCAGCTCGTCGTCGTCTCGGCGACGATCCGGCAGGACGAGCTCGACATCCTGAACGACCGCTGCGTCGCGGTCGGCGCCGAGGTCATGCGGGTCGCGCCGGACACCGATCACGCGGCGCTCCTCACCATGCTCCGGAGCGCCGCCAACACCGCGCTCATCAAGGCGCTCCGCGGAGGCTGAGCTCCCGCGGCCGGGTTTTCGACCTCGCGCGGAGGCCCGTGCTACCTTCGCGGGGTCATGTCGTTCGAGTCCGAGCGCGTCCCTTGTCCAGCTTGCGGCGGAGCCGGCGGAGGCCCCCTCGGCCGCGCGGGCAGCGCGTGGGACACCGAAGACTACGTGTGCCCGCGCTGCGAGGGCCAGGGGATGATCCTCGCGGTCGACGTCCCCTCGCAGCGGCCGGGCATCGTGAAGGCGGCGGCGGCCGCCGCCGAGCAGGACGCCGCGAAGCGCAAGGCGACGGGCTGAGCGCGACCCGCGCGCGGCACCGCGGACGAGCGCGACGCGCTCAGGAGCGGCGGCGGCGCAGGAGCCGCGAGACGAGGAACGTGACCCCCAGCGTGAGCGTCGCCGATCCCGCGACGCGTCCACGGCGCAGCGGCGCGACGCTGGCCGTGACCGACGGCTCCGCCCGCGCGACGTAGAAGCCGCTGACGCTCTCCTGCGTCGGATGCGCCTCGAGCCGCAGGTCCTCGTCCAGCGCCGTGACCGGCAGGTTCGCGCGGAGCCGTGTCACCCAGACGTCGCCGCGGCTCATCCCCCTGACGGCGAGCTCGAGATCGTCGAACGCGCAGCACGCGGACTCGGCGCACTGCTCGCCGGAGCCTCCGCCGGCGTCGCTGTACGTCTCGCCGGAGCCTCCGCCGGCGTCACCGTACGTCTCGCCCTCCCCCGACGCGTCGGTCGAGGCGTCGGCCGGCCCTCCGTCCGCCTCGTCGTCGTCCGCGTCCGCGGCGTCCGTCCCCGCGTCGAGGGGCTCGCCGTCGCTCGGGTCGATCGGACCCGGCTCGGGGACCGGCGGGTACGTCGACGGGACGCCGCCGGAGCACTGGCTGTAGTAGGCGTCGTAGAGCGCGCCGGTGCCCGGCGTCGACGCCCCCCGCCCGCCGCCGCCGATCGTGTCGCCGAAGAGCGTCGGGCGGTTCGCCCACTCGGCGAGCCAGCCGCGCCCGCCGGGGGCCGCCGCCATCGCCTCGAGCGAGAGCTCCTGGTAGTTCGACCGGTCCTCGACGCTCTTCCACACGAGCTTCGACGCGTCGATCGCGACCTCCGGGAAGTTCTGCGGTCGGTAGCGGCCCTCGGAGATCACGAACAGCGTGAGCCCGACGTTCGCGCCGACGCCCGCCGCCACCATCCGGAGCGGCAGCGTCGCGTCCGCGCCCGGCGTCACGATGCGCACCGGCTTCATCGCGCGCACGCCCTGCCCGGGCCGGAGCTTCAGCGCGATGAAGTCGAGGCTCTCCGCGGTGTAGGCCGTGATGACGGGCTCGATCGCCGGCGGGACGGCGTAGCCGTTGTCGCGGAGCCACGTCTGGAGCGCCTGCGCGTCCTCCGAGCGGAGCGTCACCGTCTCGTACGGCCCCACGACGCTCTGCGAGACCACCTCGACCGCCGGCGCCGACTCCGCCGCGAACGCCGCCGAGAGGTCGCTCGACGAGCACCCCAGGCTGCAGCCGTCGCCGCCGCCCGAGAAGGGAGGCGCCGGCTGCGCGATGCGCGGACGAGTGCTCGCGTCGAGCGCGGCGATCCACGCGTCGCGCGAGAGCTCGACGCGCGTCCCGCGGCGGACCGGGAGCACCCAGGCGAAGTCCTTCGGATCGCCGCTGTACTCGATCTGATCCCAGAGGATCGTGTGCTCCTGAGAGACCGCGAAGACCATCCGGTGATCGTTCACCACGGTCGACTCGATCTGCGGGACGAAGCATCCGCCGCACGCCCGAGCCTCGCCCTCGCCGGCGAGCACGAGGCCGGCGGCGATCGCCGCCGGCCCGACGACAGAACGCGTCCTTCGCATCCCTTCACCTCCGACCCTCGCGCCATGCAACGAGCGCACCCACGGCTCGAGACCGCAAAACTCGCGGCGATCCTCGGCTCACGCCGCTTGCGAGGCCCGCGCCGCCATGGCATCTGCGCCATGGGACATGCTCGCCCCCTCGCTCGACAAACCGTCCGTCGTCGCGATGCACGCGCGCTCCGGGCTCGTCGGCCTGAACGTCGTGACCGCGGCGCTCGACGCGGACGCACGGACCGAAGGCCTCGACGTCCGCTTCGTGAAGGGCACAGACGCGATGATCGACGCGCTCCGCGCCGTCGCGTCGGAGGGGCGCCGCGCGATCGCGCTCTGGTCGTTCTACTCCCCCGACTTCGCGGTGACGGCGAAGGACCTGGCCGCGGTGAAGGAGGCGACCGGCGCGAGCGCCCTGCACGTCGCGGGGGGCGTCCACGCGACCGCCGAGCCGCTCGCGACGCTCCGCGAGGGCTGGGACCTCGTCGCGATCGGCGAGGGCGAGCACACGACGATCGAGATCGTCGACGCCGTCGCCAACGGGCGCGACCCGCGCGCGCTGCCCGGCACCGCGCACCTCGATCCCGCGAGCGGGCGCCTCGTCTCCCACGGCCCCGGCGAGCGCCGACCGCTCGACGACTACCCGCCCTTCAACGCGCGCCATCGCAAATGGAACGCGCTCGAGATCACGCGCGGCTGCGTCTACGCCTGCTCGTTCTGCCAGACCCCGTACATGTTCAAGGCGCGCTTCCGCCACCGGAGCGTCGCGGACGTCCGCCGCCACGTCGACCAGATGCGCGAGTGCGGCTCGCGCTTCGTCCGCTTCCTCACGCCGACGTCGCTCTCGTACGGCTCCGCCGACACGACGCCCGCGCTCGACGCGGTCGACGCGCTGCTCGCCTCGGTGCGCGAGGGCGCGGGCGCGGACGCGAAGATCTTCTTCGGCACGTTCCCCTCCGAGATCCGCCCCGAGCACGTCACGCCGCGCGCGCTCGAGATCCTCGCGCGCTGGTGCGACAACCGGACGCTCGTCATCGGCGGCCAGTCCGGCTCCGACCGCGTCCTCGAGGCGACGCGCCGCGGCCACTCCGTCGACGACGTCGTCCGCGCCGTCGAGCTGTCGGTGAAGGCCGGCTTCCGCCCCGACGTCGACTTCCTCCTCGGCCTCCCCGGCGAAGACGAGGCCGACCGCGTCGCGTCGATGGCGCTGGCCGAGCGCCTCGTCGGCATGGGGGCGCGCATCCACTCGCACGCGTTCATGCCGCTGCCGGGCACGCCGCTCCGCGACGCGACGCCCTCGGCGATCGAGCCCGAGACGGCGCTCGCGATGGCGCGCCTCGAGTCGAAGGGCAAGGCCTACGGCCAGTGGCGGCGGCAGGTCGTCACGGCCGAGGACCTCGTCCGCGCCCGCCGCAGGCGCGCGCCCGCCGCGCACGTCGACGGATCGAGCGCCCTCCCGGGCGCGGCTCCCGTGACGCGCGATCCCCCGTGACGGCCGTTCGCGGCTGCTCCGCGTCCGCGCCTGCTCTAGGATCGAGGCGTGGACCCGCTCGCGTGCACCGTCATGCCGTACCCGTGGGGATCGCGGACGGCGATCGCCGCGCTGACCGGGAGGCCGACGCCGAGCGCCGAGCCCGAGGCGGAGCTCTGGATGGGGGCGCACCCCGTCGCGCCGTCGCTCGTCGAGCGCGACGGCGCGCGCGCGTCGCTCGACGCCGTCATCGCGCGCGCCCCCGCGCGCGAGCTCGGCGACGACGTCGTCCGCGAGCTCGGCCCGCGCCTCCCCTTCCTCCTCAAGGTGCTGGCGGCCGCCGAGCCGCTCTCGCTCCAGGCGCACCCCACGCTCGAGCAGGCGCGCGCGGGGTTCGCCGACGAGGAAGCGCGCGGCGTACCGCGCGCCGCGCCGAGCCGCAACTACAAGGACCCGTCGCACAAGCCCGAGCTCTTGTGCGCGCTCGGGCCGTTCGAGGCGCTCTCGGGCTTTCGCCGCGTCGACGAGACCCTCCGTCTGTTCGACGCGCTCGCCGTACCCGAGCTCGAGCCCGCGCTGGCGCCGCTCCGCGCGTCGCGCGACGCCGCCGGGCTCGCCGCGACGTTCCGCGCGCTGATGACGATGCCCGACGAGCTCCGGCGCCGGGCCGTCGACGCCACGGTCGCCGCCGCGGCGCGCGCGAGCGACGCCTTCCCGCGCGAGCGCGCGCTCGTCGGGAGGCTCGCCGCGCTGTACCCGAACGACGTCGGCGTCGTGAGCGCCCTCCTGCTCCAGCTCGTCCACCTCGAGCCGGGCGAAGCGATCTACCTCGGGGCGGGCAACCTGCACGCGTACCTCGAGGGCACGGGCGTCGAGATCATGGCGAGCTCGGACAACGTGCTCCGCGGCGGCCTCACGAAGAAGCACGTCGACGTCCCCGAGCTCCTCCGCGTGCTCGACTTCGGCGCCGAGGCGCCGGCCGTCCTCCGCCCGCGCGCGATCGACGCGCACGAGTCCGTCTACGACACGCCGGCGCGGGAGTTTCGCCTCTCGCGGATCCGCGTCGGCGGCGCGGTGACCCGCGCGACGCGCGGGCCGGAGATCCTCCTCGTCACCGACGGCGCGGCGCGCGCGAACGGCCTCGCCCTCGCGCAGGGCGCGTCGGTGTTCGTCCCCGCCGACACGAAGAGCTACACGCTCGAGGGCGACGCCACGGTCTTCCGCGCGACGCCCAACCTCCACCCGACGCGCGACGACGGCTGAGCGAGCGCGCGCGCTCGACCGACCGCGGGAGCGCGGGGCGCCCCCGGCGCGCCGGATCGGAACTCGAAGCGATCACGGAACTATCGTAGCCTCTGCGGCATGGTGTCTGTCCCCTTGCGGCGAGATCCCGAGGCCACGCGCCGGACGATCGGCATCGTCCTCTACGTGCTCGGGATGCTCGTGGGAGGCTTCCTCCTCGTCGCGATGCTCTTCTTCCCCGCGCTCCTCTCGCGCGACGCGGACGTCGAGCTGACCGCGCTGCTCCTCGGCGCGGTCTTCGCGCTGCCGATGCTCGTGATCTACCTCTGGATCCCGTGGATCGTCGATCGCTACGATCCGGAGCCGACCTGGGCGCTCGCGATGACCCTCGCCTGGGGCGGGATCGCGGCGTGCGGGTTCTCCGCCCTCGTGAACACGACGGTGCACGTCTTCGGGGCGGCCGTCGGCGGCCCTGCGTTCGGCGACGCCATCTCCGCGTGCATCAGCGCGCCGCTCATCGAAGAGCTCACCAAGGGCATGGCGGTCTTCTTCATGTACTACTTCATGCGCCGCCAGTTCGACGGCGTGGTCGACGGCGTGATCTACGCGACGTTCGCGGCGCTCGGCTTCGCGGCGGTCGAGAACATCCTCTACTACGGCAACGCGGCCAAGGCGGAGATGCTCGAGAACAAGGAGGGTCTCTTCATGGGGACCTTCTTGGTGCGCGGCATCCTCGCGCCTTGGGGGCACCCGCTCTACACGTCGATGCTCGGGCTCGGCTTCGGCGTCGCGCGCGAGACCAACAAGACGTGGCTCAAGTGGATGGCGCCGATCGGCGGCTTCATGTTCGCGGCGTTCCTCCACTCGGTCTGGAACACGGCGGCGACGCTCTCGGGCAACCTGGTGGCGCTGATGCTCCCGCTCTGGTTCCTCTTCGTCCTCGCGTTCTTCGCGCTCGTCATCTACATGGTCGTCCGCAAGGGGCGCATCATCCGCGATCACCTGAAGGACGAGGTGCTCATGGGGAACATGACGCCGTGGGAGCTTGAGCTCGTCACGTCTCCGATCGGCCGCCTGCGCGCGACGTTCTCCTGGGGCGGCGGCGCGGGCCGCAGGTTCATCGACGCCGCGGCGCGCCTCGCGCTCAGCAAATGGCACACGGGCCGCGCCACGCAAGGCCGCAAGCTCACCGTCAGCGCCGACATGATCTTCCCGCTCCGCCAGGAGCTGGCGAAGCTGCGCGCGGAGGTGTCGCGCTCGATGGGGCGGCCCGTTCCGCAGCCGCAGCCGTGGACGCCGGGTCAGCCGACGCCGTGGCAGCAGCCCGCGCCGCAACACGGTCACTGGGGCCGGCGCTGACGCGCGCCTCGTGCGCGCGGCGTGCGATACGCGCGCCGGCTCCCTGAGCGCGCCGCGTTCGGCGACGCGCGACGGGTCCCGGGCGCGGGTCTCGCTCAGGCCGACTTGCGGCGATCGCCCGTGATCGCGCGGAGCTCGTCGACGCTGCGCGCGATCGTCTCCGAGCGGTGGTGCGCCGTCTTGTGCGAGCCGCAGACGGTGACGCGCTCGCCCTGAAGGAGGCGGGTGAACGAGAGCACCCGCGCGTCCGTCGATCCGCAAACCACGCACGCGCCGACCTCCGGCGCAGTCCTTCGATCTCGGTTACCCATCCGCATGCCCGCGAAGGTGCGCTCGTGCGACGCCGGCGGCCAACTTTCGTGCGCCCGACGCGCGGAGCCGTGGACGTGGACCGCCACGTCGCGCGCTCACCGGCGACGCGCGCCGCGGCGCCGATCCGCGCGGGCTCGGCACCGTTTCAAAATAACGACGTCACCTCTCGCTCAACAGAGGCCCGGACGGCGGCCAGTTCCGCAATTCGAGGCCAATCAGGCATCGACGCGCCGACAATTTTTCGTTATAATAGATCTGTTTTCATCATAACGACCGAACGAGGCGCCCGTGGCGAGGCCCCGCACGACCATCACGACCGGCGCCGGCGAGCGCCGCTCCGCGACCGACCCCGTCTCCGCGTTCCGGCGCGCCCACGGTCCGACGTGGCTCGTCGCGGCGGCGATCTACGGCGGCTGGACGGCGCTCACGCTGCTCCACGATCGGATCCCGCTCCCCGCGCTGGCGCTCCTCGGCGGGATCGTGATCGCGTGGCACGGCTCGCTCCAGCACGAGACGATCCACGGTCACCCCGGCGGGCCGCCGGTCGTCCGCGGGCTCCTCGGCGCGCCGCCGCTCTCGCTCTGGCTGCCGTACGGGGTCTACCGCGAGACCCACCGGCGCCATCACGCGACCGCGCACCTCACCGATCCCGCGCACGATCCGGAGTCGTCCTTCCGCTCGCGCGAGCAGTGGGCGGCGGCGGGGCCGATCGAGCGCGCGCTCGCGCTCACGCTCCGCACCGCCGTGGGGCGCATGGCGCTCGGCCCGCTCGTGACGGTGGCGCGCTTCGTCGCCGCCGAGGCGCTCGCGGCGGCGCGGGGGACGCCCGGTCGCCGCCGCGCCTGGGCGGCCCACGGGCTGAGCGTCCTCGTCGTGCTCGCGTGGCTCCACCTCGTCGCGGAGATGCCGCTCTGGAAGTACGTCGTGGCGTTCGTCTACCCGGGCGCGAGCCTCACGCTCCTCCGGTCGCTCGCGGAGCACCGCTCGGACCGCGCGCGCGAGCGGCGGACGACGGTGATCGAGGCCGGGCTCTTCTTCCGCCTCCTCTTCCTCAACAACAACCTGCACGCCATCCATCACCGGCGGCCGGAGCTCCCGTGGTTCGAGCTGCCGTCCGCGTGGGAGCGCGAGCGCGCGGCCTTCACCGCGCGGCACCCCGATCTCGTCCGGCGTGGTTACCTCACGCTCGTGAGTCGCTACGCGCTCCACCCGATCTCCCCCCCGGAGCTCGTCTCCTCCGCGGAGCCCCTCCCCGAGCCGGAGCGCCTCCTCGCCTCGGCGCCCCTCCCCGAGCCGGCGCTCCGCGCGCCCGTGGAGCTCCGATGACGGCCTACGTCGCGAGCCTCGCGATGTACGACGGCGGGGAGCTCTCCGCCGCGAACGACGCGCTCTGGGAGGCCGTCGCGAGGCGCCTGATCGACTACGGGCTCGACGGCGTACCGGCGCGCCTCGACCGCGCGCTCTCGCCGTCCGACGCGTGGGAAGACGAGCGATTGATCTTCGGCCAGACGTGCGGCTACCCGTTCGCCGCGCGCCTGTCCGAGCGCCTCCGCCTCGTCGGTACGCCCGACTACGACGTCCCCGGCTGCGCCCGCGGCCAGCACCGCAGCTTCGTGATCGTCCACGCGCGCTCGCGCCTCCGGGGCCTCCGCGAGCTCCGCGGGAGCCGCGCGGCGATCAACGACCGCGAGTCGATGTCCGGGCGCCACCTCCTCGGCGACGCGATCGCCGCGCTCGAGGAGCCGCCCGGGTTCTTCGCCAGCGTCGTGACCAGCGGGAGCCACGCGCGCAGCGTCGCGATGGTCGCCGGCGGCGCCGCCGACGTCGCCGCCGTGGACTGCGTGTCGTACCACCACCTGACGCGGTCGCACCCGGAGGCGGTCGCCGAGACGCGGATCATCGCGCGCACCCGGCCCACGCCGTGTCTCCCGTTCGTGATCGCGACGGCGTGCGGCGAGGTCACGGCGTCGCTCGTGGCGCGCGCCCTGCGTGAGGCCGTGCTCGACCCGCGCACGGAAGACGCGCGGCGCGTCCTCGGCCTCGCGCGCATCCTGAGCGTCCGCCAGGCCGCCTACGAGCGCTCGTTGATCGTCGCGGCCCGCGCCGACGCCACGTTCCGCCGCGCGGCGCGGGGCGCCCCGCACGCGCTCGCGCGCTGAGGCGCCGCGGACGGACGCGCCGGAGAGCACGCTCGGGCTTGCCTGGAGGAGCCGCGACTCTAGACTCGAGTCCGTGAGCGACGACGAACGCCGCGAGGACGAACGCCACGAGCCCGAGCCCCGGAGCCCGGCCAGCCCGAGCGCGCTGAACAGCGCCGACCCGATCCGGAACTTCAGCCTCGGCGTCGACGAGCGCATCCGCGCGCTCACGATCGGGGTCCCCGCCTGGGCCGCGCGGAAGCGGAGGATCGAGGACGACGAGGCGCGCTTCGTGACGGAGCTGATCGAGGTCCACGACGCGCTCGTGGCCGGCGCGCGCGGCGCGACGGCGATCGACCGCGCGCTCGCCGACGCGGCCGAGGCGTTCGACCTGACGAGGCTCAACGAGCTCGTTCGCGCGCACAACCGCTACTACCCGATCGAGGCGAACCTGCCGATGGACCGCGTCACGGGCGGCTACCTCGCCTACGGCCGGGCCTGGCGCCCGGAGGAGCCGTACACCGCGGCGCGCCTCGTCGCGGCGACGCGCGCCGCGTTGCGGCGCCGTCTCGCGCCGGCCGATCCGGCAGAGTGAGCGCGCGAGCGCTCGGCGCGACGAGCGATCCGGCGCGCGGGCTCGGCGCGACGAGCGTCCGGCGCGCCCGCTCGGGGCCGTCATCGCGTAGGATCGGCGCGCAGGATGCGCGTCGCCGACCTCGATCCCAACGCCCTCCGCGCGTGCGGCGCGCTCCTCGGCGCGCTCCTCGGGCTCGCCGCGGCGAAGCT
>JAHBWF010000232.1 GCA_019637105.1 Labilithrix sp.
CTGCGCGGCGGCGGGAGCGGCGAGCGTGAGGCTCAAGGACGAGACCAGAGCGAACGCGACGGTGGTCGCGACGACCCTGGATTTCCCGAGGATGATCATGGCGGCGGAGGTTACACCAACTCTCGGCCGACCGCGCCAGCTTTCACACGCGTCACAGCAGCGTTACGAAGAGCCGGAGGCCCCCGGCCGTTGCGCCGGCGCCGTCCCATGGGCCGGCCCCGCCGACAACTCCGCGCTTCCTCTTGCTTCTCCGCCGCTTCTCCACCCCCCTCCGGCCGCCGCGGCGCGCCGCTCGGCGCTCCCCCGGCCCCCGCCCCCCTCGTGATCTCCGTCCTCCTCCCCTACCGTGACGCCGCCGGCACGCTCGAACAGGCGGCGGCGAGCGTCCTCGCCGACATGGATGACCGGGACGAGCTGGTCCTCGTCGACGACGGATCGCGCGACGACGGGCCCGCCCGCGCCGGGGCCCTCGCCGCCGGCGACGCGCGGGTGGTCAGCCTGTCGTCGGGTGGCGTCGGGATCGCCGGCGCGCTCACCGCCGGCCTCGCCGCCTGCCGGGGCGCGTGGATCGCGCGGATGGACGCCGACGATCTCTCGCTGGGCGGACGCCTCGCGGCCGAGCGCGCGCTCTTGGAGGCGGAGCCGTCGCTCGGCGCCGTCGCCACGCGGGTCGAGGTCTTCGGGGAGAGCGTCGGCGACGGGATCCGCCGCTACGTCGCGTGGCAGAACGGCCTCGTCTCGGCCGCCGATCACGCGCGCTCCATCTTCGTCGAGTCCCCCGTCTGCCACCCCTCGACGATGATCCGGCGCGCCGCGCTCGACGCCGTCGGCGGGTTCCGCGAGGGCGAGTTCGCCGAGGACTACGACCTCTGGCTCCGCCTCGTCGACGCGGGCTGGGGGATCGCCAAGGTCCCCGAGGTGCTCTTCCGGTGGCGGATCCACGACCGGAACACGACCTGGAACGATCCGCGGCTCTCGTTCGACGCGCTCCGCCGGCTCCGGGCGCGGCACCTCGCGCGCCGGATCGATCGGCCCTTCGGCGTATGGGGAGCCGGCGCCGCCGGCCGCCGCCTCGCCCGCGAGCTCGAGGCCAACGGCGCGAAGGCGTCGTTCTTCATCGACATCGATCCGCTCAAGGTCGGGCGCACGCGGCGCGGCGCGCCGGTCCTCGACGTCGACGCCGGGCTCGCCCGCGCGCGGGCCGACGCGGCGCTCGTCGTCGTGGCGGTGGCGGTCTTCGGCGCGCGCGACCTCGTCCGCGGTCAGCTCGCCGGCCGCGGCTTCGTCGAGGGGCGCGACTTCGTCTGCGCGGCCTGAGCGTCCTCGTCGTCACGAGCGTTCGCGGAGGCCGGGCTCCGGCGCGCTCGGCGCCGCTCTGTCGCGCTGACCGCAGGCGCGGTTCGCCGGCACCGCCTCGTGGATCTTCCCCGGCGGCGGGAGATCGAGGCGCTTCATCAGCGTCACGAACGACTCGAGGTCCATCCGCGCGCCGAGGCGCGGGTTCAGGCGCTTCTCCTCGCCGACCGTCGAGACGGTGAAGCCGCGGTAGTCGTGCGCGGGATAGACGAGCGTGTCGTCCGGCAGGACGAAGAGCCTCTCGTGCACCGATCTCCAGAGCGTCGCGGCGTCGCCCTCCTGGAAGTCCGTGCGCCCGCAGCCCCGCACGAGGAGCGCGTCGCCCGTGAGGACACGGAGGCGCTCGCCCTCGGCGGCGACGACGAAGCTCATGCACCCGCTCGTGTGCCCCGGCGTCGCGAGGGCCGTGATCTCCACGCCGCCCACGCGCGCCACGTGCCCGTGCGTCATCTCGACGTCGGCGCACGGCGCGCCGCCCTCCACCGACACGTGCGTGGTCGCCTTCGTCCGCTCGCGCAGCGCGCCCGCGCCGGTGACGTGGTCGGCGTGCACGTGCGTATCGAACACGCTCACCAGGCGGCAGCCGAGCTCGCGGACCAGCTCGAGATCGCGCTCGACGTGCTCGAGCACGGGATCGACGAGCGCGGCGTCGCCCGTCGCGTCGTCCGCGACGAGGTACGTGTACGTCGACGTCTCCTTGTCGAAGAGCTGGCGGAAGATCATACGGCCCCGGAGGCCTCCGGCGGCGCGGCGTGCTCCTCGGACGGCTCGACGAGCTCGACCAGCACCCCGCCGGTCGCCTTCGGGTGGAGGAAGGCGACCTTGTGCCCGCGCGCGCCCGTGCGCGGCGTCTCGTCGACGAGGGGCACGCCGAGCGCCTTCAACGCGGCGAGCGCGGCCTCGATGCCCTCGACCTCGATCGCGATGTGATGGAGGCCGGGCCCCTTCTTCTCGAGGAACCTCGCGAGCCCGTCGTTCCCCTTGGGAGAGATGAGCTCCAGGCTCGTCTCGCCGATGGGGAGCAGCGTCGCCTCCGTCTTCTGCGATGCGACGACTTCGCGCACCTCGGGCTCGAGCCCGAGCACGTGCCTGTACTTCGCGATGGCCTCATCCGTGTCGGGGACGCAGATGGCCACGTGGTCGATCTTCTTGATCCGGAGCATGTTCGTCCTGACGCCTCCGCGGCGCGCGCCGCGTCGGGTGGAAGCGTAGCGCGTACTCCGCTCTTCGAGAGCATGCTAGAGTCCGCCGCCATGAAGCGCTCCGCCGCTGTTTTCGTCGCCCTCGCCGGCCCCTTTTTCGCCCTGATCTCCAACACCGGGTGCAGCTCGAGCCTCTCCCAGCCCTTCGAGGGCCTGAAGAGCCAGCCGGTCACGGTGCACCGCCTGCTCGACTTCGAGCAGCCCGCCGCGCAGCCCGGCGCCGCCCCCGGCGCGATCCAGCTGCCGCCCCAGATCCAGCAGTGGCTCGACGGCGCCGGCGCGCTCCTCCCGCCCGGGCTCATCCCGCCGGGCCTCCTGCCGGGCACGGCGCCCCCGCCCGCGGAGAACGTCCAGCGCTTCTACAACTTCCGCATCGTCGGGACGACGTCCGTGACGGACAACAAGACGCGCGAGGAGATCCTCGAGCTGTTCGGCAAGGAGTCGAACTTCCAGAACCCCCGTCAGTCCTGCATGTACGCCGAGTTCGGCTTCCAGATCGGCCAGCCGGCGCCGGGCGGCACGGTCCAGGGCGCGCCGAACCCGAACGCGCCGGCCGACATCCTCGTCTCCCTCTCGTGCGAGACCGTCCAGATGTTCAACCACGGCTGGCCGTACGGTACGAAGACCGGCCTCACGCCGGACGCGAGCAAGAAGGTCCTCGACATCGTCCGCAGGACGTTCGGCGGCTGAGCGCTCCATTCGAGCGCTGGGAGACCGGGGGCCCTTCATGGGAAGCGGAAGTCTCTCCTCGTACGAGCCGAATCCCGCGCTCGCGTGGATCTACCAGCGGTTCTTCGAGCACATCGAGGTCGACCAGGCGTGGACCCGGCAGGTCCGCGAGGCCGAGAAGCGGGGCACGGTCGTCTACGTGCTCCGCAACCTCTCGTTCGTCGACTTCCTCGCCCTCGACTTCCTGACGAAGCGCGAGGCGCTCCCGCGCGTGCGCTTCGCCAACGACCTCGGCCTCTGGGTGCTCGAGCCGGCGATGAGCAAGCGCGGGCTCCTCGCGTCCCTCCTCCCGCGGACCGAAGCCGACGACGTGGCGCAGCTCCGTCGCGCCCTCGACGAGGGCGCGTCCGCCGCGCTCTTCTTGAAGCGTCCGCCCTCGATCCTCGAGCCGCCGGCGAGGGTCCGTCGTCGCGGCGGCGCCGCTCGGGCGATCCCGACGCGCGGCAAGACCGAGGGCGACACCTACCTCCGCGCGGTGCTCGAGGCGCAGCGCGCGTCCGAGCGGCCGATCCTCCTCGTCCCGCAGGTGTTCGTCTGGACGCGGAGCCCGGACGAGCGCAGGCAGAACGTCGTCGACTCGCTGTTCGGCCCGCGCGAGTGGCCGGGCAAGATCCGCACGGTCACGCAGTTTCTCATGAACTGGCGGCACGTCACGCTCCGCGCGGGCGAGCCGGTCGACGTCCAGGAGTTCCTCGCGCACGAGGCGCGGGCCGACGAGCGCGGGCGCTGCCCCGGCGACGACGTCCTCGTCCGCCGCCTCACCTACACCCTCCTCCGGCGGCTCGAGCGCGAGCGCCTGGCCGTCGTCGGCCCGACCCGGAAGCCCGCCGACCGCCTCCGCGATCAGGTCGTCCGCAGCCCGCGGCTGCAGAAGGTCATCCGCGACATGGCCGGCGAAGGCGAGACCGAACGCCGCGTGCTCGGCTGGCGCGCGCTCGCGATGGTCCGCGAGCTCGAGACCGAGGTCGATCCGAACGCCCTCCGCGCGATGGACGCGGCCTTCGACGCCACGGTCGCGCGGATGTACAGCGCCTTCGAGATCGACCACGAGGGCATCGAGCGGCTCCGCGCGGCGTCGAAGGACGGCACGCTCGTCCTGCTCCCGAGCCACAAGTCGCACGTCGACTACATCATCCTCACGCACCTGTTCATGCACGCGAACATGCCCGTGCCGCTCGTCGCGGCCGGCGACAACCTCGCGTTCTTCCCGCTCGGTCCGATCCTCCGCCGCGGCGGCGCGTTCTTCATCCGCCGGAGCTTCCGCGGCGACCGCCTCTACGGCGCCGTCGTCGACGCGTACATGCGCCGCCTCATCATCGACGGCTGGCCGCTCGAGTTCTTCCTCGAGGGTGCGCGATCGCGCACCGGCAAGCTCCTGCCGCCCAAGCTCGGCCTCCTGTCGATCGTCGTCGACGCCGTGCTCGGCGCGGCCGAGCCCGCGGGCGCCGGGCCCGCGCGCAAGGTCTACTTCTGCCCGATCTCGATCGGCTACGAGCGCGTCGTCGAGGAGCGCGAGTACGTCCGCGAGCTCACCGGCGGCGAGAAGCGCAAGGAGGACGTGCGCGGCCTCGTGGCGGCCGCGGAGACGGCGCTCGGCCGCTACGGCCGGCTCAACGTGCAGTTCGGTGAGCTGCTCACGATCGAGGGCGTCATGTCCGAGCTCGGCGAGAGCAAGCGCGCGTTGACGCCGGCGCGCCGCCGCGCGCTCGTCACGCGCCTCGCCTACCGCGTGATGAACGAGATCAACCGCGTCACGGCGATCACGCCGAGCGCGCTCGTCGCGGCGGCGCTGCTCACCCACGGGCGCCGCGGGATCTCGCACGCGGACCTCGTCGCCGCCTGCGAGCGGCTGGCGCGCGTCCTCCGCGGGTACTCGGCGCGCTTCACCCCCTCGTTGCTGGTCTCGACCCCCGCCGCGGCGCCGGCGCTCCCGTCCGCCGGCGGGCACCGCGACGGCCGCGCCAACGGCGCGCCCGAGAGCGCGAAGCCGATCCTCCGGCACGGCGCGATCCGCGAGGCCTGCGAGCTCTTCCACCGCGCCGGCCACCTCGAGACGCACCAGCCCGGCGTCCCCGTCGGCGAGCGGCGCGAGCGGCCGCGCCCGGGCCCGGAGGCGGTGTACGTCGTGCCGGACGTCGCGCGCCTCTCGCTCGACATCGCGAAGAACCTGATGGTGCACTTCTTCGTGACGCGCGCGATGATCGCGACGCCGCTCCACGCCGTCGCGCCGCAGGGCATCGGCCGCGCCCTGCTCTCCGAGCGCGCGCAGGCGCTCTCGCGCCTCTTCAAGTACGAGTTCCAGTTCCGCGCCGACGCCACGTTCGAGACGATCTTCGCCGAGACGGTCGAGGCGATGCTGGCCGACGGCGAGCTCGAGGCCGATCCGCCGGGTCGCGGCGACGGCCCGGACGTCGTCCTCCGCCTCGCGCAGGGCGGCGAGGGCCGCGAGCGCGCGCTCCTCCACGTCCGGATGATCCTCGGCTTCGTGGAGGGCTACCGCGTGGCGGCGCGCGCCGCGGCCGCGCTCCTGAAGGGCCCGCTCGCGCCGAAGGACCTCGCGAAGCGGGCCATCGGCGTCGGCGAGCGGATGTTCCTCGCCGGAGAGATCGCGTGCCGCGAGGCGGTGAGCCGGCCGGTGATCGACAACGCCCTGCTCGCGTTCGTCGACCAGGGCTACCTCGGCCGGAGCGACGGCAAATACGTGCTGCCGGCGAGCTACGCCAGCGTCGACGCGGTCCGCGTCATCGAGGGGCGGATCGCGAGCTACCTCGCGCCGTCCTGAGCCGCGCGGACGATCCGCCCGAGCGCGCTACGCCACGTGCGTCTTCCGCGCCTGGCGGACGATCGCGTCGAGCTCGTCGACCAGGCTCGCCGCCATCGCGCGGACGATCCGCGTCGAGTGCGCGCCGTTCGCGCCCGCCGCGCCGGCGGCGCCGGACGAGGGCTCCTGGAGCAGCTCCTCGACCTCGCGGGCGAGGCGGAGCGCGCGGACGAGCGCGGGCTCGTCCTCCGGGCGGGCGTAGACGATCTGCGGTCCTTCGACGACCATGACTCCCTCCATCCCGCGTCCAGCACCCATCGCCATGCGCCACGCTCTAGCCCCATCCGCCCTCCGCGCAAGCGGGGACGAGCGCCGCCCGCGCGAAATTTCACGCTCGAGCTCTCCGGCCCCCCGAGATCGCGAAGAGTTTCGGGGTGTCGGGCGTTTTCGGGTAGAACCTCCGCGTGAGCTCTCGACGTACCCTCGGGCTCTCGGCCGCCCTCCTCTTCTTCGTCGCCTCCGCGACCGGCTGCGCGCGCGCGCCCTCCTCCCTGGCTCCGCAGTTCGGCGGCTCGATCGGCATGCCGCACCGGGGCGTCCTGACGGCCTCCGCCGAGCTGCCGGCCGAGGGCGAGGGCTACAAGTGGCTCCGCCAGGACGACCGCCACCACGGGCTCCCCCGCTTCGTGCGGGCCATCGAGCGCGCCGCGGGGACCGTCGCCCGCGAGCGCCCCGGGGCGATGCTCGGCGTGGGCGATCTCTCCACGCGGACCGGCGGCCAGCTCTTGCCTCACCTGTCGCATCGGACGGGTCGGGACGCGGACCTCTTGCTCTACCTGACGACGCTCGACGGCGCCCCGGTCGAGAGCCCCGGGTTCATCCACGTCGGAAGGGACGGCCTCGCCTGGGACGACAAGGGCAAGCGGTTCCTCCGCTTCGACGTCGAGCGGACGTGGCTGCTCGTGAAGACGCTGGTCGAGGATCCGGACGCGCGGATCCAGTGGGTCTTCGCCAACCGCAACATCGAGGCGCTCCTCATCGAGTGGGCGCGCGCCCGCGGCGAGCCGGGCGAGACGATCGTCCGAGCGATGGACGTGATGCGCGAGCCGCGCCCCGGCGGCCCGCACGACGATCACGTCCACATCCGCACGGCGTGCTCGCCCGCGGAGCTCGTCGCGGGCTGCGAGCACACCGGCCCCGTGCGGCCGTGGATCGAGGCGCTCGACCGGAGCGAGCGCGACGCGTCCACCGACTGGGAGCTCGTCGACGCTCTGTTCCGGCCGTTCGGCGCCTCCGGCGAGGACCGCGAGACGACGGCGCGCGCTCCGCTCCCGACGAACGCCGATGAGAGCGCCACGGCGCGCCGCTGAGGCGCGGGCGGAGGCCGCGGCCAACCTGCTCGTCCGGGCCGACGCCAGGGACCTCGGCGCGTTCGTCGCCGCCGGCAGCGCCGACCTCGCCTACCTCGATCCGCCGTTCAAGGTCGACAAAGCCTTCAAGGCCCGCCTCTCGCGCGGCTCGTCGCGCGCGCGGGGCCCCGTCGCCTACGACGACACCTGGCCGTCGCTGGACGCCTACCTCGCCTGGCTCGAGGAGCGCCTCGCGGTCGTGCGCGACGCGCTCTCGCCGCGCGGGACGATGTGGCTCCACCTCGATCAGCGCGCCGTTCACGAGGCCAAGGTCGTGTGCGATCGCGTCTTCGGCGCGCGGCGGTTCCGCGGAGAGGTCGTGTGGGTGCCGGGCAACGGCAGCAAGAGCAGGACGGGGCCGGGGATGAGCCACCAGACGATCCTGCTCTACGCGCGCGGCCCGGAGCCGATCTGGAACGGCAAGGACCCTGCCCTCCGCGCGCCGTTCGCGGCGACGAGCCTCGAGTTCCACTTCAACAACGTCGACGCCGACGGGCGCCGCTACCGCGACCGCGTCGTCGGGGAGAAGACGTACCGCTACTACGCGGACGAGGGGCGCGCGCTCGGGAGCGTGTGGACCGACTGCCCGTCGATGGCGGCGAACACGCCGCTCCGCGCGGAGACCACGGGCTACCCCACGCAGAAGCCGCTCAAGCTGCTCGATCGCATCGTCCGCGCGACCAGCGAGATCGGCTCCCTCGTCGTCGATCCGTTCTGTGGCTCGGGCACGACGCTCGTCGCGGCGGCGGCGACGGACCGGCGCTTCGCCGGGTGCGACGTCGGCGAGCTGGCGATCCGCACCACGCGGGCCCGCCTCGACGCGAGCGGCGTCGCGTATCGCTCGCTCTGACGCGCGCGGCGGTCCGATCGCGCGGCCTCCAGCGGCCGAGCTCCCGCCGCGCGACGGCGCCGCTCGACGCGCCGCCGGGCGGCGCCCGTGCGACACTGTTCGCTCGATGTCCGCCGCCGCGCCCGCGCCCCGCCTCTTTCCGCTGTTCCTCCGGCTCGCGGGCAAGGAGGTGCTCGTCGTCGGCGCCGGCGCCGTCGCCGAGCGGAAGATCCAGGACCTCGTGGAGAGCGGCGCCGCCGTGCGCGTCGTCGCGCTCGCCGCGACGCCGGCCGTCGAGAAGCTCGCCGAGGGCGGCGCGATCCGGCTCGCGCTCCGCGCCTTCGACGAGGCCGACGTCGACGGGGCGTGGCTCGTCGTCGCCGCGACGACCGACCCCGCGGTGCAGGCGCGCGCGTGCGCCCGCGCGGACGAGCGCCGGGTGCTGGCGCTCGCGGTCGACGATCCTCGGAACGGCTCCGCGTACTCGGCCAGCGTGATCCGGCGCGATCCGTTCACCATCGCGATCTCGTCCGCCGGCGAGGCCCCTGCCCTGTCGCGGCTCCTGCGCGAGGTCCTCGAGCAGGCGCTCCCGGCGGACGACTGGATCGACGCCGCGCGGGCGCTCCGCGCGCGCTGGAGGAGCGAGGGCGCGCCGATGTCGTCTCGCTTCGCGGACCTCGTGCGAGCCTTCAAGGACCGCGCGGGCTGATCGGGCCCCGGCCGGGCCGGCTCACGCGCCGTCCGATCCGAGCGCCTCGTCCTCGCCCGCCGGCGCCACGAGCGGCAGCTCGATGACGAACGTCGCGCCCTCGCCGAGGCGGCTCTCGACACGGATGGCGCCCGCGTGGGCGCGGACGATCTCACGGCAGATGTAGAGGCCCAGGCCGAAGCCTCCGAAGTGCTTCACCGAGACCGCGCGCGCGAAGCGCTCGAAGATCCGCGCCTGGTCCTCCTCCGAGATCCCGATGCCGCGATCGCGCACCGTCAACGTCGCGCGGCCCTCTTGCTCCGCGACGACGACGTCGACGGGCCGGCCCGCGCCGTACTTGACCGCGTTCGCGAGGAGGTTGACGACGACCTGCTCGACGCGCTGCCGGTCGAAGCTCCCGCGCACGGGGCGGGCGGCCTTCACCACGACCGTCGAGCCCGCCCGCGTCCAGTCGGCGCGGTAGCGCTCGGCGACCTCGCGCGCGAGCTCGGAGAGATCGACGTCCTCGCGATCGAGCGAGATCCTCCCACGGCCGAGGCGCGACAGATCGAGCAGATCGTTCACGAGGCGGGTGAGCCGGTCGACCTGCCGGTCCGCCGACTCGAAGAGCCGTAGGAGGTCCTTCCGCGCGCCGCGCGCGGAGGGATCCGACTCCGCGGCGAGGAGGCGCTGGAGCATCTGCAGCTGGAGCTTCAGCGGCGTGAGCGGCGTCCTGAGCTCGTGGGCGGCGATCGCCATGAAGTCCTCGCGCGCGCGGACGGCCTCCTCGGCGTCCGCGCGCGCCTGGCGCTCCTCCCGGAGCAGGCGCTGCCGCTCGGTGTCGTCGAGCACGAACGTGGCGAGCTCGTCGCTCGAGCCCTCGAGCAGCGACGAGCCGATCAAGATCGGGACGCGCGTGCCGTCCTTGCGTACGTACTCCCTCTCGAAGGGCTGGCAGACCCGCGTCGCGCGCAGCTCGGCGACCGCCTGCGCGTGCGCGCCGGCGTCCTCCGTCGACGTGAGGTCCGGCCAGCGGAGCTCCCCCGCCTCGAGGTCGGCGCGCGTGCAGCGGAGGGTGTCGAGGACGTAGTCGTTGGCGTCGCTGATCTTCCCCGAGAGATCGCCGTACAAGATCCCGATCATGTTGGACTCGTAGACGCGCCGGAAGCGCGCCTCGCTCCGGGCCAGCGCCGCGCGCGCAGAGCGCTCCTTCTGGAGCGCCGACGTGATCTCCAGCGAGATCGCCGCCTGGGCCGCGATCGCGTCGAGCGCCGCGACGCGGTCCGGGGTGAAGGCGTGGGTCACCAGGTTGTTCTCGAGGTACAGCGCCCCGACGATCTGGCCTCGTCGCACGATCGGACGGCTCAGCACCGACTTCGGCCGGACCCGCGCGAGGTAGTCGGCGGGGATGAGCCCGCCGCGCTGGCTCTCCGCGCTCGCGTCGGGGACGACGACCTGCGACCGGCTGCGCCACACGTAGTTCACGAGCGGCTCGGGCACGAGCGCCGATCCGGCCGCCGGGACCGAGAGGATCTCGGCGTCGACGCCGTGCTCCGTCGCGCAAGCCTCGGCTCGGATCACCAGCCCCGCGTCGCCGGCGAGCAGGAGGTACCCTCGCTGCGCGACGCTCTGCTCGATGACGACGCGGATCAACGTGCGGACGACGTCGTCGAGCTCGGTCTCCTCGGCGATCGAGCGTGACGCCTTCATCACGGAGAGCAGATCGAGCACCTCGAAGCTCGCCGCGAGCGTCGACGCGGAGGCGGGCTCCTGCCCCTCCGCCAGCGTCGGCGCGAGCGCCTCGAGCTCCGCGGCCTTGCCGCGCGCGCCCCAGCGGAGGTAGGCGTCGCGCGCGTCGCGGAGGTGCATCTCGCCGATGCGGCGGAACCCGCGACCGAGCCAGTAGCGCCCGGCGAGCTCGAGCCCGA
>JAHBWF010000233.1 GCA_019637105.1 Labilithrix sp.
CATCTGCGTCGCCGGCGAGTGCGTCGGCGCGACGCCCGGCGACGTGGTCCTCATCGGCCACGACATGGCGAACGCCATGAGCGGCTCCTCGCAGGCCAAGGTCCTGACGAACGCCGTCTCGATCCCGACGACCGATCCGATCCGCGTCCTGTCGTACGAGGCCGGCGCCGACGGAGCGACCTCCGCTCACGTCCGCGCGCTGCTCGGCGCGGGGATCCGGAGCCGGAGCGTCGTCTTCACGACGGCGTCCGCGGAGGCGATCGCCGAGGACGGGCTCTACGCGCGCTACGACGTGGTGCTCATCCACGGCGCCGCCGGCCCGGATCCGGCGGAGCTGGGGCGAGAGTGGCGGTCGTCGCTGACGACCTTCACCGGCAAGGGCGGCGTCGTGGTCGCCCTCGACAGCGGCGCCTCCGACGTCCCGGCGCTCGTGAGCTCGGCGCGCCTGCTCGAGGTCGCCGGTCACGTCCCGCTCGGGGCCTCGACCAAGTTCGTGGTCTCGGGCGCCGCCGACGTCGTCGGCGCCCAGGTGCTCTCGCCCTACGCGGCGTTCGGCCCGTCGGTCGGGTTCCTCGGCGCGCCCGAGCCGGATCCGGACCTCACGTGGGTCGTCCGCGCCGACGACGGCGCGGCCCTCCCGACGGTCATCCACCGCGTCGTCCGGTTCTTGCCCTGAGCGCGCGCGGACGCCGAGGCGCCGCGCCCGATCAGCCGGGGCGGTGACGGTCGACGAGGGCGCGCACGCGCGCGAGCCCCGAGACCGTCTGCGCCCCGTACCAGCAGAGGTCCTTGCCGCTCGTGCGGACGACCGCGCCGCGCTCGGCGGCGGGGATCGCGAGGGCGCGGAAGACGTCGGCGTCCTCCTCGCTGAACGGGTGCGGCTCGTCGGGCAGGAGCACGAGCTCGGGCAGCCGGGCCGTCACCTCTTCGAGCGTCACGCGCGGATAGCGCGTGTCGCGTCCGGCGACCTGCTCGGGCGGGAGCGCCGGCGCCGCGCCGACGTCGGCCGCGAGCGGATAGCGCCGCTCGCGATCCGCGAAGACGTTCGCCGCCCCGGCGAGGTCGAGGACGTCGCTGATGAAGGTGGCGCCGTGGATCGTCATCAGCGGCTTCATCCAGATCGGACAGAACGTCCGGAGCGGCGCGCGCGCCTTCCTCGCCGCCTCGGCGTCGCGGATCTCCGCGTACCCGCGCCGGAGGAGCTCGCGGACCGCCGGATCGCCGCCGACGTAGAACACGCGCGCGAGCCGCGCCAGGTGCGCGAGCCCGTCGGCGGCGCGCTTCGGGAAGGCGACGAGGACCTTCACGCCCTTCTGCGCGAGCGCCTCGAGGTCCTTCTTCGTGTTCTCTTCCTGGTTGGCGAGGACGAGATCGGGCGACAGGTCCAGGATCGCCTCGAGCTTCGGGTTCTTGGTGCCGCCGACGCTCGGGACGCGGCGGACCACGTCCTCGGGGAGCTCGCAGTAGTCCGTGCGGCCGACCAGCGCGTCGCCGCAGCCGAGCGCCGCGACGCTGAACGTGTCGCTCGGGACGAGGGACACCACCCGCCGCGGCGCCGCGCCGAACGTCAGGGTCCGCTTCATGTCGTCGTCGACGCGGATCATCGTCAGTCGTCCTCGGGCGGCGGCGGCGGACCGGGGGGACCGCCGTCGGCGTGGACGCCGACCTTCGCCGCGCACTCGGCCCAGACGACGTCGGTGCAGCGGCGCGGGCTCGAGGCGACGCACGCGATGACGTTCTCGCCCTCGCGCTCGACGAGGCGGTCGAGGATGAACTCGCAGCCGCGCTCGCACTCGGCCTCGTTGCACTGCCGCTTCGCCTTCACCCCGCACGATCGCCGGCACGCGTCGATCGGCGTGTTCGAGGGCTCGAAGACGCGGCACGAGACCGGAGCGGCGAGCGCGGCGACGCCGCCGGCGAGCATGACGGTGAGACAGAAGCGCCGCGCGTGGGCGAAGGCCATGGCCACCGGACCTTTACCTTTCGAGGGTCACGAACTCCACCCCTTCCGTCTCGGCGGCCCGGCGCGAGGTCTCGCGCCAGCCCGAGCGATCGAGGTGGAAGAACGCGTCGCCGTCGACCGCCCGGTGGACCTCGGTGAGGAAGACGCGGGTGGCCAGCGGGAGCGCCTCCTCGTAGAGGCGCGCGCCGCCGATGATCCGCGGCTCCTCGTCCGTGGTCCGCGCGAGCGCGACGGCCTCCTCGAGGCTCCGCGCGAGCTCGCAGCCGTCGAAGGCGTCCGCCGTGCGGCTGACCACGATGTTGCGCCGGCCCGCGAGCGGCCGGCCGATCGACGCGTGGGTCTTCCGGCCCATGATGACGGCGTGGCCCATGGTCGTGGCCTTGAAATGCTGCAGGTCCTCCGGGATGCGCCAGGGCAAGCCGCCGTCCTTGCCGATGACGCCGCCGTCGGCGATCGCCACGACGAGCGCGAGGCGCGGCCGCGACGCGTCGCTCATACGCTGACCTCGGCCGCGATGTGCGGGTGCGGGTCGTACCCCTCGAACACGAGGTCCTCGAAGCGGAGCGCGAAGAGGTCGCGGCTCTCCGACGCGATGCGCAGGCGCGGGAGCGGGCGCGGCGCGCGCCCGAGCTGCAGCTTCGCCTGCTCGACGTGGTTCTTGTAGAGGTGCACGTCGCCGAACGTATGGACGAAGTCGCCCGGCCGGAGGTTCGTCGCGTGCGCGACCATCATGGTCAGGAGCGCGTAGCTCGCGATGTTGAACGGGACGCCGAGGAAGACGTCCGCGCTCCTCTGGTAGAGCTGGCAGCTGAGCTCGCCGTCCTGGACGTAGAACTGGAACAGCGTGTGGCACGGCGGCAGCGCCACGAGCTCCGCCTCCTTCGGGTTCCAGCCGGTGACGATGAGGCGCCGGCTGTTCGGGTCCTCCACGATGTCGCGCAGCACGCGCTTCAGCTGATCGACGCCGTCCGCCTCGTACGATCCGTCGGGCCGACGGGTCGCGCCGAAGTTGCGCCACTGGTGCCCGTAGACCGGACCGAGGTCGCCCTCCCTCCGGCCGAACCGCGCCGTCTGCTCGGCGGTCGCCCACTCGTTCCAGATGCGCACGCCCGCGTCTTGCAGCGACCTCACGTGCGTCTCGCCGCGCAAGAACCACAACAGCTCGTGGACGATCGACTTCGTGTGCAGCTTCTTCGTGGTGAGGAGCGGGAAGCCCTCGCGCAGATCGAAGCGCATCTGATGCCCGAACACGCCGCGCGTCCCGGTGCCGGTGCGATCCTCGCGATCCTTGCCGCGCTCGAGGATGAGCTCGAGCAGCTCGAGGTACTGCTGCATGGACCGAGCGCGTAGCACGCGGGCGACAGCGCCGGAAGAAGCCGGGCCGTTCGACCCCGGGGCCTCCCGCGCTGCCGGCGCCCCGGGGGGCGCGGCCCGCGCGGCGCGGTCAGGCGCTGACGACCTCGAGCACGCCGAGGTCGACGAGGGCGTGGAGCCGGCTCAAGGCCTCGGCCCCGGGCAGCCCCGTCAACGCCGCGACGGTCGCGGCGTCCGAGACGCCGTCGATGTGCCCGAGCACGAACGACGACGTCGGGTCGATGTGCCGCGCCTGCCGCTCGAGCTCGGCGATCTTCAGGCGGAGGACGCTCGACGGGCTCAGCGCGCGCGCGCTCGGCTGGAGGCGCTCGCGGCAGCGCTCGGCGACGAGCTGGGCGAGCGCGTGCTCGGGCTCGTGCGAGAGGACGCGCTCGGCGAGGACGAGGGCCTCCGGGAAATCGCTCGCGAGGTAGCAGCCGTACATCTCGCGGCCGATCGTCTCGACGTCCTCGACGTCGACGGTCGGCTCGGTGACGCTGACGTGCGGGGCGGGGGGCGTCGGCGCGGTCGGCGCCGCGCGGGCCTCCTCCGCCGCGACGCTCGACGCGACCGCGGCGGCGGCCGCGGCGATGGCGGCGGCCGCGGCCATCGAGCGTGGCGTGTCGCGCGGCTCGCCGGCGACGCTGACGTGCTCCTCGACGATGCGGGCGTACGACGACGGATCGAACGGAGGCGCGATCGTCGTTCGATTCGCCTCCCGCTCGATCTCCTTGGCGAGCTCCTCGGGATCGAACGAGGGGATCAGCGTCCGCTTCTCTCGCGGTTTGTCGTGGTTGTTCCGCCTACGCCTCACTCCGGCCTCTCGTCTACGAGGGGCTGGCTCCCCCACGGAGTCAGCACGCCGTCCCTACCACGGAGCGCGACGGCCATCGAGTCCAAGAGGCAGCTTTCGACCGACGAGGCTGATGCCGGAACGACTCAATCTCGGTCGAGATGAAGCGCGCCCGCGCGGCCGGCGGGAGGCGGCGCGGGCGGCGCGATCAGCGAAGGCCCATCAGCGAGATCACGTGCCAGCCGCCCTTCTCCACGACGATCTCCTGCGTCCTTTGCCAGCCGCGCGCGTCGAGCAGGACGCGATGCCGGCCGACCGGGAGGCGGACGCGCGCCACGGCGACGCGCGCCGGCAGCGTCTCCCAGCTCCGCGTGTCGGGCGTGTCGAGCGCGCTCAGCGTCGCCTGCGCCGCGAGCGAGCCGAGCAGGCCGACGACGTTGTCCTTGCCCGCCGCGGCCTCGATCCCCTTGCCCACGAGCAGCCGCGCGACCATCCGCGTGATCGCGCTGACGATGATCTTGCCCTCGATCTTCTTCCACTCCGCGCGGACCTCGCGATCGACGTTCACCGCCTCCTCGAGCTGGATCGAGCGACCGTCGACGCGCACGTCCGGGATCGCGTAGCTGCCCCTGCCCGGCGCGAGCGTGGGGAAATTGATCCACGTGACCAGGCCCTGGAGCGCGAGCTTGTTGGCGCCCTCGCGATCGCCGGGGCTGAGCGAGTCGGCGAAGAGCGTGAGCGCGAGGCCGATCGGGATGCGCTCGGCGACCTTGTGCGGGACGCGCCCGTAGCCGACGACGAAGAGGACCTCGCCGCCGTCGGCGTCCTCGCCGCCCGCGGGGTGCTTCTCGACGAGCGCCGTGAGCCGCGGGCTCCGGTACGAGCCCTGCCCCGCGAGCCGCGCGACCGGGGCCTCGAGCGAGGCGTAGCCGGAGAACGCGAGCGCCTCGTCGTAGTAGCGGAGCGCCTCGTCGGTCTCGCCGCTCTTCTCGAAGGTGAAGCCGGCGAGCAAGCTCCCGAGCCCGAGCACCGGGTTGTCCGGCTGGCGCAGCGTGTCGCGGTAATACTTGTGCATGACCGACAGCCGACGCGCCTCGACGCGCGCGCCGTTGAGGTCGCGCTGCTCGAGGTAGTTGAGCATGTCGAGCGTGTTGATCATCAGCTTCTCGTAGGGCGGGGCCTGGTACTTCCCCGACGAGCCGCTGAAGACGTATTCGCCGATCGAGTCGCCCGCGTTGCGCGCGAGGTCGAGCATGTCGATGGCTTTGTCGGCGGCCTCGAAGTCCTGCCGCGACAGGTCGAACCGGACGAGCCCCTGCTGGATGCTGCCGCGATCGAGCACGAGCAGCGCGTTGTCTCCCTTGATCTCCTTCGGGAGCTCCTTGTCGCTCGAGACCTCGAGCTCCTCGTTGATCGCCTTGATCGCGCCCTTGGCGTCGCCCGCGTCGAGCGCCGTGCGCATCTTCAACGTGCGGGCCTCGTGGCCGCCGCAGCCGACGAGCCACGGCGCGAGCACGAGCGCGACGGCGGAGGCCGCGCGAAGGAGCGGTGATGCTCTCACTCCGTCTCTCCTGGCCCGCTACTTCACGGCCTTGGTGATCTCGCTCTTCCCCTGGAAGCGGATCTCGCTCGTCTCGACGTCGATGACCTGCATGTAGAGGAAGTACTGCACGCGGCGCATGTCCTCGCTGCGCTCGTCGTTGCCGGAGACCTTGCCGGTGATGAAGTACTTCGCGCCGAGCTGCTTGCCGTACTTGGCGGCGTTCGCCGGGTTGAAGACCGCGTTCTGCTGGCCCTCGACCTCGCGGATCATCTCGCTCTGACGCTGCCGCGAGACGACGCGGACCGTGTTCGCCTCGAGGAGCCACGTCTCGGCCTCGCTCAGGATCGTGTCGAGCGACGAGTCGATGTGCTCGCTCGTGCTGTTCTGGAACGGGAAGATCGCGACGATCGGCTGAGGGTTCGTCGTCCGCCACTCGTTCATCAGCGGCGACGCGCGCAGCTTGTTCAGCGTGTCGCGAAGGGCGCGCTTCATGTCCTCCTTGTCGAGGCCGGTGGAGAGCGCGTGCGCGTCGACGCTGGGATCGTCGGCGCCGCGAACGACCTCCTTGCCGCAACCCGCGACACCGAGGGCGAGGGCGGCGGCGGTGACACAGGGAAGAACGAAGCGAAGGGACATGGAGGCTCCTTGAGGTGCGGTGTATGGGACGGGATCCTAACCCAAGGCGTCGAACCTCGCGCCGCCGTACCTCCGTTCGACGGCGCAACGCCGCGCGAGATTCCGTCCCATCGTGCGCGCCGAATTCGTACGTAGTTTCGCCGCCATGCTGTACCCCACCCCTTCACCACATCGACCTCCCGACGCCGGCGTGCGCCGTCGGGCCGGAGCGACAGGCTCAGCCGTTCGCCTCGCGGCGCACGTCTTCATCGCGTGCGCCGCGCTCGCCGGCGCCGTCGTCGTCGGGCCCGCATGCGCGACGTCGACGCACGAGGACGCGCCGCCGCGCGCCGGCGAGCTGCCGATCGTCACGGACGACGACGGCGTCGCCCGCGACGCGCGCGGCCACGTCGCGCGCGACGGTCAGGAGGCCCCGCCGACGAGCGACGAGCCCCGGCCCGACGAAGTGCCGCTCGCTCCCTGGGAGCCCCGTCCGCCGCCCGCGATCCCTTCGATCGCCTGCGAGGTCGACGCCGACTGCGCGCGCATCGAGAAGGGCTGCTGCCCGCTCGGCGCCTACGTCGCCATCCACCAGGACGGCGTCGCGGCGTACGACGCGGCCCTCGGGTGCGAGCAGCCACACGCGTGCCCGCTCATCCTGGCCATCGACGACCACAGCGTCGCGCAGTGCAACGTCGACACGCACGCGTGCGAGCTGGTGAAGGTGGAGGACATCCGCTGCCACGGCTTCTCGATCAACCCTCACTCCTGCCCGTCCGGCTTCCGCTGCCAGCTGCCCGAGCTCATCGCCGACGCGCCCGGCAGGTGCCTCCAGCAATGCGGCGGCTTCGCGAACCTCGCGTGCGACGACGTGAACGCGCGCTGCGTCGACGATCCGGCCGACGACTGCGACCCCGCCCGCGGCGGCGCCGACTGCGGCGGCCTCTGCGCGCCCCCGCGGTAACGCCGCGTCTCCCGCGTCCGATCTCCCCGTGCCCGTGCCCGTGCCCGACCTCGCCGCGCGCGACGGCCGCGGACGGGCCGGGCACGGGAGAGTGGCGCGCCCGCGCGCACGGCGCGATCAGAGCGCGTGGATCGCCTCGTCGAGCGCCTCGGTCAGGGTCGCGCGGTCCTGCGCGCCCTCCAGCTTCGTCCCGTCGATCCAGATCGTCGGCAGGCCGTGCCCCTTCACCGCGCGGAACGTCTCCTTGTCCTTCTCGATCCGCGCCTCGGTCGCCGGGTCCGCGACGCACGCGCGGAACTTCTCGACGTCGAGGCCTTGCTGCGCGGCGAGGCGCTCGCAGCCCTCGGGCGTGAGCTCGTGCGGCGGGGCCAGGAAGAGGGCGTCGGCCATCGCGTCGCCCTTGCCGAGCGCCTCGCCGCAGCACGCGGCCTTGGCCGCGTCCAGCGCGTGCGGGTGCATCCGGAGCGGCACGTGCTTGCGCGCGACGCGCACCTTGTCCTTTCGCTCCTCGAGCAGCGGCGCGAAGTCCGCGTGAGTCATCCGGCAGAACGGGCACTCGAAGTCGACGAAGTCGACGACGGTGACCTTCCCGCGCCCGCTCGCCCGCATCTCCTCGGCGATCGCCGCCGGGACGTCGCCCGGGATCGCGCGGAGCTGGAAGCCGACCGCGAACGGGACGGCGATCGACGCGACGAGCCCGAGCGCGGCGGCCGCGGGGACGAGCCGGCCGCGCGGGGGATCCCACGCCTTCCGCCAGCGGAGGGCGGCGATCACGGCGAGCGCGATCGACGCGCCGTCGACGACGGCGCAGAACGGGCAGAGGACGCCCATCTTCGCCTGGACGCCGACGAAGAAGAGCCCGGCCGCGCCGCCCGGGACGGCGAGCGCCGCCTGCACGATCCGCGCGCCGCGTCCGGGGACGAGCGCCGCGAGGCCGATGCCGAGCACCCCGACGAGGCCGATCGCCGGGAGCGGGACGCCGAGCGGTCGCGCGAGGGCCGTCGCCTTGACCTTGGCGCAGCCGCCGCCCGCGTCGCAGAAGACGGGCGCGGGTCGGACGTAGTCGACGAGGAGGATCGCGCTCGCGACGAGCGCCGCGGCGGCGAGGACGACGGTGAGCCAGAACCAGAGGTTTTTCCGCATGCCGGACCCTGATGAGGAGCGTAGCCGGACGACGCCCAGACCTTGCCGCAAGTCTAGGGACAAAGCTGGCCCAATATTCCCGCGGCTCGAATCCGAGCGACGCGCTACGCGATATCGCGTAAGTAGGCGCCATGAGAAGGGCTCTTCCGTCACGGACCGCCGTCCTCGAGGCCCTCGGCAACCGGGGCCGGGCGGTGGACGCCACCGAGCTCGCGATCGAGCTCGGCGTGAGCGCGAGCGCGATGCAGGGGCTCTTGCGCCTGCTCGACGACCTCGTCTTCGACGGCTCGGTCACCGCCCAGGGCCAGCGCTTCAAGCTCGTGAAGCAGCGCGGGCTCGGCTCGCGCGGCGCCAAGGGCAAGGGCGGCGAGCGGCGCGAGGGGTTCTTGACCGTGAACCCGCGCGGCTTCGGCTTCGTGTCGAGCCCGACCGCGAGCGGCGACGACGTCTTCGTCGGGGCCGACGCGCTCGGCGGGGCGATGCACGGCGACCAGGTCCTCGTCGAGATCGTCGGCCGAGGCCCGCGCGGCGCCGAGGGCCGGATCGCCGAGGTCGTGAAGCGCGGGACCACGCGCGTCTCCGGCATCCTCCGGAGGAAGGGCAGGAACGCCTGGGTCGAGCTCGACGATCCGCGCGTCCGCGGTCCGGTCGTGCTCACGCGCGAGATCGACCGCGCCGGCCCCGAGGGCAACAGCGGCCAGGAGGGCCAGGTCGTCGTCGCGGAGATCACGCGCTTCCCGATCGAGCCGGGCGAGAACCCCGAGGGGAAGATCGTGGCCGTGCTCGGGCAGCCCGGCGAGCTCGGCGTCGAGGTCAAGAAGGTCCTCTTCCTCGCGCAGATCGACGAGGTCCACGGGCCCGAGGCCGTGGCCGAGGCCGAGGCGTACGGCGAGGAGGTGCCGGAGGAGCTGCTCGAGGGCCGCGAGGACCTCACGCACGTCCCGCTGCCGACGATCGATCCCGAGGACGCGCGCGATCACGACGACGCGGTCTGGGTCGAGCGCACCGAGAGCGGCGGCTACGAGGTGTGGGTCGCGATCGCCGACGTCAGCTCGTACGTCCGGCCGGGCACCAAGCTCGACGACGAGGCCAAGGTCCGCGGCTGCAGCATCTACCTCCCCGACCGCGCGATCCCGATGCTCCCGCGCGCGCTCTCCTCGAGCCTCTGCTCGCTGCTCCCCGACGTCACGCGCCTCTGCCTCTGCGTCCACGCCGAGCTCGACGCGCGCGGCGCCGTCAAGAGGTCGCGCCTCGTCCGCGGGTTCATGCGCAGCGCGGCCAAGCTCACCTACGGCGGCGTCGCCCGCGCGCTCGGCTTCACCGCCGCTCCGCCGCGCCAGCCGCAGGCCGAGGAGATGATCGACGGCCTCCGCGTGGCGCACGAGCTGTCGCGCGTCTTGCGCGCTCGCCGCCTGAACCGCGGGGCGCTCGACTTCGACCTGCCGGAGCCCGTCGTGAAGCTCGACGCGGCGGGGCAGCCCACCAGCGTGACGAAGCGCGCGAAGGACCCGGGCGTGAAGAAGGCGTATCAGCTCATCGAGGAGCTGATGATCTTCGCCAACGAGGTCGTCGCCCGCTGGCTCATCGAGCGCGCGCTCCCCGGCGTCTTCCGCGTGCACCTGCCGCCGGATCCGCAGAAGCTCGAGCGGCTCGCCGCGATGTGCGAGGTGCTCGGCATCGAGCTCGACATCGACGAGACGCAGACGCCCAAGGGCCTCGCGCGGATCCTCGAGAGCTTCGCCGATCACCCGAACGCGCAGGTGTTGAACAGCCTGCTGCTCCGGTCGATGAAGCAGGCGACCTACGACGTCGCGAACCTCGGGCACTTCGGGCTCGCGTCGGAGGCGTACCTCCACTTCACCTCGCCGATCCGCCGCTACCCGGACCTCGTCGTCCACCGCGTCGTCCACGCCGCGGTCACGGAGGACGAGCGCGCGCGGAAGAAGCTCGTCGGCCGCGTCGCGTCCCCGGAGGCCTTGCAGGAGGCCGCGCTCCACTCGTCCGTGGCGGAGCGCCGGGCGATGGAGGTCGAGCGCGAGATCCTCGACATCTACCGCTGCTTTTACATGATCGACCGCATCGGCGAGCGCTTCGAGGGGACCGTCTCGGCGTTCGTCGGCAGCGGCGCCTTCGTGACGCTCGACGACCCGTTCGTCGACGTGCTCGTCAAGATCGAGGACTTCGGGCCCGATTTCGTCGTCGAGGACGACGGCCTCATGGCGACGAGCAAGCGGAGCGGCGACGCCGTGCGCCTCGGCGACCGCATCATGGTGGAGATCACCGACTGCGCGATCCTCCGCCGGACGGTCTACGCGCGGCGG
>JAHBWF010000234.1 GCA_019637105.1 Labilithrix sp.
CGCGACGACGAGGTCGGGCGCGGGCGGCGCGACGGGCTCGCGCAGGATCGCCGACGCGACCGGCGCGGCGCCGCGCCCCACGGCGACGAGGGTCGCGAAGGCGTCGAACCGTCCAGCCCGCTCGGCGACGGGCCCGTCGGCGGCGTCGAAGCGGAGGGCGTCGGACACGACGGGCCGGCCGTCGTGCGTCACGCGGGTGCGGAGATCGAGGCCGCTCATCGCCCAGCGCTCGCCGAAGGCGGCCCGACCGGAGGTGAAGCCGTCGAGGAGCACGCACGCGCCGTCGCCGGCGAGCGCCACGTCGAGGCGCTGCGTGTAGCGCGCGTCCGCGAACGCGGCGACCGGATCCGGCAGGAAGACGAGCGTGCCCTCGACCCTGGCGCGGAGCGACTGGCGCGAAGAGCCGCGGAACACCTTGGTCGACGACTGCGTGAAGACGACGAGCGTGGCGCCGGCCTCGACCTCGAGATCGACGTCGACCTCGTCGCCGTCGACGAGCCCGCCGCCGAACGTGACGAGGCACGCCGCGGCGCTGCTCGTGCCGGGGAAGGTGGGGCGCACGAAGCGGAGAGGGCTCTCGGCGCGCGCCGTGGCGAGCACCGTCCGCCCGCCGCTCCGCCGCGCGACGAGGGTCCCGCGCCCCGAGCGCCACGAGCCGACGACGGGAGCGACCGGACCTGGAGCGGCGGCGAGCATGCGCCGAACGGTCGACGAACGTCGGAGCCGAGTCAACTCGCGCCGCCGGCCGCGGCTCACGTGCTCAGCGGCGCGCCGACAAGCCGGCCGCGGCTCGCGTCGCCCGGCCGCGGTCCGCGCGCTTCGCGGCGCGCCGGGCGCGGCCCCGCCCGACTTACTGAAGCTGGTCGACCTTGGGCTCGGAAGCGTAGCCGCGCACCTTGAGGGCGCGGACGTCGAACGTGAGCGCGTTCGTGCGGTCCGTGCGCTCGACGCGCAGGATCGCCCAGTGCCCCGTCCAGCTCGACTCGTCGCTGTCGGCGTTGCAACCGCAGCGCTCGTCCCGGAGGACGACCTCGCTCGCGCCCTCCGGCACCGTCACGACGTCGACCATGTGCCCGAAGCCGGGGACCTCGCAGTGGGGCCCGGTGCTGCCGCCGCAACGTGACTTCGTGCTCGGGTCGAAGAGGAACCAGCCGACGTTCCGCGGCGGCCGCTCCGAGTAGAGCAGCACGTACGTGGCGCCTGGATCGGCCTCGCGCACGGTGACCGTGACGTCGTTCCGCTGCTGGCGCTCGTTCTCGACGGCGAAGAGCGCGTAGCCGTCCGAGCGCATCGTGCCCTCGGTCGTCGCGCTCTCTTCGTCGGAGGTGCATCCGGCAGCGGCCAGGGTGACGAGGCTCGCGGCGAGCGCGCGCAGGACGAACCGCGACTTCATGAAGTGCATCATGGGGCACCGCCGTAAGGAGCAAGGCCCGCGCCGCCCGCCAAGACGGCTCGTTGTGAAGCAATTTTACAAGGTTAGAGCCTGACCGCGGAACGACGGGAGACGCTCGTGAACGGGGGGACCGAGAACGCGCGTTCTCGCTCGGTGCGCGCGCGCCTTACGACGCGGAGTGCTTCGGACGACCCTCACGAGCCACCCGCGTGGACGACTGCAGCTCGGCAGGGACGACGCGCGCGGCGGCGTCGGGCTTGGCGCGCGCGACGTCCGCGAAGTCGGTCGCGAGCATCTGATCGATGAGCTCGATCACCCCGGCGCCGCGAGGCTCGAGCATGACGAGGTCGGCGCGCTTCTTCAGCGCCGGAACCGCGTTCGCGACGGCGACCCCGAGGCCGCAGACCTCGAGCAACGAGTGGTCGTTCTCGCCGTCACCGACGCCGACGACCTGCGACGGCGGGATCGCGAGATCCGCGAGCGCTGCGCGAAGCCCGCTGGCCTTGTTCACGCCCGACGGCAGGACCATCACGGCGCCCTTGTTGAAGATGACCTCGAGCTCGAGCCCCAGATCGCGGATCGTGTCGAGGACGACTTGCTGGTGTGGCTCCCATGTCGCGACGATGATGCGTCCGCTCGAGATGGGGCCGACGCCGCGCTCGATGAGCGTCTGCGAGAACTCCGAGGGCGGCGCCGCGGCGAGCGGTCGCTCGCGCGGCGGGAACGGGCAGGGCGTGTAGAGCAGCGCGCCGTTCTCGGCGACGATCACGTCGAACACGTCGACCTCGGCGAACGTCCGCATGAGGTCCTCGAGCTCACGCCCCGTGACGAGCACGAGCTTGCGGCCGGCCTTCCGCGCGCGCCGGAGCGCGGCGAGCGCGTCGCGCGAGACCTTTCCGTCGTCCGCGAGCGTCCCGTCGTAGTCCGTCGCGAGGGCCTTGAAGCGGAGCTCGTGCCCCGGAGCGGCGCCTCTGCCGGAGGGGGATCGCGTACGGCGGGACGCAGACTCGTGCGTGGGCATCGCATCGCTCGGCTGCAACCTGCGTTCCGGGATCCGCTCGAGCTCGCGTCCGGGATGCGCCGCTCCGCGCGCCGCCGTCCAGCTTCGTGCGCCGTCACCCGCGTCGCATCGGGCGCGCCGCCGCGGCTCCGGCGTGGGAGCGGCGGTGCTCACCGAACCGGCCCATGTCCGCACGCCGGACACGTCGCGCGGCGGAAGGTGGCTCACGCGAGCAGGTCCCGCCGGATGCCGCAAAACCCCGGTGAAAGCCCGAAACGAGAGGTGTCTTGAGTTGACATAATGCATCTTATGCGAAATTCGGAGGGGCGCCGAGGGTAGGCGGATGGCAGCCCCTTTTCGCTCCCACGACGCTCCCACGACGTCGGCTCCCGACGGCTCCCACTCCCCAACAACCAACATCATGGTGCGCGACGGCAGCGGCGACGGCAGCGGCGGCGTCACGGCGACGCCGAGGAACGTCCCGGCCGGTCGCGAAACGACGCGCGGACGGTGCGACGGTGTACCGTACCGCCCGTCACGACGGGCGTTGACGGCCGCTCTCCGGCCGCCATCACGACGGCCGGCCGGCCCGGCCCGTGCGCTGGCGCTCGTCAGTTGCGCGCGGTGGCCGTCTTCATGGTGCGCGACGGCAGCGGCGGCGTCACGGCGACGCCGAGGAACGTCCCGGCGTTCGTCATCATGTAGGCGCGCCCGGCGAACGCCGCGGGCGTCTGGGCGAAGCCCGTCCCCAGATCGATCCCGTCGATGACCTTGCCGTTCCGCGGCGAGAGCAGAAAGAGCCCGTAGCGGGTCGTCCCGACCAGGATCGCCCCGGCGAACGCCACGGGCGCCGACACGCCTCCCTCGGGCAGCTTGTTGCGCCAGAGCACGCGGCCGGTGAACGGATCGAGCCCCATGAGGCCGCTCGACGCGCTCGACGCGAGCAGGATCTTCTTCGCCGGGACCGTCGGGCCGCCCTTGTCCGGGCCGCTCGGGTTCGGCTCGTGCGCCGGCTCGTCGAAGATCATGAGGTCCGTGACGCCGACGGCCTTGTCGTTCGACCAGACGCGCGATCCGGAGGCCGCGTCGAGGGCGTAGACGCCGCCCGCGTAGCTCGAGACGTAGACGACGTGCCCCTGCGGGTGCGCGTCGACGATGGGCGTCGAGTCGACGTCGAGGTAGCGCGGCGCCTCTCCGCCGCCTTGCTCGGCCTCGGCCGAGAGGTCGACCGGGGTCCACTTCTCCGAGCCGTCGGCGACGCCGTACGCGATCACGTGCCCGTCGGAGAACGCCATGTAGACGAGGCCGGTCGTCGGATCGAGCGCCGGCCCGGCGTGCCCGCTGATCTCCATGCCGAGCGCGGGCGAGCGGCGGACCTGCCAGCGCGGCTTGCCGGTGCGCCGGTCGATGGCGAACAGGAAGTCCGACGCGTTCGCGAACATCAGGACCTCGCCGAGCCGCACGGGCTTCCGCGCGACCTCGGCGCCGGTGTCGTAGCGATACACGAGCTCCCCGGTCGCCGCCTTCACGCAGTAGAGCGCGCCGTCGTTCGAGCCGAAGTAGACGTAATCCATCTCGGGATCGTAGAGCGGCTCGCTCTGCACCATGTTGGCGGTCTCGAACCGCCAGAGCGTGCTCGCGTCGCCGGCGCGGAGCGCGTAGAGCCCGTGGTCCGACGACCCGACGAACACGCGATCGTGCTCGGGATCGACCTCGGGCTTGCCGCGCTCCCACTCCTCGCCTTGCGCGCGCCCCTCGATGGTGAGCTTGCGGTGCGCGAACACGTGCATCGCCCCGTTCGGCCGGTTGTACCAGCTCGGGACCTCCGGGTTGACGCGGTCGCCGCCGAACAGCTCGCCGAAGCCGCACGCCGGCGCTCCGATCGCGAGCAGCGCGATGCCGGCGGCCCCCGCGGCGCGCGCGAGGGTCAATGCCCTCCCCCCTGCCTCTTCTGCATGTCCTCCATCATCTTGCGGATCTGCGCCGGCGTGAGGTTCATGCCTCCGCCCGCGCCCGGGTGGGGCTTCGGCGCCGCCGCGGGATCGATCTCGTGCAGGCGGTCCATCGCGACCTCCTTCAAGAACGGGAAGCTCGGCGGTGACGGCAGCCCCGGCGCGATGGGGTCGTCGCCCACGTCGAGGCGCTGCTTCAAGTTGACGAGGATCTCCTTCGCCTTGTCCTTGTCGCCCTTGGCCATGAGGACGCGCGCCTGGTGGTACATCGCGAGCTCCTTGAAGCCCTTCACGTCCACGGCGCTCTCGAGCTCCTTGTACGCGGCGAGCGCGGCGTCGAGCGACGCGTCCTTCGCGTCGGGCGAGGCGCCTGCCTTGAGCTCGTGCGCGAAGCCGGCGCCCTCGATCGCCCTGCCCTTCACCTCGGCGTCGGCGGCGGCGAGCGCGGAGCCCTTCACGTCGTTGAAGGCCGCGAGCGCGCCGTCGGCGTCGCGTTGATCGAGGAGCAGCGAGCCCTCGGCGAGGCGCGAGAGGATCGCCGCGCCGGTGCCGGGAAACTTCGACTGGACCTCCTTGTACTGCTTGAGCGCGGCCGCGCGGCGCTCGTCGAAGGTCTTGAAGTAGAGCTGGTGGCTGTCCTCTTCGTCGTCGTCCTTCTTCGGCTCGCCGATCTGCGCGCGCTGCGCCTCGACGGCCTTCGTCAGGCCGAGCGACGCCTCGGTCTCGCGCTTGTTGTCGTAGTAGAGATAGCCCGCGAACCCGAGGAGCCCGACCAGGATGGCGGCGCCGACGACCTGCACGAGCTTCTGGTTCTTCTTCGCCCACTCGCTGAGCTTCGCCGTGCGCTCGATGAGCGGATCGGCGTCCGCGGCGACGGCGACCCGGCGCTTCGGCTCCGCGCGCGTGCCGATCTTGGCGAGCTTCTTCGACGCCGCGACCTCGAGCCCGCCCTTCTTCTTGCCCTTCTTCTTCGAGGCGCGGCGCTCGGCGAGCTTGCGCTCTTCTTCGCGGGCGAGCGCTTCGGCGGCGTCGTCGGCGCCGAGCGCCGCGACCCGGCGCGCGATCGCCGCCGGGTTCGCCGCGTCGTCGTCGTCGTCGTCCTCGTCCTTGCTCTCGTCGCCGGCCGACGACGCCTCGGTGTCCGCGGGCCGCTCGGCGACGGCGACGTCCCCGTCGGCCTCGGCCTCGCCGGCGTCCGGTGCGACGGCGCGCGCCTCGTCCTCGACCTTGTCGTCCTTCTCGTCTTCGCTGCGCTTTTCGTCGCTCACGCGGGGGACAATAGCCTCAGCGTCCCGAGCCGTCGAGCCCAGGTTTCCGGCGTCGGACGGAGGCGCCGGCCCGCGATTTCGAGGCGCTCCGGGCCCAGGCGACCCGGGGCGCCGGCGGCGCGGCGCGGCGCGACTCGGTCAGGGCGGGATCTCGTCCGAGGAGGCCCCCGCGTCCCACGCCTGCGGCGGCGGCGGCGGGATCTCCTCGGCGCGCGGGACGAGCCACAGTGCCAGGATCCCGTCGGGGCTCGTCACCTTCACCTGGACGTCGCGGCCCGCGACCTCGGGGACCTCGACGACGTAGACCCGGCTCGCGATCGTCGTCGGGCCGATCGGCGCTCCGTCGATCGTGCCCTCGAGGTCCCCGCGGGCCGCGCTCTCCGCGCTGAGCGCGAGCAGGCGGGCCGGCCCCGGCGTGGTCACGCGGAGCCGCGCGTCGACCTCGGCGCTCGCGGCGTTCGGGGGCAGCGGCGTGACCCATCCGCCGCGGTCCGGCGTCAGGATCTTCGCGTCGCGCGCGACGACGATCGCCTCCGCCAGGGGCTCCGGCGTGCCCGCGAAGCGCGTCAGCGCGGGCAGCAGCTTGTCCCGCGCGCCGAGCTTGAACAGCGTCCGCGCCTCCAGCGGGCGCAGGTGCACGTAGCGCTCCTCGGCGAACACATCGAGGAGCGGATCCTTCGCGCGGTAGTCGCCGATGTCGCCGAGCGCCTCGACGACGTGCGGCCGCAGGCGGACGTCCTCGAGCGATCGCGTCAGCAGCGGGACCGCGTTCTTCGAGCGGAGGATCGCGAACGCGGCCAGGATCTCGCGCGCGTCGTCGAGCTCGCCGCCCGCGGTCGAGCCCGGGAGGTAGGCGGAGGACCACCGCGCGAGGAGCGCGGGCTCGCCCCGCGCGTCGCCCTGCTCGGCCAGCGCGAGCGCGGCGGCGTACACCTCGTCGGGGTCGGCCGAGCGCAGCAGGCTCGCGGCGGCGTCGAGGCGCGCCCGCGCCGGCGGCTCCCCGCGGCCGAGCCGGAGGCGCGCCAGCGAGCTCCAGCGTCGGACCTCGTCGTCGTCGTCGCGCGCCTCGGCGCGCTCGAGCTGCGCCGCCATCTCCGGAGCGGCGAGCTTGAACGCGCAGCGCGCGGCGAGGCGCCGGATGTCGACGCGCGCGTCGTCGAGCAGCGGCGCCACGTCCTCGGCGGCGTCGCGGTCGCCTTGCAGCCCGCGGCGGAGCGCGTCTGGCAACCCGGAGATCTCGAGCTTGCCGGTCTCGCGCTCGATCGCCGCGGTCAGCCTCCTCAGCTCCTCGACGCGCTCGCGCCGCTCGTCGTTGAGCGGGCGCATCTGGCCCGGATCGCGCGCGACGTCGAAGAGCGTGCACGAGCCGATCTTGCGCGCGCAGACGAGCCGGTCGTCGCCGCGGGCGACCAGCGTGTAGTCGTCGGTCTCGGCGAACGCGAGGCCCTGCTCGGTGGCGGGCTCGGCGCCGAGGAGCGCGGGCCCGAGGTCCCTGCCCCGCACGCGCGGCGGGATCGGGACGTCGAGCGCCGCGAGGAGCGTCGGCAAGAGGTCGATCGTCTGCACCGGCGGCCGGATCACGCGCGGCGCGACGCCCGGTCCGACGATGACGAGCGGCACCCGGACCTGCTCTTCGTAGACCGTCGTGCCGTGGTAGCGACCTCCGTGGTCGCCGTGCTCCTCGCCGTGGTCCGCGCTGACGATGAACACGGCGCCGGGCGGACGCTTCGCCTCCACGAGCGCGACGACGTCGCCGACGAGCGCGTCGGCCGCGGCGATCTCGCTGTCGTACGCGTCGACGCGCGGGTCGCCCTCGAAGGGGAACTCGGGGTGCGCCTCGTAGGGCTCGTGGGGCTCGAACAGGTGCACCCACATGAACAGCGGCTTGTCCTTCGGCGCGGCCGAGAGGTAGCGCTCGATCTGCGCGCGGCGGAGGTCGGCCGCCGCGAACTCTTCCTTCCTGTACTCGAAGCCCAGCCCCTCGTCGCGCATCCGGCGGAAGCGGTGCTCGTCGATGAAGAAGACCGCCGGCGGGTAGAACGCGGCCGTGCGGTAGCCGTAGCGCCGGAGCTGCACCGGCCACGTCTCGCTCGCGTCCTCGTCGGAGCCGAGCGCCAGGAGCGGCTTCATGTACTTGCCGGTCATCATCGACGCGATCGAGTACGACGTGTGCGGCGTCGGGCAGTACGCGCGCTCGAACCGCGCGCCGCGCGCCGCCAGCGCGTCGATGTTCGGGGTCGTCCGCCGCGCGTAGCCGTACGACGAGACGTGGTCGGCGCGGAGCGCGTCGATCGTGACGAGGACGACGTCGCGCCGGTGCCAGTCGAGCGCGGGCCCGCCCTTCTGCGCGCGGAGCGCGGCCAGCGTCGCCTCGGTGGCCGCGTCCTCCTCGATCGGCGGCGGCGGCGCCACCTGGCTCGCGATCCGGACCGAACGCCCGAGGATCGGCGCGTGCTCGAGCATGATCCGCCGGAGGTTGTCCTCCGTGCCGAGCTTGGCCGCGGCGTGCGGCGTCCAGGCCAGCGAGGCCGACGCGACGAGGATCCCGCCGAACGCGACCGGTGTGACGATCCGTCGCGGCGCGCGCGCGAGGACGAGCGAGGTCGCCGCCCAGGCGACGAGCGTGACGAAGAAGAGCGCGACGTGGAACGCCGGATAGAGCCGCGGCAGCACGAACGCGTCGGCGAGCCACGCGATCGCGGCGGCGCCCGCGCCGAGCCCGGCGACGACGAAGGGCCGCGCGCGCGGGAGCCGCCGGGCGAGCAGCCAGGCGGCGAGCCCGACGAGGACCGCCACGACGACGACGAACGGCGCGCGGATCGCGAGGCTCGCCATGCGCCGCCCGGTGGAGACGCCGACCCCGAGGGCCGCGCCGCCGAGCGCCCCGACGAGCCCCACCGCCCAGGCGCGCCGCCACGCGGCGAGCCGCGCCAGGAGGACGGAGGAGAGCGCGAGCGGGATCGAGAGCGCGAGCGCGATCGGCGACAGGTAGAGCCGCGCGCTGCCCATCTCGGAGGGGCTCGCGAACTCGGGCCGCCACCCGAGGCCAACCGCGAGGTTCTCGAGCGCCAGCAAGACGACGAACGACGCGAGCACGAGCCCGACGTCGCGATCGAACCGCCGGAGGCGCAGGATCCACACGCCGTCTTCTACTTGAACTCGACCTCGAGGATCTCGTACACGCGCTCGCCGGCCGGCGTCCGGATCTTCACCTCGTCGCCGACCTCCTTGCCGAGCAAGGACTTCGCGATGGGCGCGGTGATGCTGATCGAGCCCTCGTTGATGTCGGCCTCGTCGGCGCCGAGGATGCGGTACGTCACCTCCTCGTCCGTCGCCGTGTTGAGGAGCTTGACGCGCGCCCCGAACGCCACGCGGTCCCCCGCGAGCTTCGCCGGATCGATGATCTCGGCGCGCGCGATTTTGTCCTCGAGCTCTTTGATCCGACCTTCGTTGAAGCCGCCGCGCTCGCGGGCCGCGTGGTACTCGGCGTTCTCGCTGAGGTCTCCGTGCGCGCGCGCCTCGGCGATCATCTGCGAGATCTGCGGGCGATCGACGGTCTTGCGGCGGTGGAGCTCGTCGCGAAGCTTCTGGGCTCCCTCGGGGGTGATCGGGTTCTTCTCGACCATGGCGCCCACACTTCTACCCGACCGGGGTCGTCCGGGCGACCCCAAGTTGTGGTAGTCGACCGGCGTGCCGATCGCCGGAGATCGCCCGGAGACGGGCGTGCGCATCCACATCGAGCGGGACAGGGCGCGCTCGGAGCCGCCGTGGAGCTACGCCGGCGCCGCGCACGTCCCCGAGGCGAGCTTCCCGCTCCGCGTCACGGTCGACGCCGCCGGGGAGGTCGCCGTCACGGTCGGCGCGGAGCAGGCCGGGGGCGCGGAGGCCCCGCCCGACCTCGCCGAGAAGGTGCGGCTCATCGTCCGCGCGGCCTACCGGCAGGCCAAGGCCGACGACGAGCCCCCCGCCTGGCGAATCGTCCGCTGGCGGGGCGAGAAGTAGAACGCGCGGGCAGGTCGGCGCATCCAACCGCGCGTCGGTTCGTTCGGAGCCCGCGCGCCGCGGCCCCGAATCGAAGCGATCCGCTTCCCGCAAAAGGCGTGGTAAGGCGTTTCCCCGATGTTTCGCCCCGTCACAGTCGTCGTCCTCGCCGTGGCGCTCGCCGCCGGGGCGCTCGGCTGCGAGCAGCAAGAGCCGCGGACGGCCCTCAGCTACACCGCCGACGCCAAGCGCGCATACGACGAGGCGATGAAGGAGTTCCAGTCGCACAACTGGCTCGAATCGCAGGCGCTCTTCCGCGAGGTGAAGCGGAAGTACCACTACTCGAAGTACGCGAAGCTCGCGGAGCTCCGCATCGCCGACGCGGACTTCGAGCAGGAGAAGTTCTCCGAGGCGATCCGCGGCTACCGCCAGTTCGTCCACGACCACCGCTCGGATCCGGAGGAGGTCGGCTACGCGCGCTCGCGCATCGCCGAGGCCCAGTACAAGCAGATCAGCGAGTCGTTCCTGCTCCCCACCGCCGACGAGCGCGATCAGGCGGTCATCCTCGACGCGTTCCGCGAGCTCAAGGGGTACGTCCACGACTACCCGGACAGCAAGGAGTCGCCGAAGATCCGCGAGCTCCTCGTCGAGGTCACGGCGCGGCTGATGCGCCACGAGCTCTACGTCGCGCGCTTTTACCTCGCGCGCGACAACTTCCAGGCCGCCGTCTACCGCATCCAGTACGCCATGCGGAACTTCGCCGGCGGCCCGTCGCTCCGCGGCCCCGGCGAGGCGCTCGACTCGGGCCTCGAGGCGGAGGCGCTCCTGCTCCTCGGCGAGGTCTACCTCAAGATGAAGAAGTACCCCGAGGCGCGCGAGTCGTTCGACGCGATCCTCCGCGACTACCCGAGGAGCCCGCTGGTCGTGCAGGCGAACAACTTCCTCGCGTACATGCAGGGGCGCGGCGTGTGAGGTCCCGTGGGCGAGCGGCCGTCGCTTGCCTCGCGGCGTCGCTCGTCGGGCGCGTCGCGTCCGCGGACGATCTGCCGCCGGCGCCGGCGTCCTCGGCGCCCGCGCTGCCGCCGGCCCCCT
>JAHBWF010000235.1 GCA_019637105.1 Labilithrix sp.
ACGCACCGTTCCAACGACGCACGGCGCCCGTGCGACGCGGCTGAGCCGCGCGGGCCGCCCGGGCGGCCCCATGGCGAGGCGGCCCGACGGGGTGTACAGTCGGGCTGCCATGGCGACGTACGACGAGACCCTCAAGATCACGACCGAGATCCTCCAGAAGCATGTCGACGGCGACCGCACCATTCGCCCGAACGATCACATCCAGAACGATCTCGGGCTCGACAGCCTGGGCGTGATGGAGCTCGTCGCCGACGTCGAAGACCGCTTCTCCGTCACGATCCCGAACGAGGTCCTCGGCGACATCTCGACGGTCGAAGACATCGCCCGCGCCCTCGTGAAGCTGCAAGAGGCCGGCGCGTCGGCCTGACCGCGTCGCGCGTCCGAACGAACGCCCGCGGCGCTCAGGCCTCGAGCGGGCCGATGTCCTCGCCCGAGAGGACGAAGAACGCCTCGCCGTACGTCTTCAGGTGCTCGAGCGCCGTGTCCATGTCTTCCTGGGTGTGGCCGCGCGTGATGTTCACGCGAAGCCGCTCCTCACCCTGCTTCACGGACGGGTAGGTGAGCGGCACCATGAGCACGCCGCACTCGAGCAGGGCGACGTGCATGAAGAGCGTCTTGCGCTCCTCGCGGCACATGACCGGCATGATGTGCGTGTTGCTCGTGCCGAGCTCGAAGCCGGCCTCGCTGAGCTTCCCGCGGAAATACTCCGCCTTCTGCCTCAGCTCGCGCACCATCGCGGGGCCGTCGGCCTCGAGCATGTCGAGGATCGTCGCGGCGGCGGCGACGACGGGGACGGGGAGCGAGGCGCTGAAGAGGAAGCTCCGCGCGTTGTGCTTGATGAGATCGACCACGTCGCTCTTGCCGAGGAGGACGCCGCCGATCCCGCCGAACGTCTTCGAGAACGTCGAGACGAGCACCGGGACGCGATCGCGGAGGCCGGTCTCCTCGAGGATCCCCGTGCCGCGCTCGCCGAGCGTGCCCGTGCCGTGCGCGTCGTCGACCACGAGGACGGCCTCGTAGCGATCGCAGATGTCGACGAACTCGGCGAGGTGCGCCTTGTCGCCGTCGAGCGAGTAGACGCCCTCGACGAGGACGAGCGCGTTCTTCCGCTCGCGCGACTTGAGGATGCGCTCGAGGCTCTTGGCCGAGTTGTGGTTGAAGAAGCGGACCTCGGGCGCGCGGCCCGGGACGCCCGCCGCGAGGAACGTCCCGTCGAGGATGCAGGCGTGGCTGTAGCTGTCGAGGACGAGCGTCGTGTCCTTGTCGGCGAGCGCGGCGATCGTGCCGAGCATCGCCTGGTAGCCGGTCGTGAAGGTGAGGCACGTCTCGAAGCCGAACCACTTCGCGAGGCGCTTCTCGAGCTCGACGTGCTCGGTCGTCGTCGCCTGCGGGCGCGAGCTCGACAGGCCGCACGCGTACTTGTCGATCGCCCTCTTCGAGGCCTCCTTGACCCGCGGGTGGTTCGTGAGGCCGAGGTAGTCGTTCGAGCTGAAGTTGATGATCGGCTTGCCGCCGATGCTCGTGTGGAGGCCGCCGGCCTCGAACTCGCGGAAGTAGGGGTAGACCTGCTTTTCCTTCGCCTCACGGACGCGGGCGAGCTCGGTACGGGCCTTGTCGTCGATCCAGCTCATGGCCGGGCCCTTTTTGCACAGCGGCTCGCGGGCTTCCCGCGGAGAGGACCGCGAAGCGACGTTCGCGCGAGGCTCGCGAGCTCGGCTCAGGCGCGGCGCATGACGACGGCCGACGCGTTGCCATAGTAGCCGACCGCCGTGACGAGCACGGTGTCGACCTCGGACGGCGCGCTCCCCGAGACGAGGCACGACGGCGCCGCGCCGTCGAGCCACGCGAGGGCGGCCGACATCGCGAGGGCTCCGCCGGCGCCCAGCGTCTCGCCGAAGACCTGCTTCGGCGCCGCGACCGCGACCTCGGCGCCGACGGCCTGGGCGATCGCGGCGCGCTCCTCGTCGTCGAAGCGGGCGATGCCGGAGATCCCGGAGACGACGAGGTCGACGTCCTTCGCGGTGACGCCGGCGTCCGCCAGCGCGGCGGCGATCGCGCGCTCGAGCGCCTCGCTCGACGCGAAGAGCAGCGTGACCTCGTCCTTCGGCGCGATGAACGCGGTGCCGTACCCGGTGACCGTCGCGAGGACCTTCGCGCCGCGCGCCCTCGCGCGCTCCAGCGGCTCGAGGACGTGGAACGCCGCGCCCTCGCCGAGGCGCGCCCCCGCGCCGTTCGACCCGAGCACGCGGAGCTTGTCGAACGCGAGGAAGAGCGCCTCGCTCATCGACTCGCCGCCGCCGGTGAGGATGGCCTCCGCGCGGCCGGTCTCCAGGAAGATGTCGGCGCACGCGATCGCGTCGAGGGCGCCGCAGTTGCCGTCGGAGACGCTGACGTTGAGCGCGCGGAGGTCCTCCCAGATGCTGACGTAGCCGCTCGCGCTGTTCGAGACCGTGTTCGGGAACTTCGCCGGGTTGATGTACCGCGCGTCCTCGAGCACGGCGACGCGATCGAGCTCGGTGATCGCCTCGAGGCTGCCGTAGGCGTTGGAGCAGCACACGCCGACGCGCTCGGGCGCGAGCGCGGCCCACTGCCCGTCCTTCTTCAAGCCGGCGTCGTGGAGCGACAGGCGCGCCGCGACGACGAGGAGCTTCGTCAGCCGGTCGAGCGTGCGGAGGCCCTTGTCGCCGAGGTGCTTCGTCGGATCGAAGCCGGGCACCTCGACGATCGGCGGATCGCCGTAGGCCGAGGCGTCGAAGCTCGCGACCGCGGGGCGCGGCGCGTCCGCCCGCGCCGCGTCGGCGAGGCCGCCGAGCGTCTCGTACGCGCCGGTGCCGAGCGCGCTCGCGACGCCGAGTCCGGTGATCGCGCGGGGCTTCACGCGGCCGTCACCTTCGGCGGAGGGAGCTTGCCGGGCCGCGCGAGGCACGTGACCGAGTTGTAGCCGCCGAACGCGAGCGAGTTGTTGAGGACGACGTCGGCCTTGCCCTCGCGCGCCTCGTTGGCGACGACGTCGACGTCGCACTCGGGGTCGGGCGTCTCGTAGCCGATGGTCGGCGGGTAGATCCCGGTCTCGAGCGTCATCAGGCAGCCGATCGCCTCGAGCGCGCTCGCGGCGCCCATGCAGTGGCCGAGCATGCTCTTCATGCTCGAGATCGGGACCCTGCGCTCGCCGAAGACCTCGCGCATCACCTTCGACTCGGCCGAGTCGTTGTGCTTCGTCCCGGTGCCGTGCGCGTTCACGAAGTCGATCGCCCCCGGCTCGAGGCCGGAGCGCTCGATGGCCTGGCGCATCGCGCCGATGCTGCCGGCCGCCTCGGGGTGCGGGCGCGTGATGTGGTAGGCGTCGCACGTCATCCCGTGGCCGCCGACCTCGGCGAGCACGCGCGCGTCGCGACGGACGGCGTGGGCCTCGGACTCGAGGATGAGGACGCCGGCGCCTTCGCCCAGGATCAGGCCCTGGCGGTTGAGGTCGAACGGCTGGCACTTCGCGGGCGCCATCGCCGCGAGGCGGACGAACCCGGAGAACTGCAGCTCCTGCAGCATCTCGGCGGCGCCGGTGACGATCACGTCGGCCTTGCCCGCGCGGATCAGATCGCTCGCGAGGCCGACGGCGTAGTTGCCGGCGGCGCACGCGGCCGGGAGCGTGAGGACCGCGCCCTCGGCCCCGAGGGCGCGCGCGACGTGGATGGGGAGCAGCGTCGAGCCGTACTTCGGGATCCACGCGCGGCGGACGCCAGGCAGGCCCTTCGCGATCCACGCGTGATCGAGGTCCTCGAGCACGTCGGCCTCGCCCATCGTCGTGCCGAGGACGACCGACGCGCGCGGCCCGGAGAGCGCGCCGTCCGGCAGCGCGGCGTCGGCGATCGCCATGCGCGCGGCCGCGAGCGCCATCTGCGAGCAGCGGCCCATGCGGCGCGCCTCGGCGGCGGTGAGGTGGTCGCGCGCGCGGAAGGCCTTCACCTCGCCGGCGTTCGACCGCCCGAGGTTCGACGCGTCGAAGGCCTCGACCGGCGTGATGCCGCTCTTGCCCGCCGCGAGGGACGCGAAGAAGGCCTCCTTGCCGAGCCCGATCGAGCTGACGACGCCGACCCCCGTGATGAACACACGCACGCGATGAAGCTCCCTCTCGGGGCTGCTTATACCTCGCGCCGCTGTGCGGGAGCAACGCGCAGCGCGCGCGGGCCGTCCGCGCGCGGGCCGCGAATTCGCGTGATTCATCGCATGGTTGAACCACTTGTCGGCCGCGTAGCGTCGTTCGCGTTGCGCCGTGGATTACGCAACGCTTGATCAGCCTTTGACGCCTTGCGCGACGTACAGCGCCGCAGTAATACGCGCGCGCCCATGAAGTATCCGGTGGCGCACCCCGCGCGAGGCCTGCGATGAGCGGGCGCGATCCGAAGCTCGTCCCCCCGACGCTGAGCGAGGCGCTCCGCCGGCTCTCGAACCGGGAGGACCGCGGCTTCGTCTTCGTACGTCCGGACGGAACCGAGCGATTTTGCTCGTTCCGCGAGCTCGGCGTCGAGGCGGAGCGCCGCGCGGCGGACCTCCACGCGCGCGGCCTCGTGAAGGGAGACCGCCTGGCGATCGCCGTGCCGGATCCCGACGAGTTCGTCCTCTCGTTCCTCGGGGCGGTGATGGGCGGCGTCGTGCCGGTCCCGATCTCTCCGCAGCTCTCGTTCAAGAACATCGAGAGCTACCACGACACCGTCGCGCACATCGCGAACGCCTCCGGCGCGTCGCTGCTGCTCACGACCGCGACGACCCGCCAGTACGTCGACCCGATCGTCCCGCGCGCGCCGAAGCTCCGCGGGGTCGTGACCGTCGACGAGCTCGGCAAGGAGGACCACGGCAAGGTCGACGTCGCGATCGATCCGACCGATCTCGCGTTCCTCCAGTTCACGTCGGGCAGCACCTCGCGTCCGAAGGGCGTGATGGTCTCGCACCGCAACCTCGCCTGGAACAGCGAGAGCTTCATGATCCACGGCCTCGCGAAGGACTCCTCCTTCGACAAGGGCGTGACGTGGCTCCCGCTCTTCCACGACATGGGCCTCATCGGCTTCGTCGTCGGCACCATCTTCACGGACATCCCGGTCGTCTTCCTCCCGACCGCGAGCTTCGTCCGCAACCCGCGCATCTGGCTCGACAAGATCCACCAGCACCGCGGGACCATCACGTACGCGCCGAACTTCGCCTACGCGCTCGTCGCGAAGCGCCTCAAGGACAAGGACGTCGCCGATCTCGACCTGTCCTGCCTCCGGCGCGCCGGCTGCGGGGCCGAGCCGATCCAGGCGAAGACGCTCCGGGATTTCGCGGCCAAGCTCGCCCCGGCGAAGTTCGATCCGAAGGCGTTCTTGCCGTCGTACGGCATGGCCGAGGCCACGCTCGCGATCACCTTCGTCCCCCACTCGACGGGCGTGCGCACGGACGTCATCGAGAAGAAGAGCCTCGAGGGCGGCGACGCGAAGCCGGCCGCGGGCATCGAAGCCGGAGGAGCCGCGGCCGACCCTTCCATGCATCACGCAGACGTCCAGGAGCTCGTCAACTGCGGGAGGCCCTTCCCGGAGCACGCGGTGGCGATCGTCGACGAGGCGGGCAACCGCCTGGGCGACCGCCGCGTGGGCCAGATCCTCACGCGCGGCCCGAGCGTCTCCGCCGGGTACTACGAGGAGCCGGAGCTCACGGCCGACGCCTTCAAGGCGGGTCCGGACGGCGAGACGTGGCTCTACACGGGCGACCTCGGCTACACGGTCGACGGCGAGGTCTTCGTCTGCGGCCGCCTGAAGGACATGATCATCGTCCGCGGGCGCAACTTCTACCCGAACGACCTCGAGTGGGTCGTGAGCGAGCTGCCCAGTGTGCGCCGCGGCAACGTCGTCGCGTTCAGCGTCGACGTGAACGGCCCGGAGGGGCAGGGCGAGCAGCTCGTCGTCGCCGCCGAGGCCTTCCAGGCCGACGCCGAGGCCCTCAAGGAGGCCATCGCGCAGGCGATTGTCTCGAATTTCTCGCTGACTACGCATGACGTCGTGATCGTGCCGCAGGGCACGCTGCCGCGGACGTCGAGCGGAAAACCCCAGCGCCGGAAGACCCGGCAGCTGTATCTGGACGGCACACTCGGCCGCGCACGCGCCGTGCAAGGCAAGGACGGACAGCCCGACGACGCGGGGGCGAGCGCGTAGCTCGCTTCGCGGCAAGACGGCCGGCACAGAGGTCAATTCGACATGGCACGCAACCGAACCGAGCTCTTGGATGTCTTTCGCGCGACGGCCACCGAGGTCGCCGAGAAGGACTTCCACGCCGTCGCGGAGAGCTCGACGATCGCCGAGCTCGGCATCGACTCGCTCGGCATGTTGGAGATCATCGGCTCGCTCGAGCGCGAGCTGCGCATCCAGATCCCCGACGAGTCGCTCGCGGGCATCGTGACCGTCAAAGACTTGCTCAACGCCGTCGAGTCGCGGCAGAGCGTTACTTCGTGAGTGCGAAGGAGACCCGATGACGAACTTGAAGGAAGAGCTCCGAGCGCTGATCGCCGAGATCGCCGAGAAGGACGACGTCCCGGACGACGTCGCGTTCAAGGACCTCGGCATCGACTCGATGATGGGCGTCGAGATCGTCGCGGCGATCGAGCGCAAGTACCAGGTGAAGATCGACGACGCCGAGCTCGTCGAGGTCACCACGCTGAACAACTCGATGGCGCTCGTCCAGAAGAAGCTCGGCGCCGCCGAGGCCACGGTCAGCGCCGCGGAGTAGCGCCCGCCGCTTCGACGCCGCGCCGCGCCCGCGGGAGCGCGGAGGGAGACGTCCGCGTCTCCCGGGCGGCGCGCGGGGACGACCGGGACGCGCGGCCGTCGGGCCGTCACTCCTCCGCGCCGCCCGAGAGGACGTAGGCGTCGACGGCGCGGCGTTCGCGCTCGAGGAACGCGTCGAGGACGGCGCGGAGGCGCGGGTCCTCGACGTGGTGGGCGGAGTACGTCGTGGTCGGGGCGAAGCCGCGGACGCGTTTGTGCTCGCCGCCGGCGCCCGGGTTGAAGGTGGCGAGGCCGCCCCGGATCGCCGCGTCGACGCCGTGGTAGTAGCAGACGTTGAAGTGGAGGAAGGGGAGGTCGACGGTCGCTCCCCAGTAGCGGCCGTAGAGCACCTTGTCCTTGCGGACGTTGAAGGCGCCCGCGACGATCTCGCCGCCGGCGTCGCGGGCGACGGTCCACGCGAGGCGATCGGTGAAGCGGCGGCGGACGAGGTCGAAGAAGCGCTTCTTCAGGTAGCGCCGGCCGTAGAAGTACTTGTCGACCGTGGCGCCGTAGAGCGCGTGCATCGTGTCGGCGATCGCGGCGCCGTTCGGGCCGAGGAGCTCGCCTTCGCCCAGCGTGGAGATCGTGAGGCCGTCGAGCGCGGGCTGCTTTCGCTCGCGGCGGATCTGCGTCCGCTTCTTCTGCGGGAGCGTCGCGAGGAAGTCCTCGAACGTCGTGAAGCCGGCGTTCGACCAGTGGTACTGGACGCCGTGGCGGAGCGAGAGCCCCGCGGCGCCCCAGAGGCGCGCCTCCGCGGGCTCGGGGAAGAGCACGTGGGCGCCCGACAGCTCCATCTCGCGCGTGATCGTGCGGACGGCCTCGGCGAACACCGCGACGACCTCGCCGCGATCGCGCGACGGATGCCAGAGCACCCGGTGCCCGGTCGCGGGGGTGAAGGGGACGGCGAGGATCAGCTTCGGGTAGTAGGCGATCCCCATCCGCTCGGCGAGATCGGCCCAGCTCCAGTCGAAGACGAACTCGCCCTCGCTGTTCGTCTTCAGGTACGCGGGCGCGGCGGCGACGAGCTCGGCGCCCTCGTAGAGGACGAGGTGCCGCGGGAGCCAGCCGGTGCGCCCGCCGACGCAGCCGGCCTCCTCGAGGCAGTCGAGCCACGCGTGCTCCACGAACGGCGACGCGTCCTCGCGGACGAGCGCGTTCCAGCTCGCCTCCGGCACCTCGGCGATGCGCTCGACGACGCGGAGCTCGAGGGTCACGGCGGGTGCGGCCTCCTCCGGACGGGGACGACGGCGATCAACGACCCGCTCAGCCGGGGTCTTGCCGGACGAGCGCGAACCACTGGTTTCGGTGCTTTCCGTCCTTGTAGGCGACGCCGATCGAGACGTGGCTCGAGAGGCCGCGCAGGTAGTCGACCATCCCTCCGTTGACGATGCCGGCGAGGCCGCCCTCGTTCTTCCGGATCTCCGGCCAGCTCGGCGGCTTGGACTTCGGGATCTTGGTGTAGTCGATGACGAGCTCGCCCTCGTGCTCGCCTTCGCCCTTGGTGACGCCGAAGTAACCGGGGCCGACCAACGCCTGCATCGACTGGCGGTTGTAGCCGCCGATGGGGAAGTCCTCGCCCTCGAGCTTCACGAAGCGCTTCTGGAAGCGCGAGAACAGCGGCAGCGTGTTCTGCCCGTCGTGGATCACCTCGACGAGCGGGCCGACGCTGCTCGGCACGAGGAAGTCGAGATCGAGCGGGAGGTGCCCCTTCGCGGCTTCGAAGATCGCCTGCTGGTAGTGCTTCGACCACGTGCGGATCGTGTGCAAGCGGCCGTCGTGGCCGAGGCCGTCGAGGATCTCGGTGAGGCGGGGGAGGTCGATCTTCGGCTCGAGGAGGGTGGTCACGTCCATGGCGTCGATTCTCTCCACTACCAGACGACCGGGAAAGTTGCCCGGCCTTCGGGGCTTTTGGTTCGATTCCACGCCATGGCACACCGTTTCGCGCTCCCCGCCGCTCTCTCCGCGTTCGCCCTCGTCTCGCTCGCGCTCGTCGGGTGCGACGCGCCGGGCTTCACGTCGAAGGCGAAATCGCCGAACCAGCAGGCGGCGGCGCCCGCCGGGAAGGCGACGACGACCTCGGCCAACGTCCCTCCGCGCGCGGCCCCCACCTCGCAGGCGCCCGCGGTCTTCACGCCGGGGCTCTCGGTCTCGGACGTCATCGCGCAGGCGTGCGGGATCAAGCCGCGCGGCAAGGATGTGACGCCGAGCTTCGAGTACGACTCGGCCGCGCTCGCGGAGGACGATCGCGAGATGCTCGCCGAGATCGCGAAGTGCCTCTCGGAGGGGGCGCTCAAGGGCAAGAACGTCGTGCTCGTCGGGCGCACCGACGCGCGCGGCGAGCCCGAGTACAACCTGACGCTCGGCGAGAGCCGCGCCGACGCGGTGCACCGCTACCTCGTCGACCTCGGCGTCGGGCGGGGCCAGATGCGCGCGACCTCGCGCGGCGAGATCGACGCGAGCGGGACCGACGAGGACGGCTGGGCCCACGATCGCCGCGTCGACATCGAGCTCGCGCTCTGACGCGCTTCCTCGGGGCGCGGGGCCGACTAAGATGGCCTCGTGAACGGCGTCCTGACGAGCGGGACCGCGGAGCTCGCGCCGCTGCCGCGGGCGTACTTCGAGCGCGACGCGCTCGTCGTCGCCCGCGCGCTCGTCGGCGCGCGCCTGGTCGTCCGACCGGCGGGCGGGGCGGCCGCGCCGCGCGTCGCGCGGATCGTCGAGACCGAGGCCTACCGCGGTCCGCGCGATCTCGCCTGCCACGCGCGCGTCGGTCTCACGAAGCGCACGCGCACGCTCTACGGTCCGCCCGGGCACGCGTACGTGTTCCTCATCTACGGGATGTACGACTGCTTCAACGTCGTCTCGTTCGCGCACGGCAAGGGACACGCCGTCCTCGTGCGCGCCGTGGAGCCGGTGAGCGGCCTCGCCGCCGACGAGAGCACCGCGGGCCCCGGACGCCTGACGCGCGCCCTCGAGATCACGCGCGCGGACGACGCGGTCGATCTCGTGTCGGGGGAGCGGATCTTCATCGCCGCGCGCGATCGCCGGCCCCGCATCGCCGTCAGCGCGCGCGTCGGCGTGGCGTACGCGGGCGAGTGGGCGGACAGGCCGTGGCGGTTCTACGATCGCGACAGCGCGCACGTCTCGCGGCCCCCTCGGCGGTCCATCGGGCGGCACGGCGAGCGGGGCTGACGCGGACTCGGGACATCACGGAGCGGCACGCGCCGCCTCGCCCCGAAGAAGCGCGGTTCTCCGGGCTCCACCCCACGCGGCGCTCGCTGCGCGAGCCGAATTTCGATCGAGCTTCACGCTCGTTGATTCAGAGCGACTGCCACACGATCGCGCGCGCCGTCGTCCCGGGGCGCGCGTCGAGGACCAGGCGCAGCGTCTCGCCGCGCCGCGCGCACACGGGCCCGCGCGGCGGGACGAGGCCCGCGGCGGCGGAGAGCGCCTCCCCGCGGACGGCGCCCGACGCGTCCTCGAACCACGCGCGGACCGGCGCGCTCGCGCCGAGCGAGGCGCGGAAGCAGCCGTCGCTCGCGCCCGCGGTCACGACCGTCGGCGCGGTCGCGTCGTTCGCGCGGGCGATCTCGCGCATCGAAGGCAGCTCGGACGCGGCGCGCGCGGCGAGGTCGTCCAGGCTCGGCGCGAGGGCGTCGGCGCGCGCGTCGGAGCCTCCGCCGTCGTGCCCGTCCGTCATCGCCGGCGGAGGCGCGGGGGGAG
>JAHBWF010000236.1 GCA_019637105.1 Labilithrix sp.
CCGCGCGCCACGCGTCGCCGACCTCGCGCGCGCGCGCGGGGAGGTCGCGCGCGCGGATCGCCTCGAGCGTCGCGAGCGCCGCCGCGCACGCCGGCGGCGAGCCGAAATGCGTCCCGGTGTGGATCCGCGTACCGCCGTGGCCGCCCCACGCGTCCATCACGGAGGCGCGGCCGACGCACGCCGAGATCGGGACGCCGCCGCCGAGCCCCTTCCCGAGGCAGAGCACGTCCGGCGTGACCGGCGCGCCCGCGAGGATCGCCCCGGTGCGCCCCATCCCCGTCCAGATCTCGTCCGCGACGAGGAGCGCGCCCGCCTCGTCCGCGAGCGCGCGGAGCTCCGGCAAGAACGAGACGGGCGGCACGACGGCGCCGCCGCGCCCGAGGATCGGCTCGACGAGGATCGCGCCGGCGTCGCCGCCCGCGAGCGCCGCGCGCACCGCGGCGAGACTCGCGTCGAGATCGCCGCTGCACGACGGATACGGCGCGAACGTGACCGGCACGCCGAGGTGCGCCCCGAACGGCTCGCGGAACGCCGGCGCGAAGCCGAGCGCCGCGAGCGGCCCGTACGACAGGCCGTGGTAGCTCCCTTCGAACGCGACGACGCCCGGCTTGCCCGTGGCGAGCAGCGCCGTCTTCAGGGCGCACGTCACCGCGTCGGCGCCGGACAGGCCGAGCATCACGCGCGCGCCCGGCTCGGGGAAGAGGCCGGCGATCGCCTCGCAGGCGCGGACCTTGACCTCGGAGGCGTAGACGTCGCCGAGCGCGAGCGCGAGCTCGTCGGCGGCCAGACGCGCGGCGTCGCTCGCCGCGTTCGGCGCGTGCCCGAGGACGAGGGCGCCGAACCCCGCCGTGAGATCGACGTAGCGGTTGCCGTCGACGTCGAAGACGTTCGCCCCGCGGCCGCGCGCGTACACGATCGGCCCTTGATCCTCGCCCGACCGCGCCGCGCGCGCCCGCCGCCGAGCGTCGAACGCCGGCGACTCGACCGCGGCCATACGCGCCCCGAGCTCGCGCGAGCGCGGCCCGGGCGGCGCGACGGCGATCGACGGCAGCTCCTGGCCCGGCTCCACGGTCGTTCCATACACCATCGGCGCCCGAGGCGCCGCCGCACGCCCGGAGCGCGGCCGCCGCCTCTGTGGCGCGAGAGCCCCCAGCAGACGACGCGGTTACGGCCGCCGCGCTTGGCTTCTTCGTGTAGAGCTTGCCGTCGGCGTTAGTGGATCGTCGAGCGCCGTCTTGTCGTTGTCGGCGAGCGCACACGCCGATCGACACCGGATGGGGATGTTGTCGCCCTGGAAGACGAAGCGGCTCGACTCGATCTTCTCGCGCAGGCCTTCGGCGAGGGCGCGCGCGCCCTCGAGGTTCGTCTCCGGCAGGACGATCGCGAACTCCTCGCCCCCGTAGCGCGCGAACACCTCGTCGCGCCGGATCCGGCCCTGGACGATGCGCGCGAGCTCCTTGAGGACGAAGTCGCCTCGCGTGAGGTGGACTGAATGTTGATCTTCTTGAAGTGATCGATGTCGAACATCATGAACGCGAGCTCGCGGACATGACGGCGCGCGCGGATGATCTCCTTCTCGAGGGCCTCGAGCAGGTAGCGCTTCACGTGCGCCTGCGTCAGGCCGTCGATGATCGTCATCCGGTAGATCTCTTCGTGGTACTGCGACTCGACGTCGGCGCCCGAGAGGTACTTGAAGATGGTCGGCCCGACCTTGATTCGGTCGCCGTTCGCCAGCCCGAACTCGCGGCTGATCTGCTCGTCGTTGACGTAGGTGCCGTTGGTCGAGCCGTCGTCGACCGCCCACCAGACGTTGCCGCGCTGCTCGAGGTGCGCGTGACGGCGCGAGACGCTGTCGCCCTCGAGGACGATGTGGTTCTCGGCGCCGCGCCCGACGCGGACCGGGGTGAAGTCGAGCACGAAGCGCTTGCCGAGCAACGTCGGCTCCTTCGTGTAGATCACGACGATGCAGTCGTTGCTTCTCGGCGCACCGTCCGCCACCTCTCCGGCAGGCTTCTGGACGATGGTCGTGACTCGCGTCTTCTCGTCCAGCTCGCTCACGTGTCGCCCGCGCCGAATAAGGAAGGCATTCGAGGGTGTATGCTCGAGATCCTTCGATCGGAGACTATTGGCCAGCACGAACCGGTCAAGGCAGCCCATGTAGGCAAAGTAGTTTACTCGAACGAGCGGCCGGAGCGCGTTGAGAGACGCGAGAGCGCCGGCGCGGGACGTCCGCGTCGAGGATCCCGAGCGGAACGCCGGGCGAAATAGCGCCAGGTGGAGCGCGCACTTGGCGGTCGGGCGATCCACGCCCCGACGCCGGCGTCGCGGACGCGGGCCGTGACGGTCGGGCGCCGCATCGCCACGGACACGACTGGGCCGAACGCCCGCCGCCGCGAGGGCGCGGACGAGCCTGTCCGGGCGGGCGATCGCCGTGAAGCGTGCTGACCGGTGCCCTGCGGAGCAGGCGTGATCGGCGAAGCGCCCGCGTCCGGCGTGGTCCCATGAAGCCCCCGTGGGCCCTCGCCCACCCTGCCAGCGGACGCCGTCGGGCGTCGCGTCGACTCGGCACGACGCATCCCGCCCGCGCTGAGGACGTCAGTGCGCGGCGCGCAGATATCGCCGGCGGGCGGGAGCGTCCGCTCCCCCAGGGCGACCCGCACCGCGAGCAGCGAGAGCGATCGCTCACGGCGCCCCCGCACGCGAGCGGACCGTCGAGCACCAGCAACGTCGGGTCGCGGAGCCAGGCTCGCCGCGCGATCGATCGCGGCTCGACGCGTGGGCCTGACGACGACGGGCACCGCCCACCGCGCGAGCGCGCGCGCGCACACGAGGCCTCGTCGCCGACGTCCTCGGAGCCGATCGCCCTCCGACACCACGCGCGCACGCGCCGGCAGAGATGCGCGATACGCGTGCCCGACCAGCGCGACGCGCACGCCGCGCGACGCGAGCTCGCGCGCGCACGCGATCGCCACGCGGGTCTTGCCGGAGCCGCCGAGCGTCGCTCCGCCGACGCACACGAGCGCGATCTCCGGCGGGACCGTCGCCGCGCGCGCGACGCCGCGCGCCGCGACCGGCGCGAACGCCGAGGCGAGCGCGCGCGCCACGAGGCCGTCCCAGCGGCCCTCCTCGAGCGCGCGCGCGGCTCCTCGGGAGAGAGACACGCCGCCACGCTAGCCGAGGACGGCGCGCGCGCGAACGCCGAACCGCGCGGCCGCCGATCGCGCACGACGCCGCGCGCCGAAGGCACGTACGGACGACGCGCCCCGGGGGTAGTATCGCCGCCATGGACTACGTGCACCTCGGTCGAACGGGCCTCAAGGTCAGCCGGCTCTGCCTCGGCACGATGAACTTCGGCCCCCAGACGAACGAAGCCGACTCGTTCGCGATCATGGACCGCGCGCTCGAGATGGGGATCAACTTCTTCGACACCGCGAACGTCTACGGGTGGAAGAAGGGAGAGGGGTGGACCGAGCAGATCCTCGGCCGTTGGTTCGCACAGGGCGGCGGGCGCCGCGAGAAGGTCGTCCTCGCCACGAAGGTCTACGGGACGATGGGCGACTGGCCGAACCAGTCGCGCCTCTCGGCGCTCCACGTCATCCGCGCGTGCGAGGCGTCGCTCCGCCGCCTGCAGACCGACACCATCGATCTGTTCCAGATGCACCACATCGACCGGGCCTCGCCCTGGGACGAGATCTGGCAGGCGATGGAGACGCTCGTGCGTCAGGGCAAGGTGCTCTACGTCGGCTCCTCGAACTTCGCCGGCTGGCACATCGCGCAGGCGTGCGAGAGGGCGCGCGCGCGGAGCTTCCTCGGGCTCGTCTCCGAGCAGAGCCTCTACAACCTGATCGACCGCACGATCGAGCTCGAGGTCATCCCCGCCTGCAAGGAGTACGGCGTCGGCCTCATCCCGTGGAGCCCGCTCAAGGGCGGCGTCCTCGGCGGCGTCCTCAAGAAGGCCGCCGACGGGCGGCGATCGAGCGATCTGGCGCAGAAGGCCATCGCCAAACACGGCGCAGCGCTCGAGAAGTACGAGGCGCTCTGCGACGAGATCGGCGCGCCCCCCGCGGACGTCGCGCTCGCCTGGCTCCTCGCCAACCCCGTCGTCACGGCGCCGATCGTCGGGCCGCGCACGATGGAGCAGCTCGAAGGCGCGCTCCGGGCGCTCGATCGCAAGCTCGACGACGCGACGCTGAAGACGCTCGACGCGCTCTTCCCCGGCCCCGGCGGCCCCGCGCCGGAGGCCTACGCGTGGTGAGCGCCGGCGCGCCCGGGATGCGCTAAGCTCCGAGCCAGTGAGACGAGCTTCTTCTTGGATCGCGGCGGCGGTGCTCGCGGCCTTCGCCCTCGGGGCTTCTCCGGCGCGCGCCAACGGGCGCTTCCCGGAGTCGAACCAGATCGCGTTCTCGGCCGAGGACCCGGATCTCGTCCTGCTCCGCGTGACGTTCGGCCTCCTCGTGTCGCGCGATCGCGGCAAGACCTTCCAGTGGGTCTGCGAGGAGGCGATCGGCTTCAGCGGGATCGAGGACCCGATGTACACGGTGACGCCGTCGAAGGCGATCGTCGGGACGACCTTCCAGGGCCTCACGGTCACGCGCGACGACGCCTGCGGCTGGTCGTTCGCCGGCGGCGACCTCGAGAATCAGGTCTTCATCGATCTGACGACGAACCCGAACGACGCGAAGAACATCGTCGTGTTCGCGTCGAGCTACGACAAGCAGACCGACGACGGAGGGATCCTCTTCTCGTCGCGGATCTGGGAGACGAAGGACGAGGCCAGGACCTTCCAGCAGCTCGGGGCCCCGCTCGATCCGGCGCTCCTCGGCTACACGGTCGATCTCACCGCCAGCGATCCCGACCGGCTCTACATCACGGCCGTGCGCGATCCCGGCGTCTCGCCGAAGGGGTTCTTGCTCGTCTCGAAGGACCACGGGCAGACGTGGACGGAGGAGGCCGTCCCGCTCGTCGACGGCGAGCGCGCCGTCTTCGTCGCCGCGGTCGATCCGACCGACGCGGAGCGCGTCTACCTCCGCACGTCGAACACCGTCGACAAGCCGACGCGCCTCATCCTGCGCGAGGGCGGCCCCGACGGGGGCGCGCCCACGCAGCGGACGCTCCACACCGCCGCCGGCGCGCTCGCCGGCTTCGCGCTCTCCCCGGACGGGAGCAAGATCTACATCGGCGGGCCGAAGGACGGCGTCCTCGCCGCGAGCACGCAGGACTACGCCTTCGCGAAGCGATCGAGCATCGAGGTCCAGTGCCTCGCGGCGCGCGGCGACGAGCTCTGGGCCTGCTCGAACGAGCGGAGCGGCTTCGTCGCCGGGGTGTCGACGGACGAGGGCGCCACCTTCGAGACGCGCGTACGCTTCTGCGACATCGGCGGGCCGCTCACGAGCTGCGGTCCCGGCACGCCGACCAACGATCGCTGCACGCCGAACTGGCCCGCGCAGAAGGCGCTCCTCGGGTGCGGCGGCTTCGACGCCGGCGCGGGCGACGGCAGCTTCGGCGACGCGGGGCCGGGCTTCGCGCCGAACCCGCCGCCGAAGGGCTGCGATTGCCAGGCCTCCCCCGCGGGCACCTGGATGGGCGCCGTCGTGACCGCGGTCGGCGGCGCGATCGCGCTCCTCCGGCGCGCGCGGCGCCGCCGAGGCTGATCCGGCCGCGGCGCCTCGGGCGAGGCGCGCGCGGCGGGCCTCACTCGCACTCGTACGTGAACTCGTCGGTGAACTGCTTCGAGCTCCGCGGGGCGGCGATCGTGTTCATCCGCTTCGTCGGGTAGCCGTTCGCGTCGTACTCGTAGGTCATCGTCCGCGTCCGCTCGGCGGCGGTGTCCTTGGCGTCGACGATCTCGAGGGGGTTGTTCTTGCTGAGGGCGGTGACGAACCCCTCCAGCTCCGCGTCGTTCCAGCGGTGCTTGAGGCCGCTCAGCGCGAAGCGGTAGTTCGGGACGAGGGCGTACGGCGTCGGCTTGTCGTCGTGCCCGTTGACCACCGTGACCCCGACCTCACCGGTCGCGCTCGGACCGCGCACGAGCGCGTGCTCCAGACGGACGACGTTGTCTCCGTCGTCGTATTTGATCACCACGTCGCCCTCGGCGTCGTTCGGGTTGTTCGGCGTGTACTCCGACACCTTGATGAGGCGGCCCTTCGCGTCGTACGCGTACTCGTAGGCGTAGGCGTCCGGGCTCGAGTTGGCGCCCATGACGAGCTCGAGGTTCGAGCGCGCGGGCTTCGCCAGCTCGGTGGTGTGGATCACCGCGTCGTAGCGCATCTTCAGCTCCACGCGCGGGGAGGCGGACTCCCGCACGAGATCGTGGCCGAACTCGAGCGACGTCAGGATCTCGGCCTCGTACTGCTGGAGCGGCCCCTTCGTCGCCTTCTGGACGCGCCCTTCTGCGTCGTACGTGTAGAAGAAGTAGGCCGGGTTGCCGATCTCGTTGCGCACCTCCGAGATCACCCGGCAGCGCGGCCGCGGCGTCTCTCCGCCGGCGTCGGGGACCGCCCCGGCGTCCGCCGGCGGGGCCGCCGCGTCGGCCGTCTCGCCCGCGTCGGGGGAGGAGGACGCCTCCGACGACGCCTCGGGATCGTCGCACGCCGCGAGCGCGAGGCACGCGACGCCCGTCGCGACGATCCCGCAGCACGCGCTCTCGAGAGCTCCTCGGACTGGATTCGTGGTTCTCTTCATCTCGGCCCCCGTCCGGACGCGTCAGGCGCCCGTGGAAAAGCTGGCGATGCGGCGCCGTCGACGTGCGATCGAAGCGACAATACTGACGTTTTCGATGATGGGTGTACCACGTTCCGCCGCCAGCGGCCCGCGCCCCACGACTCCGGAACCCGAGCCGCCGCGGCGCGGCCGCGCTGAAATCGCGTTCCTTCGATGGAGAACATGCCGCTTTCCGGTCCTCTGAACCCGAGTAGGCATGCCCCACATTAGATCACATAGAAGACCATGGCCACGATGTCCCGCGGGCGCTCGGTCGCCCTCGCCGCGATGGCGCTCACGTCGCTCGCGTGCGCGCTCCCCGACGAAGACGACGACGACGGCGTCGACGTGTCGAGCGACGCGATCGTGGGCGGGAGCGAGACGCTCGAGCGGCCCGAGGTCGGCGCCTTCCGCCACGGGGGCACGCTCTGCACCGGGACGCTCGTGGCGCCGAACGTCGTGCTCACCGCCGCGCACTGCGTCCCGTCGATGAAGGACGAGGACGTCTCGACGGCCGAGCCCGCGTGGGTCTTCGACGTCACCGCGCGCGCCGCGTCCGCGGGCGGGGCCGCGGCCGATCGCGTGACCCATCGCTTCAAGGTCGCGCGGATCCACGCGCTGCCCGTCGCGTCCGACTTCGACGGGACGCAGCGCTGGCGCCGCAAGGACATCGCGCTCCTTCGCCTCGCCGACGACGTGCCCGCCAGCGTCGCGCGCCCCGCGGGGATCGCGTCGAGGCGACCGCGGCTCGGCGGGGACGTCGCCGTCTACGGCTACGGCTGCACCGATCGCGCGAAGGACGCGAACGGCCGGCGCCCCGGCTCGGGCACGAAGAGGAAGAAGGAGTACCGATGGAGCCTCGGCCTCTGGGCCGGCTTCGGCGACACGCAGAACCTGTGCCCCGGCGACTCGGGAGGCCCCCTGCTCGACGTCGAGCGGAGCGCGGTCTTCGGCGTCCACAGCGGCTACGTGAACGGCGACGACGCCTTCGGCGATGTCCCCGCGAACCGCGCGGCGATCCTGACGACGATCGCCGCGTGGCGCTGAGCGCGCGGACGGTCCCGCGATCCCCGACTACCCCGCGTCGTCGTCCGCGCCCGCGTCCGTCGCGCCGTCGGCGTCGTCGTCCACGCCGCTGCCGAGCGAGCCCGGGTCGCGGGTCTCCTCGCCCTCACCCTCGGCCGGAGGATCCGACGGAGGGAGCGGTTGCGGGTTCAACGTCGGCCCGCCCGAGTCGATGCTGCAACCGAGGACGGCCGCCCCGGCGGCGGCGGACGCCGCGACGAGGACGGTCAGCGCGTAGAGGCTCTTTTTCATCGGCGGGGACATCGGTGCGCTCTCTCACGCCGAGTTAGCAAGCTCGGGTCCATGCGGAAGAGCTTGGAATTGTACGCGCCGGCGGCCGGCGATGTGCCGAAATGAGCCGGCCGCATGCACGGCCCACCAGAGGCCCCGCCTCGCCGCGCGGCCCGACGCGTCGACGCGATCGCCGACCGGATCGCGGCCCGCGCGCGGCGGAGCGCTCCCCGCGCGGCGGCGCACGGCGCGGCGTCGCCCCCCCGTGCCTGGCCCCCGCGCGACGTCGACGCGGAGCCGGGCGGCGGCTCAGACCTCGAAGTCGGCGTTCTCGAGGATCTCGCGGACGCGCCAGAGGAAGTTGTTCGCGGCGACGCCGTCGACGACGCGATGGTCGTAGCTCAGCGCCATGTACATCACCGGATGGATCGCCATCTGGTCTTCCTTGTTCGGCCCCTCGACGACGACGACGCGCTTCTTGATCTCGCCGACGCGCAGGATGCCGACGTTCGGCTGGTTGATGATCGCGCCGCCGAACAGGTTGCCCTTGAGGCCCGGGTTCGACACGCTGAACGTCGCGCCGGACAGATCGTCGATCGTGATCTTGCCGCTCCGGGCGCGCGAGGCGACGTCGTCGATCGAGCGGACGATGCCGCGGATGCCGAGCTCGTCCGCGCGGCGCACGACCGGCACGACGAGGCCGTCGGGCGAGTCGACCGCCACGCCGATGTTGATGTCCTTGTGGACGACGTACGCGTCGTCGAGGACGCGCGCGTTCATCGTCGGGTTCTCACGGAGCGCCCGCGCCACCGCGACGGTGACGAAGGCGAGCATCGTGAGGCTCATGCCCTCTTTCTTGTAACGATCCTTGTTCGCCTCGCGGAGCTTCGACGCGGCGTACAGATCGCACTCGGCCACCGTCACGACGTGCGGCGAGACGAGCTTCGAGTAGACCATGTGGTCGGCCGTGATGCGCCGGCGGCGCGTGAACGGCACGACCTTGTCGCCGGGCTTCTCGCGGTACGCCGGGAGCTTGAACGAGCCGAAGCCGACGCCCGGGATCGGCGGGACGAACCCGCCGCCCTGGTTGAGGAGCTGCTGGACCTGCGCCGCGTCCCCGCCGCGCGAGACGATCGGACGCGGCGCCTCGCCGGCGAGCGGCGCGCGGGCCGCCGGCTCGGCGCGCGCGGGCGCCTCGTTCACCGCGCGCATGACGTCGTCGCGCGTGATGCGGCCGTGCTCACCCGAGCCGCGGACGTCGCGAAGATCGACGCCCTGCTCGAGCGCCGCGCGGCGCGTCGACGGCGCCGCGAGCGGCTTCGCCGGGACCGTCTCGGCGGACGGAGGCACGGGCTCGGCGCTCTTCGTGGTGACGTTCGGCGAGGCCGCGTGGGGCGACGCCTCGCTGCTCGCGCTCCCGGTCGCGGTCTCGTCGATCTGACAGATGACCGTGCGGACGGGGACCACGTCGCCCTCGCTCGCGAGGAGCTTGACGACGCGGCCGCGCGACGGCGCCGGGAGCTCGCTGTCCGCCTTGTCCGTGGCGATCTCGGCGATCGACTGATCTTTTTCGACCATGTCGCCTTCCTTGACCAGCCACTTCGTGATCGTTCCTTCCGTCACGCTCTCGCCGAGCTGAGGCACCTGTACGTCGATCATCGCGGTCAACCTACCTTATGCGTGGGCCGATCCGCAACGCGGTCAAGCCCCGAAACGCGCTTCGTCCATCGCGATCTCCGAGGTTCGTCGACCTCATCGTGCGTGAGGTCGACGCGACGGCGGCGGGGCGCGTGAATTCGCCGCGACGCGCGCGTCACGACCGCCGTCCCGCGCGGCATATCGCGAAGGACGCTCACGCGCGCCGCCGGAGCGAGGCGACGAAATAGCCGTCGGTCCCGTGCTCGTGCGGCAGGAGGCGGAGCGTCGTGCCCCCGCCCGCGACGGCCGCGGCGGCCGGAGAGTCGAACGGCGACGGCTCGAGCCCGGCGCCCGCCGTGGCGGCGGCGAGCACGTCCTCGGCCTCTTCGCGGAGGACGCTGCACACGGCGTAGACCAGGCGGCCGCCGGGGCGCACGAGCGTGGCCGCGCGCGCCAGGATCGCCCGCTGGAGCGCGGCGAGCTCATCCACGTCCGCGGCCGCGCGACGGAGCGCGAGCTCGGGGCGACGGCGGAGCGTGCCGGTCCCCGAGCACGGCGCGTCGACGAGGACGCGATCGTAGCCGCGCGGGTCGGGCGCCGCCGCGTCGCCCGTCCCGCGCGACCAGTCCACGGCGAAGGTGGCGCGCGGACGGCGGCCGATACGCTCGAGCTCGCGCGTGAGCCGCTCGAGCTTCTTCGGGTGCACGTCCGCGGCGTCGACCGAGCCCGCGCCGCCGACCGCGCGCGCGAGCAAGCCGGTCTTGTTCCCCCGCCCCGCGCACGCGTCGAGCACGGCCTCCCCGGGCCGCGCCCCGAGCGCGAGCGCGACGAGCTGCGAGCCCTCCTCTTGCGGCGTCCACGCGCCCTCGTCGTAGCC
>JAHBWF010000237.1 GCA_019637105.1 Labilithrix sp.
CCGGCGCCCAGGGCGACGGACCGGGGGCCCTCGGCCTCGTGCTCTTCGCGGCGCCGCTCGCCTTCGCCACGATGGCGGTCGCCGCGCTCGCCTTCCTCTGACTCCGCGGGCGCGCCGGCGCCTCTGCCGTGGACCGGACCTCGCGGCGCCGGCTCAGCTCTCGATGAAGCTCTTGAGCTGCTTCGAGCGCGACGGGTGGCGCAGCTTGCGCAGCGCCTTCGCCTCGATCTGACGGATGCGCTCGCGCGTGACCTCGAAGTCCTGACCGACCTCTTCGAGGGTGTGGTCGGACTTCTCGCCGATGCCGAAGCGCATGCGGAGGACCTTCTCCTCGCGCGGCGTGAGCGTCTTCAGGACCTTCCGCGTCTGCTCCGCGAGGTTCATGTTGATGACGGCCTCGGCCGGGGACACGACGCTCTTGTCCTCGATGAAGTCGCCGAGATGCGAGTCCTCCTCCTCGCCGATCGGGGTCTCGAGCGAGATGGGCTCCTTCGCGATCTTGAGGACCTTGCGGACCTTGTCGAGCGGCAGCTCCATCTTCTCGGCGATCTCCTCCGGCGTCGGCTCGCGGCCGTACTCCTGGACGAGGTAACGCGAGGTGCGGATGAGCTTGTTGATCGTCTCGATCATGTGGACCGGGATGCGGATGGTCCGCGCCTGGTCGGCGATCGCGCGGGTGATCGCCTGGCGGATCCACCACGTCGCGTAGGTCGAGAACTTGTAGCCGCGCTTGTACTCGAACTTGTCGACGGCCTTCATGAGGCCGATGTTCCCCTCCTGGATCAGGTCGAGGAACTGCAGGCCGCGGTTCGTGTACTTCTTCGCGATCGACACGACGAGGCGCAGGTTCGCCTCGACGAGCTCGGCCTTCGCGCGCTCGGCGAGGCGCTCGCCGTCGCGGATCGCCTGGTAGGTCTCGCGGAGCGCCTTGATGTCGAGCTGGAGCTCCTCCTCGACCTTGCGGAGGTTCTTGAGGCTCGCGGAGTGGTTCGCGATGACCTCCTCGGCGGTGACGCCGTACTTCCGCTTGAACTTCTTCTCGCCGGCCGCGTCGCCCTTCGACGCGCGGGCCTCCTTGCGGAGCAGATCCCAGTCGACGCCGGTGCGCTTCTCGAGCTCCGTCGAGCCGCTCTCGGCGCGCTCGACCTTCTGGATGAGGGAGCGGAGCTTGAGGACGATGCGGTCGATGGTCTTCTTGTTGAGGCGCATCTCCTCGAGCGTCTCGACCATCTTGAGGCGGTTGTTCTCGATCTCGGCCTCGATGCCCTTCTTGCGGGACGCGGCGCACGTCTCGAGCTGCGCGGCGAGGTCCTGGGCGACCTTGTCGAGGTGCTTCACCTTGTCGATGAGGCGGAGGATGCGGCGGTCGGCCTCCTCCTCGTCGAACTCGGCGTTCTCGTCGTCGGCGTCGCGGATGATGTCCTTGACGCGGATCTTGTGCTTCCTCAGCTTGTCGCCGAGGTCGATGATCTCGCGGACGGCGACGGGCGACGCCAGGATGGCGCCGAGGATCATGTGCTCGCCCTGCTCGATGCGCTTGGCGATCTCGACCTCGCCCTCGCGCGTGAGGAGCGACACGCTCCCCATCTTGCGGAGGTACATCCGGACCGGATCGTTCGACTTCGAGTAGTAGCTCGAGTCCTCGTCCTCTTTCTCCGGCTGGCGGGCGACCGTCTTGTGCTCGGCGGCGGTCTCCTCGACGATCCGCTTCGGCGCGATCTTTACCTGGGTGGCAGCGTCGACGATCTCGATGTCCTCGTCGCCGAGGACGCCCATGACGTCGTCCATCTGGTCGACGGACACGTCGGCCGGCAGCGACTCGTTGACCTCGTCGTAGGTCATGAAGCCTTTCGCCTTGCCGTTCTCGACGATCTTGTCGTTGTCCTTGCCGCTGCCGTTCCGGTTCTTGTTCGCCATCGGAGTTGGTTCTTTCCACTTCTACGCCCGCGCGTCGCCGAGAATTTCTTCGCTCGCGTCTGCGGCGGGCTCCGGTTCCCCACTCATCAAACCCGTGGACCGTTTCGTGCGTGGTCTCTCCCGGGCCCCTCCCGCCCTCCTCGTATCGAGGGCGCGGCCCTCGTCGCGCGAGGGCTGTACTTCGGCTCGCTCTGCTCCTCTTTGCCTGGGGACTCACGAGCCGTCGCTCGCTGCCTCGTTCTTACCTCTAGGGGCCCTCTTTACCTCTCGGGGGCGTTCGCCCCAAATCCTCGCGCCTCTCGATCGCGTGGTTGCTCGCTGTTCTCGTCTACTTGAGGCCGTGCTTCGCTCTCAGTCGATCCGACTGCTCCCTGGCGAGCTCGCGCTCGGCGTCCCAGTCACCCTGCGCCCGGTACGTCTCGCGGTTGATCTGGGCAGCCTCCTGCGAAAGGAGCAGCCTCTTTAGCTTGTTTGCGTTCTCGAGCAAGTATCCTTTTGCGTCCGCCTCGTTCTCCTGCTGGGGGTTCGCGAGGTGCCTGTTCGCCAGCACGCGCACCGCCGGCGGGATTTCCTCGAGGAAGGCGTCGACGTTCAGCCTTTTCTCCACGGGTTTCCAGGCCCTACGCAGGCTGGCGATCGCCGTCACCACGGGCCCGTCGAGCAGCGAGAGCTCCTCGGCCACCTCGGGATCGTCGAGGAGCGACGGCCACTCGATGAGGCACCCGACGATCTCGCGGCGCTCCGCCGAGCCGGGCGGCCTGGCCGCGATCCGGGCCTCCTTCGGCGACGCGGCCGCCGGTCGAGGTACCTCGCCGCGCGCGCGGGCGGCCTCCTCGTCCCGGCGGAGCGCCTTCTGCAGCGCGGCGAACGGGCCGCTCTGGTGCACGTCGTCGCGACCGACGCGCATCCCATGGAGGTCGAGCCGCGCCGACACCGCATGGTCCGCGTAGGCGTAGAGCTCCATCCGCATGATCGGGTCGTCCTCGTCACCGATGAGCTTCCGGATGCGCTCGATGCGCTCGACGCGCTCGAAGACGTCGGCCTGGACGAACGTACCGTCGAGCTCCATCTCGATCAGCGCCTCGGCCATCCCGCGCGCGCCCGCGACGAGGTCCTCGACCGCGTTCGGCCCCTTGGTCCGCGACAGCTCGTCCGGATCGATCCCGTCCGGCAGCGTCGCGACGCGCGCGCTCATCCCCGCGGCGCGGACGGCGTCGCGCGAGAGGCGGACGGCCTTCTTCCCCGCCGCGTCGCCGTCGAAGAGGAACACGACGCTCGGCGCGAAGCGCTTGAGGAGCTTCGCCTGCTCGCCGGTGAACGCCGTGCCGAGCGGCGCGACGACGTTGCCGATCCCGCGCGCGTGGAGCGAGACGACGTCGAAGTTGCCCTCGACGAGGACGGCGACCTCTCCCTGGCGGATCGCGTGGCGCGCCTGGTGGATGCCGAAGAGCATCTGCCCCTTCGTGTAGATCGGGCTCTCCGGCGAGTTGATGTACTTCGGCGGAGGCCCGCCGCCCGCGTCGCCCTTCGAGACGTAGCGGAGCGCCGAGCGGACCGGCGCGCCGGCGTCGGACGGGCCCGCGGCCGCCTCGGGCAGCTCGCGGAGCGCGCGCCCGCTGAACGCGACGACGCGACCCTGCGGATCCATCACCGCGAACATCAAGCGATGACGGAAGCGATCGTAGAAGCCTGACCCGCTCGAGCGCGGGACGAGGAGGCCCACCGTCTCGGCCGCGGCGGGCGACACGCCTTGCTGCCGGAGGAAGCTCGCGAGGCCGTCCCACCCCGGCGGGGCGTAGCCGATCCGGAACGCCTGGAGCACCTCGTCGACCTTCGGGTCCTTGCCGACGGACAGCCCGCGCGCCTCGAGCTCGGCGAGCGCGTAGCTCCGGTGCTCGTGCCGGCGGAGCTGGTCCTCGAAGAACGTCGCGGCGAGCGCGTTGACCGCGTAGAGCTCGTCGCGCGCCTTCTTCTGGCGATCGGACTCGGTGAAGGTCGCGTCCTTCCTCGTCTCGACGACCTCGATGCCCGCGCGCTCGGCGAGCGCGCGCACCGCCTCGGGGAACGTGTAGCCCTCGTGCTTGATCAGAAAGTCGATCGCGCTGCCGGCCTCCTTGCACCCGAAGCAGTGGAAGAAGCCGCGGTCCGGGTTCACGTGGAAGCTGGGCGTCTTCTCCTTGTGGAACGGGCAGAGGCCGACGAACGACCGCCCGCGGCGCTTCAGCGACGGGACCGCCTCCTGGACGATCGCGAGGATGTCCGTCCGCTCACGAACGAGCGCGATCGTCTCCGGGGGGATCACGAGCGCGGGCCTCTACGATTCAACTTCGGTGCGTCCGGCAGGGGCGACGACGCGGGACGAGCGCGGCCCAGCGTCGACGAAGCGAAAGCGATAGGCGTACGCTCGCGCCTGGTCAAGCGGAGCGCGCCGGCGCGCCGCACGCGTCCACGGGGCCGCAGGGCGGCCGGATCGGCGGCGGGCGGCGGCCGGCGCTTCCCGCGCGGCGTGATGGCGGTGATTGAAGAGGAGAGGACCCCGTGTTAGAGGCGGGCCGCTTCCCAGGATCCGCGGCTTTCCTTCGAGGTGCCGCGACCCTAGAAAGCCAACGAAGGAGCTTCCTCGACATGAATTCGCCCTCGGTTGCGTCAGGCCTCGCCGGTAAAGGTCGTGTCGTCCAGGTCATCGGTCCCGTCGTCGACGTCGAGTTTTCGGACGGCAAGCTGCCGAAGATCCTCAACGCGCTGAAGGTGACGAACCCGAGCATCTCGAAGGAGAAGGACAACCTCACCCTCGAGGTCGCCCAGCACCTCGGCGAGAACACCGTGCGCGCGATCGCGATGGACACGTCGGACGGCCTCGTCCGCGGCATGGACGTCCGCGACACGGGCAGCCCGATCGCGATGCCCGTCGGCCCCGAGTGCCTCGGCCGCATCCTCAACGTCGTCGGCGAGCCCGTCGACGAGGCCGGCCCGGTCAACGCCAAGCGCACGGCGCCGATCCACAAGCCGCCGCCGGCGTTCCAGGACCAGTCGACGAAGATCGAGGTCTTCGAGACCGGCATCAAGGTCATCGACCTCCTCGCCCCGTACCGCAAGGGCGGCAAGATCGGCCTCTTCGGCGGCGCCGGCGTCGGCAAGACGGTCCTCATCCAGGAGCTCATCAACAACGTCGCGAAGGCGCACGGCGGCGTGTCGTGCTTCGCCGGTGTCGGCGAGCGCACCCGCGAGGGCAACGACCTGTTCCTCGAGATGCGCTCCTCGAAGCTCGAGACCGGCGAGCCGGTCATCTCGAAGACCTCGCTCGTCTTCGGGCAGATGAACGAGCCGCCGGGCGCGCGCGCGCGCGTCGCGCTCTCGGCGCTCACGGTCGCCGAGTACTTCCGCGACGAGGAGGGCCAGGACGTCCTCCTCTTCGTCGACAACATCTTCCGCTTCACGCAGGCGGGCTCCGAGGTGTCGGCGCTCCTCGGCCGAATCCCCTCCGCCGTCGGTTACCAGCCGACGCTCTCGACGGAGATGGGCGCGCTCCAGGAGCGCATCACGTCGACGAACAAGGGATCGATCACGTCGATCCAGGCCGTCTACGTCCCCGCCGACGACCTCACCGACCCCGCGCCGGCGACGACCTTCGCCCACCTCGACGGCACGACCGTCCTCAGCCGTGACCTCGCGGCGCTCGGCATCTACCCCGCCGTCGACCCGCTCGACTCGACCTCGACGCTGCTCGATCCCGGCGTCATCGGGCAGGACCACTACGACACCGCGCGCAAGGTCCAGTCGACGCTCCAGAAGTACAAGGACCTGCAGGACATCATCGCGATCCTCGGCATGGACGAGCTCTCCGAGGAGGACAAGCTCATCGTGTCGCGCGCGCGCAAGATCCAGCGCTTCCTCTCGCAGCCGTTCTTCGTCGCCGCGCAGTTCACCGGCTCGCCGGGCAAGTACGTCCCGCTCAAGGAGACGATCGCGGGCTTCAAGGAGATCCTCGCCGGCAAGTTCGACAGCGACGAGGAGTACCCCGAGCAGGCGTTCTACCTCGTCGGCAACATCGAGGAGATGAAGGCCAAGGCGGCCGAGCTCCTCAAGAAGTCGAAGAAGTAGCCATGGCCGAGAAGATCGAGCTCGAGATCGTCACCCCGAAGGGTCGCGCGCTCGCCGAGACCGTCGACGAGGTCACGGCGCCGAGCGTCCAGGGCGAGTTCGGCGTGCTGCCGGGTCACCTCCCGGTCGTCGCCGCGCTCCGCCCCGGGATCGTGACCTACAAGCAGGGCAACGAGCTGAAGAAGGTCGCCGTGGGTCCGGGGTTCGCCGAGGCGGGGCAGAACAAGCTGCTCATCCTCGCCGAGCACTTCGCCGACCGCGCGGGGGTCGATCCCGTCGTCGTCCGCAAGGAGCTCGCCGAGGTCCAGCCGAAGCTCGACAAGGTCCTCTCGGTGCTCGAGTCGACGCCCGAGCTCGAGGCCGAGAAGAAGTCGCTCATCGAGCAGGAGAACTGGCTCGCCGCGCAGCTCGAGCTGTACGGCGATCCGCCCCCGCCGACGATGCGTCCGTTCGAGGAGTGGGGTCCGCCGCCGTCGGCCCTCGCCGAAGAAGAAGAGGCCGCGCGCTCGAACGATCTCCCGAGCGGCTCGCCCTGAACCCGTCGTCGACCGAACCACGCACGCAGACCGCGCGCATGCGAGATCGCGCAATGCGAGATAGAGAGGCGCTTTCGTGAGCTCGGCTCCGCACGATCGGGCGCGACAGGGCGACGCCCAGAGGTGGGCGTCGATCGTCGTCGGCGCCGCCGTCATCGGCGTCGTCGGCTGGATGACGTACGAGGCCGAGAGCGCGCGACCGCGCGCCGCGCGGCCGGCGGTGGAGGCGGACGCCTCGACGGCCGTCGCGGCCGCCACCGCGGCGCCGCCCGAGGAGGACGCCGGAGCGACGAGCTCGGACGACCTCGACGCCGGGCTCTTCCTGCCGTCGCTCTCGCTCGGCGACGCCGCGGTCCTTCCGTCGAGCGCGCCGCGCAACGTGAAGATCGGCGTCGTGCTCGTCACGTTCGCCGGCGCGGAGGGGGCCGCCGCGAACGCGCGCAGCAAGAAGGACGCGCTGGCCCTCGCCGAGCGCCTCGGCGCCGACGCGCGCAACGACTTCCACCAGGCCGTCACGGCGGGCGATCCGGGCTCCTCGGACAACATCGGCCAGATGCCGCGCGGCGTCCTCGACGCCCGCACCGAGCTCTCGGTCTTCGCGCTCGCGCCCGGAGAGGTCTCCGAGGTCCTCGAGACGACGCGCGGGTACTGGGTCGTCAAGCGCCTCGAATAGCCTCGCCGAGCGCGCGTCACGGCGCTCGGTGACGGTTGGGGATCCCGCCGAATGATGGTAGGGTCGGCGCGATGGCCACGATCGACATCAGCCGCAACCACTCCCTCAGCATCGACGACGCCAAGCAGAAGGCCGAAGAGCTCGCCAAGGGGATGGAGCAGAAATTCGGCATTCAGTGGAAGTGGGAGGGCAACACCATCCGCTTCGACGCCGCGAGCGGCGCGGCGAAGGGGACCAAGGGCGAGGTCGCGGTGAGCGACAAGATCGTCCGCGTCGCCATCGATCTGCCCTTCATGCTCCGCGTGATGAAGGGGACGATCGAAGAGAAGGTCAACGAGAAGCTCACCGCGCTTCTCTGATCGCTCGCCCCACCGGCGGCGTCGCGCGAGCGCCTGACGCGCCACCGATCGCGCGGCTCCACCGGTCGGACGACGGGAGTCGCTGGCGTGCGTCCACGCGAACGCGTCGCGGGGCAGGCCGACGCGCGCGAGGACGTCGTCACGGGCAGGATCAACGCGCGTGAGGGCGCGCGCGGGCGCGTCGCGGGCAGGCCGACGCGCGCGAGGGAGCCGCCCGCCGCGCGCGGCCGTTGGTGCTGAGCTCGTCGCCGGAGACGGCTGAAGAAACGCCGCCTTCGGCCTCGAATGCCGCACACCGCCGCGTCGCTGTGGGGTATGCTCCACGCCGGCGAAATGCCGGAAGACACGAAGGAAGCCGAGCACCAAGACGGGTCTCCGCGACCCGACGACGTCGCTCCGGCCGGGGAGGAGATCGCGAGCGGCGAGATCGGCGATGTCGTGCCGATCGACGACGGCGATCTCGCGCCGGTCGACGACGTCGACGTCTCGGTCGCCGCCGACGTCTCGTCCTCCGGCGACGTCTCGGTCGACGTCTCGTCCTCCGGCGACGTCTCGGTCGACGTCTCGGTCGCCGCCGACGTCTCGTCCTCCGGCGACGTCTCGGTCGACGTCGCGTCCGCCGCCGACGTCTCGGTCGACGTCGCCGCGCTCGACGAGGCGCGCGTGGACGACGCGCTCGACGTCGCCGACGAGGTCGACGCGCTCGACGAGGTCGACGTGGACGACGTCGACGTCGAGGACGACGTGGCCGCGGCCGACGTGGACGACGTCGAGGACGACGCGGCCGACGGCGGCGAAACGCGCGACGGCGGAGCGCGCGTCGACGCCGCGACCGATCCGTCGAGGCCGCGCGCGGCGTCGCTCGGCGCGACGGCGGAGGCTCGGCCCCCGCGCGCCGCCACGTACGACGACGCCCCGGCGGAGGCCGGCGGAGACGGGTCCGGCGCGCCTGCCCTCGCCGCGCTCGACGCTCCGGACGCCCGCGCGGCGTCCGCGCTCACGAGCAGCGGCGCGTCGCAGCTGCCGCCGGCGCCGATCGAGACGATCGAGGCCGTCGCCGCGGCGGTCGGCCGGCTGCGCGCCGAGGTCGCCGCGACGACCGACAAGGCGCGCAAGGCGCGCCTGCTCCACGAGGCGGCCGAGATCCAGGAGCGCGGCGGCGACGAGCCGGGCGCGGCGCGCGACTACCTCGCGGCGTACAACGCCGACACGAGCTTCCGCGAGCCGCTCGAGGGCCTCGTCCGGCTGCTCGAGCGCCGGCGCTCGCTCTCCAACCTCGGCAAGCTCATCGAGGCGCTCGTCGCGTCGGCGGTGACCCCCGAGGAGCGCGCGCGCGCCCTCACGCAGCGCGCGCTGTTCGTCGAGGACGTCCAGAAGGACCTCGAGGGCGCGCGGGGCCTGGCGCGCGAGGCCACCGAGACGGGCGCGGACGCCGCCGACCTGGGGCCGGCCTGGCTCGCGCTGGAGATGGCGGCGGCGAAGCTCGGCGACGCCGCCCAGCGCGAAGAGGCGCTCGCGGGCCGCGCGGAGCTGACCGACGACCCGACGTGGCGCGGGCTCTTGCTCGTCGACGTCGCGCGGCTCGCGGCGAGCAGCGGTGACGTGGAGCGGGCGCTCGGGATCCTCGCGCGCGCCCGCGAGGAAGGCGGGGGCGCGGCGTTCCAGGCGGCCGCGGCGGTCGAGCGGATCTTCGCGGCGGATCCGGGCCTGCCGGGCACCGACGACGCTCGGGCGCGGGGCCGCGCGCTGGCCGACGCCCTCGAGGCGCGCGCGGAGATGATCCTGGCCGCGATGAGCGACGCGCAGGCCGGCGACGCCCGCGGGGTCCCGCGCCACTGCCGCAGCGTCGAGCACGTGATCGACCTGTTCTTCCGCGCCGCCGACGCGCGGCGCCTCGCCAGCGAGCTCGGCCGCGCCTCGCAGCTCCTCGACCGCGCGCTCGCCGTCCTCGGCGAGGCGGCGGAGAAGGACGCCCCGCGCGACGAGCCCACCGCGAGCGGCGAGGGCGCGCGCGACGCGGCGTCGACGGTGGAGCGCGTCGTGCTCACGGCGCGCCTCCGCCTCGCCGAGCTCGCGGGCGACACCGCGCTCGCGGCCGAGCTCGCGGAGAAGCGCAGCGTCGGCGAGACCGACGGCGGCGTCGCGGCCTCGCTCGCCATGCGCGTCGCCGAGCACGCCGCGAGCGAGGGCGACGTCCCGCGCGCGCTCGAGGCGCTCACCCGCGCGACCGAGCGCGATCCCGCCTCTTCGCCGGCGCGCGCGCTGAAGATCGACATCCTCGAGGGCAGCGGCGACGGCGCCCGCTTCGCGGCCGAGCTCGAGGAGCTCTCGCGTCACTGCACCACGGGAGAGGCGCAGGGCCGCGCGCTCCTCCTCGCCGCGTACGTCTGGGCGACGCGCGCGGAGAGCGCCGCGCGCGCGAGGGAGGCGCTCGGTCAGGCGGCCGCGTGCGGCGTGCCGAAGGAGACCGTCGCGCGCCTCGGGCGCACGCTCGCGAGCCTCCGCTCGGACCACACGTGGTACGAGGACGCGACGCGCGAGCTCGTCGAGCACGCGAGCGGCGGCGCGGAGGGCGCGGGCGGCGGCGGGGCGTCCGAAGCCGCCGCCGAGCTCCCGCGCCTCTGGATCGAGCTCGCGCGCATCCGCCTCGGCCAGGGCGACGACGCCGGCGCGGCCAAGGCGACCGCCGCGCTCCGCGAGCTGCCCGAGGGCGCGTGGCTCGGCCGCGTGCTCGACGGCCTCGCCTCCCCCGAGATCGACCCGGCGCGCGCGCGGACCGCGCTCGAGGAGCTCGCCGCCGGCGTCGAGGACGCCTCGCTCCGCCGGAGCCTCGGCGTCGTGTGCGCGCTCCGCTCCCGCGCCGCCGGCGACGAGGCCGCCGCGATCGCCCACCTCG
>JAHBWF010000238.1 GCA_019637105.1 Labilithrix sp.
CCTCCCTCGGAGCGCGCTCCTCGCGATCGCCGCGGGCGTCCCCGTCCTCGTGCTCCTCGTCGTGGTCACGTTCATCCTGGCGCGGCGCTCGTCCGACGCGGGGGCGCGCGCGGCGGAGGGCGGCCCGGGCGGTGAGTCGAGCGTCGAGGCTCGGGCGACGCGCGCCGCGCCGGAGAAGCTCCGCGCCGCGGCGGCCGGAGGCGCGGCCGCGCTCGAGGCGCTCGCCGCGGAGTTCCCCGAGGACCCCGCCGTGCACGCCGCGCTCGCGCGGGCGCTCGGCGACGCGGGACGCGGCGCGGAGATGCTCCGCGCCGTGCAGACCGTCCTCGGCCTCGACGCGAGCGCCGTCGACGACGAGCTGCTCGACGCCGTGGCGACGGCCGCGCAGCAGCCCGAGACGATCGACGAGGCCTTCGCCCTCCTCGAGGGGCCGCTCGGCGCGCGCGGCGTCGACGCGTTGGTCGCGCTGTCGACGAACAAGACGGCGCCGGCCTCCGTCCAGCGGCGCGCCGCGAAGAGCGTCGCCCGCGCGGACGTCCGGGCGAAGGCGGCGCCCGCGACCGCCGTCATGCTGGACCTCAAGTCCGCGAAGAAGTGCGAGGACAAGCGCCGGCTGCTCGACCGCGTGAAGGACGACGGCGACGCCCGCGTGCTCCCCGCCCTCCGCGCGATGAAGAGCCCGCGCGGCTGCGGGTTCATGGGGATGCGCGACTGCTTCTCGTGCCTCCGCAAGAGCGACGCGCTCGACGAGGCGATCAAGGCCGTCGAGGCTCGCTCCTCGAAGTGATCTTTGCTACAGCACGCGCGTGATCCCGTTCGTCGCCATCGACGAGGCCAAGATCGCGCCGCTCCGGCCGTACGGCGTCTGCGTCGCGATCGCCTTCTTCGTCTGGGACTACGTCATCATGAAGATGGCGGCGCGACGCGGCTTCGACCGCGCCGACTTCCGCGCGCTCACCGTCTGGCTCGGCGTGCTCGGCTGGGCGTTCGCCTGGGGCGTCGACGCGGTCTTCTATCACCCGGACCAGTCGCTCGGCTCGCGCTTCAGCGTCCAGGGACTGAGCTCGACGGGGGCGATCGTCGGCGCGACCCTCGGCGCGATCGCGTGGAGCCGCGTCCACGTCCGCAAGGAGGCCGGCCGCTGGCGCGCCACGCGCCGCGCCGCGCCGATCGCGCTGCTCCCCGTCAGCGAGGTGATCCTGGCCACGTGGCCCTGCGCGTTCGCGCTCGGGCGCCTCGGCTGCGCGCTCATCCACGACCACGTCGGCAAGGCGGCGGCGCCGGGCTCGCTCGGCTCGCTCTTCGCCGTCGGCTTCCCGCGCAGCGCCGAGGACGGCGTGCACCGCGTCTACGGGCCGATCCACGTCATCACCGGCGCGAGCGACGTCCGCTACGACCTCGGCCTGCTCGAGCTCTTCCTCCTCGCGGCGCTCGCCCTGGGCTTCGCGCTCACGTGGAAGAAGGAGCTCGCGATGGGCACGTACACGATCGTCGCCTCGCTCGTGTACGGGCCGTTCCGCTTCGCGCTCGACTTCCTCCGCATGGAAGACGGCGTCACCGGCGAAGCTCGCCATGGCGGGCTCACGTTCGCGCAGTACTGGTCGCTCGCGGTGATCGCGCTCGGCGTCGTGCTCCTCGTGCGGCAGCGCCGCGGGCGCGCGCGGGGTCATGCTGCCGCAGCGCCCGCGCCCGACGCCCAGCCCGCCGATTGAGCCGCGGCGCGCGGCGCCCTCGCGCCGGACGCTGTGATTTCGACCGATTTCGCTCTACCCCCACGACGAGCGAGGGGTCGGAACGAACCTCCCGACATCGCACGGGTATGCGTCCTGGACGGTCTTTCTCGTGATCGTGCTGCGACACGTCGAAATCGATGCCTCGAAGTACTAGGCTGCGCTCATGCGACGCACACGCCGCACCCTGCTCGCCGCCGGCGCAGTCCTCTCCGTGGCGACGACCTCCCGCTCGAGCGACGCCGCCGAGCGCTGGGTCGACCGCCCGATGACGCAGCACCGGCTGGTGTTCGCGGGAGACGTCGGCCTCGGCGTCGGCCATTTTCGCTTCCGCGGCCCGCTGAACAACGACGTCAGCAACACCGGGCTCGGCATGAACCTGGAGGGCGCGCTCGGCGTCACCGAACGCCTCGAGCTCGGCTTCCGCACCGGCCTCCGCTTCGGTAACGACGGCCGCGCCACCGGCGCCGACTCGTACGGCCGCACGCTCTGGACCGAGACCTACGGGACCGGCGGCGACGCCGTCGCCAACCCGGAGCTCCGCCTCCGCTGGGTGGCGTACAGCGGGAGCGTCGCCGAGGTCGGCCTCGACGGGCGCGTGTTCCTCCCGGTCGAGGACGGCACGCGCTTCGGCGTGATGTTCGGCGTGCCGCTCACGTTCCACGTCGCGGACTTCGCGCGCATCGACACCGGCGCCTACATCCCGGTCGTCTTCCACAACCCCGCGTTCAACGGCCTGTCGATCCCCGGCTACTTCTGGTTCCAGACGTCGGAGAGGCTCTGGCTCGGCCCGATGGCGCAGCTCCGCTTCATCGACCCGGGGGGAGCCGACCACGACGCGCACCTCTTGCTCGGCTTCGGGCTCGGCTACCAGGCGGCGAGCGCGGTCGACATCAAGACGATGATCCTCTTCCCCACCGTGGACGACGACATCGTCCGCCGCTTCGGCGCGGGCGTCGGCGTCCAGTTCCGGATCGGCGAGTGACGCACTAAGGAAGAAGATATTCGTCCCCGCCTCCGCGCCCCGCGCGGCTCGAATCGAGGAAAAATCGCCATGGGTTACGCCGACAAGCTCCGCATGCCTTCGAAGGACGAAGCTCTGCCGGGACGCGCCGACGCGATGCCCGTCGCGGCGACGCACGCCGTGCTCGGCACGAGCATGGATACGTTCCCGGAGGGCTCGCGGCAGGCGATGTTCGGGATGGGCTGCTTCTGGGGCGTCGAGCGCACGTTCTGGAAGGTGCCCGGCGTGCTCTCCACGCAGGTCGGCTACGCGGCCGGGTACACGCCCAACCCGACGTACCGCGAGGTCTGCTCGGGCCTGACGGGGCACAACGAGGTCGTGCGCGTGGTCTACGATCCGAAGCTCGTGAGCTACGACGAGCTCCTCCGCGTCTTCTGGGAGGGCCACGATCCGACGCAGGGTATGCGCCAGGGCAACGACACCGGCACCCAGTACCGCTCGGGGATCTACACGTACGACGCCGAGCAGCGCGCCGCCGCCGAGGCCTCGAAGGCGGCGTACCAGGCGAAGCTGCGCGAGGCGGGCTACGGCGCGATCACGACGGAGATCACGGACGCGCCTCCGTTCTACTACGCGGAGGACTACCACCAGCAGTACCTCCACAAGAACCCGGACGGCTACTGCGGCGTCGGCGGGACCGGCGTGGCCTGTCCCGTCGGGGTCTTCGCCGGCCGCTGAGCTTTACGCTTCGGGCGGCCGGACGGGCGAGCGCCCGAAACGTGAGGTGCGTGGGGCGAGCGATCGGCTCATCCCGAGTCCGCTCGGGATCGGCGCGCCCGAGCCGCGGGCGTGGCTCGGTCGGTGCGCGCGCGGCGCGCGATCCCGTCACGGCGTCGGCTCGGCTCGGCGTGTCCCCGGAGAGGCGCTGCGCGTCTCGGCGACGCGCGCGGCGCGCGGATGAGGTATTTTCGACCCTGATGCGCCATCGGCTCGAAGACGGGCGAGGGGTCGTCGTGAGGAACGCGCGCGCCGAATGCAGCCTCGACGCCTGACGACGCCGCGCGCGCTCGGTCGCCACGCCCTCGCGGCGGCCCTCGCGCTGACCACGGGCTGCACCCTGCTGAGCGGCCTCTCGGACCTCGAGGTCGTCGACGCTCCGCCGGGCCCGGAGGCGGGAAGCGGGGACGCCGGCGCGACGGACGGCTCCGCGCAGGTCGGCCACGACGGAGCCGCGACGCCGGACGCGCCGCACGAGGCGGACGGCGGGGACGCCTCGACGGCCACGGTCCTCTGCGACGGCGTGGAGTGCGCGGGGCGCTGCTGCCTCGACGGCAACCAGGCGACGTGCTCGGGAGCCGCGTCGTGCCTCGCGACCGCGCTCGCCGAGCTCGCGTGCGACGAGCCCGGCGACTGCGCCGGCGACCGGGTGTGCTGCATGGCGATCACCACGTCGCCCTTGCGCGCGACGTGCGCGGACAGCTGCGCGCCGATCGGCAGCAGCCTCCCGCTCTGCCGCTCGCCGGCCGATTGTCCGAGCCCGTTCACCCGTTGCGAACCGCTCGACCGCGAGTTCCCCCCGAACACGGGATGGGGTTACTGCGAGTGACGTCCTCGGCGGCGACCGCGGCGCCGCTCGGGCCCCTTCGCCCGCGCCTCGACGGCCCCGCGCGCCCGGACCTCGACCGCGCGCGCCGTGAGCTCAGAACAGCTCTTCGATCGGAGCGCCCGAGCGGGCGCCTCGATCCGGCGGCAGCCCGAGCACGGTGCGGAGCGTGGGGACGATGTCCGCGAGGTGGCGGGGCTCCGGCGAGCTGACGGGGCCGCGCGCCGAGAAGCGCGGGCCGCCCGCGACCATCCACACGCGCGCGGCCTCGGGCATCGGGCCGTGGTTCTTGAAGTCGCTCGCGCGCCCGTGGTCGGCCGTCACGATCACGTGCGTGCTCCGCCCGCGCTCGCCCAGGCGATCGAGGACCGCGACGAGGCGGCCGAGGGTCTCGTCCGCGTGACGGAGCGCCGCGAGGTAGCCGGGGTAGTCGCCGCGGTGCGCGTACTCGTCGGCGTCGCCGAGGCCCAGGAAGAAGACGTCCGGCTTCTCGGCCTCGTAGTACTCGAGGGCGGCGCTCGCGGTCACGCGATCCGGCCGGTAGTCGCCGTGCCCCGGCCAGGGATCGACGAGCGGGTCGCCCCGCCGTCCGCACGACGACGTGAAGGAGCCCGGGCTCATGGTCGTGGCGAGGTCGAGCTTCTCCCAGGACGCGAAGGCCGCGACCTTCGCGCCGGCGGCGTGGGCCTCGTCGAGGATCGACGGGAGCGTGGTCCTCGCACATCCGTTGTCGGTGCAGGCCGAGGGGCGCCCGCCGAGCAGCTCGGTGTAGCCGGGGAGCGAGACGTAGTTCGGCCCCGACGCCGCGATCGTGCCGTGCCCGGGCGCGCCGACGAACGCCCCTCGCTCGGTGCCGAGCGCGTGGAGGTTCTTGAAGATCGACGTCGCCGGGATCGGCGCCGAGCTCGCGAGCGTGCGATCGACCCCGTGGAAGACCTCCTGCCAGCGCGCGCCGTCGATCGCCATGATGACGACGGGGGCGTCGACCCCGTGCGCGCGGCGCGGGGCGCGTCGGGCGAGGACGCTCGCGCCGCTCGCCGTTCGAGGCGGATCGACCTCGCGAACGTCCACCGCGCGGCCCCGGTCCGCACAGGCGCTCGCGATGGCGGCGAGGACCACGAGCGTCGCCCTGCTCTTGACCTTCATGACTCCACGGTAGGTGCGCATCGTGACGTTCCGGAGGAGCACACGGGACATCGGGTCGACTTGCGTTCGATCGTCCCGCGCCCCGCGAGGGTCCGTAGGTTTCGATGCAAAGGTCGCCCCACTCGTGGCACGCTCGAGCTGCGATTTCGACCGCGCGGGTCGACGCGCGGAGGACCCTCGTGGAGGACGCGGTCTATCGCGTGGAGACGACACGTCTCGCGCTCCGGCGCGGGTTCTCCGGAGGACGCGCTCGCCGTGGAGGCGGCTGAGGACGAGAGTCGCCAGCACCTCTCGACCTTCACGCTCCGGGCTGCGAAGGGACCACAGACGACCCGCGAGGTCGTGGCGAAGCTGCGCCTGTTCCGCGCGTGGCTCGACGGCGGCGAGGACTACATGTACGGCGCGTTCGACCGCGCGCGCGGACGCGTCGTCGGCGGCTGCGGGCTGCGTCCGCGCGCGGGCGCTGGCGGGATCGAGATCGGCGGCTGGGTGCACCCGGCCTGGACACCGAGGGCGTCGCGACCCCGAAGGCCGCGGCGCTCACGCGCCACGGCGGGGAAGGCGGTCACACGACGGCCCCGTCGCGGACGTCGAGGCGTCGCGTCGTCACCGCGCGCGCGAACACGTCGTCGTGGGTGACGAGGACGACGCAGCCGGGGTAGCCCTCGAGCGCGCGCTCGAGCCGCTCGATCGTCGGCAGATCGAGGTGATTCGTCGGCTCGTCGAGGACGAGCGCCCAGGCGTGGCGCCCGAGCCCGGACGCGAGCGCGAGCTTACGCGCCTCTCCGGGCGAGAGCGCCGCCGCGTCGAGCTCCCGGCGGAGGAGCAGGCGCTCCGGATCGCTCCCGAGCGCGCTGAAGACGGAGAGCACGCGCCCGCGCTCGTCCGCGGGCAGCGATCGGAGCTCGGACGTGAGCGCCGCGATCGCCTCCGGCGGGAGCTCCTGCGGCAGGTGGAGCAGTCGATCCCCCCGCCGCGTCGCGAGGAGCGCGGCGAGCAGCGTGGTCTTGCCGGCGCCGTTGTCGCCCGTGACGCGGACGCGCTCGTCGCGGCCGATCGTGACGCGCACGTCGCGGAGGACGACCCGATCGCCGGCGCGGAGCTCCGGCGCGTCGAGGTGGAAGAGCACCGGCTGAGGCGCCCGCTCCCACGCCGCGAAGACCTGCCCGCCGAGCGTGCGATCGCGCTCGATCTCCGGCACCGCGGCGCGCGCGCGCTCGAGGCCCTCGCGCGCGATCTCGACGCTGCGGCCGGCGCGCCCTTCGGCCCAGCCCGCGGAGACCTTGCGTCCCATGCTCCGCGCGTCGTGGTCGTTCTTGCCCTTCATCCTCGCGCTGGCGCTCAAGGACCTCGACGCCGCCTCCTGCGTGCGGCGGGCCGCGTCGAGCCGGCGCTCGACGGCGCGCACGGCGGCCTTCGCGCGCGCGTGGACCGCCTCCTCCCCGCGACGCGCCTCCTCCCACGCGGCGCGGGCCTCGCCGTAGCTCCCGGCGTGGAGCGTGACGGCGCCGCCGTGCACGCGCAGGATCGACCGCGGCAGGCGCTCGAGGACGGCGCGATCGTGCGAGACGATCACGCCGACGCCGCGAAAGCGCGAAAGCGCGCCGAGCAGCCGCGCCCGCGCATCGCCGTCGAGGTGGTTCGTCGGCTCGTCGAGCAAGAGCACGTCCGGCTCGCGCGCGAGCGCGGCGCCGATCTGCCAGCGCTTCCGCTCGCCGGGCGAGAGCGTCGGCCAGCGCGCGAGCTCGGCCTCGTCGAGCGCGAGGCGGCCTTTGAGCTCCGCGGCGACGCCGTCGTGCGACTCCGCGAGGGCCGTCACGTCGGCGTCGAGCTCGTCGACGGCCTGCCTGGCGTACGCGATCGTCGCGTCTTCGGGCCGCGTCCGCACCGCGCCCTCGTGCGGCGCGAGCTCTCCGGCGAGCACGCGCAAGAGCGTCGTCTTCCCTGCGCCGTTCGCGCCGACGAGGCCGTAAAAGCCCGGGCTCAGCGCGAAGGACACGCCTCTCAATACGGGCACGGACGCCGTCCACGCGACGCCCACGCCGCGCGCTTCCAGCACGACCATGTGGTCACTCCTCTCGTTCTCGTTCACCGGCTGACGAGCCCGACCACCGGCGCAGAGGCCGGCGGCGAGCCCGCGGACACAGGGGTAAAAGAGAGGATTCAGCGCATGATCACGCCGGGTGTCCGGCGTGATCAGAAGCTAGCACTTCATCGGACGGCGTCGAGGAGCGTCTCGAGCATCCGGTACGTCATGCCCCAGAGGCGGTGCTGCCCGGGCTCCAGGTGGATGCACGGCAGGTCGAAGGTCTGCCCTTCATAGTCGAGCTTGAAGGTGCTCTTGCCTTCGCCGCGCGCGAGCGTGCTCACGGGGACCCAGAGCGTCGTGGCGACCTCGACGTTCGGCACGACGGGGACGTCGCCGGGGAGCGCGAAGACGAACGGCGTCACCACGAGCCCGGACCTCTTCGCGCGCAGGAACGCGGGCACGTCGGGGAGGCGGCCGAGGAGGCGGCCGGACGACAGATCGATCCCGACCTCCTCGCGCGTCTCGCGGATGGCGGTGGCGAGGAGGCTCGCGTCGCTGGGCTCGCGGCGCCCCCCGGGGAACGCGATGTGGCCGGACCACGGATCGGTCGGGCGATCGGCGCGGCGGATGAAGAAGAGGTCGGCGCCGTCGGCCCCCGGCAGCTCGCGCAGGATCGCGGCGACCGCGGCGCGCGGCCCCTCGGAGCCGACGCCGTGGTCGCCGCCGAGCGCGGCGAGCTTGGCGGCCATCGCGTCGAGTCGTGTCATCGTCGGCGCTCACTCTAGCGCGTTCGCTCCCCTCGTGAAGGGCGTCGCGGCCCCGCGCGTCAGAGCTCGCCGCGCACGCCGGCGAGCACCCAGAGCGGCGCTCCGGGCCGCGCGCCGAAGGGGCGCCGCGACGCGATGTAGCGGTCGTTCAGGAGGTTCCGGCCGTTCACGTAGAGCTCGACCGCGGAGAAGATCTTGTACTTCACGCTCGCGTCGAGCAGGAAATACGCGTCCGTGAGGTCGCCCGGGCGCGGCGTCCCCTGCCCCGCGCGCTCGCGCATGCTGTCGACGAAGGTGCCGGCGACGTTGAGCCCCCACGGGTCCTTCTCGAGGCCGACCGATCCGGAGAGCTGATTCGGCGGCACGTACGGGAGCTCGTCGCCGCGGCGCACGTTGCCGAACTGCGGATCGGCCGACGTGAACGTCGAGAGGAACTCGCTGTAGGTGTACGTGTACGCCAGACGCGACGGGAGGAGGAAGCCGCCGCCGAGCGGGAGCTCCGTCTCGCCGTAGATCTCCGCGCCGAGGATGCGCGCGCGCCCGCCGTCGAACTGACGGTCGACGTTCGCGCCGGCGCATCCGTTCGAGAACGTGCAGAGGTTCGTCAGGTTCGAGTACGCGTTGTAGAAGCCGATCGCCTCGACGCGCGCGTGACGCGCCGTCCAACGCGCGCCGGCCTCGTAGTTGACGCTCTCTTCGGGCTTGTTCGTCCGCGCCTGCTCGGGCGGCACGGGGCTGAACCCCTTGTGGACGCCGGCGAGCACGCCGAGCCCGCGCGTCACCGCCCAGTAGCCGCTCGCGCCGGGGATGATCGCCTGGTAGACCGCGCCGTCGATCGGCAGGACCGGCTCGCCGGGCACGACGAGCCGCTGCTCGAACGACGCTTGGATCGCCTCGATGCGCGCGCCCGGCGTGACCGTGACGGGGCCGAAGGTCATCGCGTCGACGGCCCAGAGCGCGAGCGCGTGCGTCGACGCCTTGTTGTCCGCGACGACCTCGGTGACGCGGCCGTCCGGGGTGAGCGCTCCGCTCCGGATCACGAAGCCGTCCTGGGTGTGCTTGCGGACGATCTCGTCGTAGTGCGCGCGCACGCCGTAAGTGAAGCGATGCGACACGGCGCCGGTCCTTGCCCTGGCGTTCACCTGCGTCTGCAGCCCCTGCGAGACGAACGTGCGGTCGTTGGGGCCGATGAGGATGGTCTGCGCGTCGCTCGTCGTGTCGATCTCGCCGCGGAGCGCGCCGAGCGAGAGCGCGTTGCGCGGCGTGTCCGGGTTGGCGAGCACGTCGGAGACGTCGGCGCCGCGGAAGCCGTTCACCTTGCGCCACACCCGGTGCAGGTCGTGGCGGTAGACCGTCGTCGTCAGCTCGAGGTCGGGCGAAAACCGCGCCTTGTGCGTCACGGCGACGGCCGTGCGGTGCCAATCCATGCGATCCATCCGGCTCGCGTAGTAGCGCCGGTCCGGCGTGCTCCGCGCGTCGGCGTCCGTGAGGCCGAGGTACGTCTCGTTCGAGACCTCGTCGGAGTAGCCGAGCTTCACGCCGATCTCGTTCTGGACGCGGGCCGCGGGGTCGACCACGTAGCTGCCCTTCGCCATCCACTCGTTGCGCGTGAAGCCGGTGTCTCCGCCGACGCGGTCGAGCTCCTTGAAGCCCGCGTTCGAGACGCGCATGCCCTCGATGAGGAAGCCGGCGCGCTCGTCGCTCGAGCCGTAGGTGACGTGCTGCTTGTTGAACATGTACTGGCCGAACGCGAGGTCGTAGGTGACCTTGCGGCCGGACGGGATCTCGCGCGTGACGAGGTCGATCGCGCCGCCCACGGTCTGCGGCCCGTAGACGATCGACGCCGGGCCTTTCACGACGCGCACCGTGCGCATGCGGTCGATCATCGGGAAGTAGTACGCCGCCGGCGCCGAGTACGGGGCGGGGCCGACGAGGATCCCGTCCTCCATCAGCGTGACCTTCTTGCTCCGATCGGAGTTCGCGCCGCGGATGCCGATGTTCGGACGGAGGCCGAAGCCGTCCTCGGGCCGCACGTAGACGCCCGGGACGCCCATCAGGACCTGATGCGGATCGTCGTAGGAGAAGCGCCGGAGCTGCACGTCGCGCAGGACGTGCGCCGCGCCGCCGGTCTCGACGGGGCGCGTCCCCGGGATGCTGACCTCCTCGAGCGGCGCGGAGG
>JAHBWF010000239.1 GCA_019637105.1 Labilithrix sp.
AAGCCCGCGCCGGCGGGCGCCAAGGCCGGGACGATCGCCTCGCGCGGGGCGTCGAAGCCGGCCGCCGCGGCCGGCTCGAAGTCGGCCAGGCCCGATCGGCAGGCGCACGCGACCACGAAGGGCCGCGCGGCCGTGACCACGAAGCCGCGCGCGACGCGCCCCGGCAAGACGGCCAGGGCCGAGACGCCCCCGAAGAAGACGTCCGGCAAGCGCGACGCCCGCACCAAGAGCGCGCCCCCCACCAAGAACGCGCCGCGCGCGGCGGCGCGCGCGCCCGCCAAATCGAGCGCGCGCCCGGCGTCGGTCGAGCCGAGCGTCTGGACGCAGCTCAACGATCCGCGGCTCGGCCAGGTCGAGGGCGCCCTCTCGAAGACGGGCTCCCACGACGCGTGCGTCAACGATTACGGCGCGTTCGACATGGTCGGCAACCTCCACGAGTGGGTGAAGACCGACCCCGCCGCCGCGCACGGCACGTTCGCGGGGGGCTACTACCTCGACACGACGCTGAACGGCGACGGCTGCGGCTACAGGACCACGGCGCACGCGCACGACTACCACGACTACTCCACGGGTTTCCGCTGCTGCGCCGAGGCGGCGGCTCCTCCGACCGCGATCGTCCAGGACTGACCGGGCGGACGGACCTGAAAGCGTCGCGCCGGGCCCGCTTTTGTCTCCCCGAGGGCCCTCGGCGGCTTGAATCCGAGGCGCTTTGCGCTAGGAAGCGGCCGGCTCATGAAGAACCTCGCAGCTCTCGGTCTCGCCTCCGCCGTCGTCGCGACGTCGGCGTTCGCCACCCTGACGTCGGCGTGCACGACGACGAAGATCGTCGAGGTCACCGATCCCTCGCTCGACGACGGCGGCGCGGGGGAGGCCGGCGCGGGAGAGGGCGACGAGGAGCTCACGCGGGTGGACGGCAAGAGCGGCGAGCTCTTCGACGGCACGGCCAAGAGCTTCGCGAAGGTGAACGCCGAGGGCACGGTCGTGAGCGTCGGCGTCGTCTTCTCGCTCGCGGCGCTCACCTCGGGTCCGAAGTCGCATCCGTTCCAGGACGACCTCGTGCTGGACATGCCCGCCGTGGCGAAGGAGCAGACGATCCTCCACCACCTGCGCGCCAACTGGCTCCCGGGCGGCCACGGCCCGACCCCGTACGCCGATCCGCACTTCGACTTTCACTTCCTCCGCGGGACGCGCGCCGAGATCGACGACATCGACTGCGCCGCCGACGCGCGCACCGGCAAGACGATGCCCGACGCCGACAAGATCCCGAAGGGGTACGGCCAGCCGGAGCTCTGCGTCAACGCGATGGGCTACCACTCGTGGCCGAAGGCCGACACCTCGGGCGGGAAGTTCACGGCCTCGCTCATCATGGGCTACTGGGCCGGGAACGTCGTCTTCCTCGAGCCGATGATCACGCTCAGGACGCTCGAGAAGAAGGCCACGTTCGAGATCCCGATCGCCAAGCCCGCGTCCGCGGGCGGCGCGACCACGCTCTACCCGACGCGCATGGTCGCCCACTGGCTCGAGGAGACCGAGGAGTACGAGTTCGAGTTCGACTCGTTCGAGGCGATCGACTGAAGAACCGTCCAAAACTCAACATCGGCGACGCGCAGCGGGGCCACCGCGGAGGGTGGCGCCCCCGAAAACCGCGCTTTTTCGGGGAGGGAGGGCGCGGGCCCTCCCGAGATGACATCGAGAAGAGTCTGGCCAAGAGGATTCTCGGACAGGTTCTGAGGCGCGCCGTACGCGCGGGCGCGCCTCAGACGAGGTGCGCCGCCTTCAGCCAGCTCGTGACGCCCTCCATGATCATCTCGACGGAGAACGTCCCGATGAGGAGCGCGGAGATCCTCCCGACGATCTCGATGTAGCGGTCGGTGAGGCGCGCGTTGCTCTCCTTGAGGCGATCGTGCGCCAGCTTCAACGCGAGCACGAGGAGCACCGTCGCGACGAGCGAGGCGGCGATGACGCCGATCGCCCCGAGGATCGGGAGGCGCGCGCCGATGACGACGCTCGCGCTGACGGTCCCCGGCCCGATCATGAACGGCATCGCGATCGATCCCGCGACGTGCTCGGCGGCGCCGCGGAGGCCGCGGATCGTCTGGACGCCCTGGAACACGAAGCGGATCCCGATGAGCAGGAAGACGACGCCGCCGAACACCTGGAACGACGCGAACCGCACCTGGAGGTAGCGGGAGAAGACCGCGTCGCCCGTCCACGCGAAGACGGCGAACGCGGCGCCCGCGATGACCGCGCCGCGCGCGAGCACGCTCGCGAACGTCGACGCCTTCAGGTCGTGGATGAGATCGAGCAGGTAGATGCTCATCAAGAACGGGTTCAGGAGCGTGAACATCAGGAGAAACGACTTCGTGTACGCGTCCATTCGACGAGCCCCGGGTGGCGCCGGCCATACTAGGCCGCCTCCCGCGACTTCAGCGAGCCGGCGCGCGGTCGCGATCGCTCGGCGTGGAGCTCTGCGCTCGTCTCCGGGGACGGCGCGCCCGGCCCGCCCGCGGCGCGAACGCGACTTTCGGGCCGCCGGAGGCCGTTCCGGATTGGGGTACCGCGCAGGCTGTGTTATGGTTGCATTTCCAACTAATCGTGCGGCTCGATCGCGAACGCCAGCCGGCGCTCGTCCCCGCATGAAGATCGGTTCGTCCGAGCCGAAGCGCCTCCGTTTTGACCGACTGAGCGCTTCGTCGCGTCGAGTCGGGCTCAGGAGGCGATTTCATGTGCGGGTTCACGGCGTTCGTAGGCGCAGGAGGCGGCAGCCGCCTCGACGAGGTCCGGCGTATGGCCGAGCTCCTCCGCCACCGCGGGCCCGACGACGCCGCCGCGCGATCCGCCGAGGGCTCCGCGCTCGCGCATCGGAGGCTCTCGATCATCGACGTCGCCGGAGGACGACAGCCCCTCTCGAACGAGGACGGCAGCGCGTCGCTCGTCTGCAACGGCGAGATCTACAACTTCCGCGCGCTGCGCTCGCGGCTCGAGCGGGGCCACCGCTTCACGACGAAGAGCGACTCCGAGGTCATCCTCCACCTCTACGAGGAGGAGGGCGCCGAGTGCGTGCGCGAGCTCGACGGCATGTTCGCCTTCGTGCTCACGGACGGAGAGCGCTTCCTCGCGGCGCGCGACGCGTTCGGGATCAAGCCGCTCTACTTCGGCCGCGACCGCGACGGCGCGGGGCTCTGGTTCGCCTCCGAGCTGAAGGCGCTGCCCGCGGACTGCCGCGAGATCGCCGAGTTTCCGCCGGGGACGCTCATGACCGAGCGCGGGATGCAGCGCTGGTTCCAGCCGCCGTGGCTCGCGCCGGCCCGCGATCCGGCGCCGAGCGACGCCGCCGCGCTCCGCGCCGAGCTCGAGCGCGCGGTCGACAAACGCCTGATGAGCGAGGTCCCGCTCGGCGTCTTCCTCTCCGGAGGCCTCGACTCGAGCGTGATCGCCGCCATCGTCCGGCGATCGATCCCCGATCTGCACAGCTTCGCCGTCGGTCTCGACGGCTCGCCGGACCTGCTCGCGGCGAGGCGGGCGGCGGAGCACATCGGCACGCACCACCACGAGTACGTCTACACGCGCGCCGAGGCGGAGGACGCGGTCGAGCACGTGATCGCGCACCTCGAGTCGTACGACGCGGCGCTCATCGAGAGCTCCGTCCCCTGCTACTTCGTCTCGAAGCTCGCGAGCCAGCACGTGAAGGTGGTGCTCAGCGGGGAGGGCGCGGACGAGGTCTTCGGCGGGTACGGCTACTTCACCGACATCCGCGACCCCGCGGCGCTCCACGCGGAGTGCGCGCGCCTCCTCCTCGGGCTCCACAACATGAACCTCCAGCGCGTCGACCGGATGACGATGGCGCACGCGCTCGAGGGCCGCGTGCCGTTCCTCGACCTCGCCTTCGTCGCGCGCGCGATGCGCGAGGATCCCGCGCTGAAGACCACCGACGCCCGCCCGGAGAAGTGGCTCCTCCGCCGCGCCGTGAGCGATCTGCTCCCGCCGGAGATCGTCTGGCGGACGAAGCAGGAGTTCGCCCACGGGAGCGGCTCGGCCGACGCGCTCTCCGAGCACGCCCAGCGCACGGTCAGCGACGCGGACTTCGCGCGCCGGAGCGAGCTCTTCCCCGAGGACACCCCGGCGACAAAGCAGGCCTTCGCCTACCGGCGGATCTTCGAGGAGAGGTTCCCCGGCGAGGAGCGCCGGCGCACCGTGGGCCGCTGGCGTGGCCACGCGCACGCGACCATGAACGAACCGAGCTGAGGAGACGGCATGCTCGACGACGGAGGAATGAACGTGAACGTCAACGCGAACATGGGAGAGCGCACCTACGCGGAGACGGTCGCGCGCGGGTTCTACGGCAAGAACATGGGCGGCCTGTTCGGCAAGTACGACAACGTCCGCGCCCACTGGGAGGACGCGATGACGCGCGTCGCGCTGCGCCCGTTCGTCCGCGAGCGCGTCGAGCGCTGCGTGAAGGCCGGGCGGGGCGTCCGCATCCTCGATCTCGGCTGCGGCGCCGGGCAGGGCTACGAGCAGCTCATCCGCATCGACAGCCGCGACCTGGATCTCGCCGACGAGCACCGCTACGTGCTGCGCCCCGAGCAGATCGAGCTCTACCTCGGGCTCGACCTCAGCGAGGCCATGGTCGAGAAGGGGCGCGAGAACTACCACGGCCTCTCGAGCGTGCGGTTCGACGTCGCCGATCTCCGCGAGGGCATCGGGAAGGTGCGCGACAAGGCGCCGTTCGACATCTACTTCTCGTCGTACGGGGCGCTCTCGCACCTCGAGGCCGACGCGCTCCGGCGGTGCCTCCACGACATCGCCGCCCACGCGAGGCCCGGCGCGATCGTCGTGCTCGACCTGCTCGGGCGCTTCTCGCCCGAGTGGCCCGGCTACTGGAGCGCGGCGAGCGAGGCCGAGAAGGTCCGCCCCTACTCGATGAGCTACCTCTACCCGCCGAGCGAGCGGCAGAGCGGCTCCGTCGAGCAGTTCCCGATCCGCTTCTGGACGGGCAGCGAGGTGCGCGAGCTCGCGGCCGAGGTGAGCGGGGCCGCGGGCGTCGACGTCCGCGTGTGCGAGCTGCTCGATCGGTCGATCTTCGTCGGGCGGCACGTCGACACGCGCGAGTACGGCACGTCGCTCCCGCCGCTCCGCAGCCGGGTGAACCAGCTCTACGAGCAGAACATCCGCACGAACCTCGAGCTCCTCCGCGCCTACTACCGCGACGTCACGGGTCAAGACGAGCTGAACGGCTTCTTCCGCGAGTTCACCACCTGCTGGAACGTCGTGGTCGACTTCACGATCGAGCGCCTCCGCGGCGCGCGCGTCAACCTCGTCGACCTCGACGGCTGGCGGGACTTCAAGCCCGCGCTCCAGATGGCCTTGATGACGATCGATCGCATCATCGACGGCGTCGCGTGGATCGACGTCGGCGACGTGCGTGCCAACGTCATCGAGCCGCAGCTGGCGTACGTCCTCCGCCGCATGCAGCACAAGCTCCAGGAGGGCCGCGGCTGCGGCCACGGGCTCGTGGCGGTGCTCCAGATCGGCGAGCCCATCGCGGCGAAGGGGCGTACCGTGACGGCATGATCGAGCTGCGACGGCTGACGAAGCGCTACGGCGACAGCGTGGTCGTCCGTGAGCTCTCGCTGTCCGTCGCGAAGGGTGAGCTCCTCGTCCTGCTCGGCGGCTCCGGCTCCGGCAAGACGACGACGCTGAAGATGATAAACCGCCTGATCGCGCCGACGTCCGGCGAGGTCCGGATCGACGGCGCGTCGACCGACGGGCTCGAGGGCCACGTCCTGCGTCGCAGGATCGGGTACGTCTTCCAGAAGATCGGCCTGTTCCCGCACATGACGGTGGCCGACAACGTCGCGACCCCGCTCTCGCTCGCCGGGTGGGAGAAGGACCGCGCCGCCGCGCGCGTGGCCGAGATGCTCGAGATGGTCGACCTCGAGCCGTCGATCGCGCAGCGCTACCCGCGCGAGCTCTCCGGCGGACAGGCGCAGCGCGTCGGCTTCGCGCGCGCCCTCGCGGCCGAGCCGAAGCTGATGCTCCTCGACGAGCCGTTCGGCGCGCTCGATCCGGTGACGCGCGACAAGCTCCAGCAGTCGTTCCTCGCGATCCGACGGCGCCTCGAGCTCACGGCCGTGTTCGTGACGCACGACATGGTCGAGGCGTTGCTCATCGCCGACCGGATCGCCGTGCTGAGGGAGGGCGTGCTCGTCCAGGTGGGCGAGCCGAGGGAGCTGCTCGACGCGCCCGCCGACGACTACGTCGAGCGGCTCCTCGAGATGCCCCGCCGGCAGGCGCGCGTCGTCGCCGACCTGATCGCCGGCGCGCGCGAGGAGCGCGCCGGAGGAGCGCCCCCGTGAAGGAACAGCTCGCGCTGCTCCCGGAGTACCTGGGCGCCCACCTCCGGCTGACGCTCGCCGCGCTGCTGGTCGGGATCGCGATCAGCCTGCCGATCGGCGTCCTGGTCACGCGCCGGCGCTGGCTCGAGCAGCCCGTGCTCGGGGTGGCGAGCGTCATCCAGACGATCCCGAGCCTCGCGCTCCTCGCGGTGATGGTGCCGCTCCTGGCGGCCGCGGGCGTCAGCAGCATCGGCTTCCTCCCGGCGTTCCTCGGGCTCGTGCTCTACAGCCTCCTGCCGATCCTCCGGAACACGGTCACCGGGATCTCCGGCGTCGATCCGGCCTACATCGAGGCGGCGCGCGGCGTCGGGATGACCGAGCGGCAGCAGCTCCTCCGGGTCGAGCTCCCGCTGGCGATGCCCGTGATCATCGCGGGCGTCCGCACGTCCACCGTGTGGACCGTGGGCGTCGCGACGCTCTCGACGCCCGTGGGCGCGACCAGCCTCGGCAACTACATCTTCAGCGGGCTCCAGACGCGCAACTACGACGCGGTGTTCGTCGGCTGCGTCGCCGCGGCCGCGCTCGCGCTGACGCTCGACGGCGTCGTGCGCCTCCTGGCCGCCGGGCTCGCGCGGCGCCGGCGCGGGGCGCTCGCGCTCGCGCTCGGGGCGCTGGCCCTGCTCGGGATCTGGACGGTCGCGCCGCTCGCCCGCGGAGCCGGCCGCGCCGATCGCGTCGTCGTCGGCTCGAAGACGTTCACCGAGCAGTACGTCCTCAGCGAGATCCTGCGCGGCCAGATCGAGCGGCGGACGGGCCTGCCGACCGACACGGCGCAGTCGCTCGGGTCGAGCGTCGTCTTCGACGCGCTCCGCTCGGGGGAGATCGACGCCTACGTCGACTACTCGGGCACGATCTGGGCGACGGTGATGCACCGCGAGGCGGCGGGCGCCGCGCGCGCGGACGTCCTCGACGAGGTCGGACGCTACCTGCGGGAGGCGCACGGCGTCGTCCTCGTGGGCGCGCTCGGCTTCGAGAACGCGTACGCGCTCGCGATGCCGCGGGCGCGCGCCGCCGAGCTCGGGACGCGCACGGTGTCGGATCTCGCGCGCGCGGCGCCGCGCCTCGCGATGGGCGGCGACTACGAGTTCTTCGGGCGCCCCGAGTGGCGCTCGCTCGAGGCGGCGTACGGGCTCCGGCCCGGCTCGCGCCGGAGCATGGACGCGTCGCTCATGTACCAGGCGGCCGCGACCGGCGAGGTCGACGTCATCAGCGCGTTCTCGACCGACGGCCGCATCGCCGCCGCGGACCTCGTCGTGCTCGAGGACGACAAGGGCGCGATCCCGCCGTACGACGCGATCGTCCTCGCCAGCGCCCGGCTCGCCGAGCGCCACCCCGAGGCCGTCGCCGCGCTGCGCGAGCTCGTCGGCACGATCGACGCCGACGCGATGCGGGCGATGAACATGGCCGTGGATCGCGACCACGAGAGCCCGGACGCGGTGGCCCGCCGCTTCCTCGACCGGGCTCGCTGACCCCGCGCGCCGTCGGCGCGCCGGCCGGGAGGCGACGCGCGCCCGTTTCGCGCGACGCGCGACCGAGGTTATCGTTGCGACCGCAGGCGACCGCCATGAATCCGAAGTCCGAGGTGCTCGAGCTCGCGGGCCGTGAGGTCAAGATCACCAACCCGACGAAGATCTTCTTCCCGAAGCTCCGGCTGACGAAGCTCGATCTCGTGCGCTACTACGTCGCGGTCGCCGACGGCGCCATCCGAGGCGTCCGCGGGCGGCCGATGCTCCTCAAGCGCTTCCCGAACGGCGTCGAGGAGGAGGCCTTCTACCAGAAGCGCGCGCCGGTGAAGCGCCCCGACTGGATCGAGGTGGCGACGTTCAGGTTCCCGTCCGGGCGCGACGCCGACGAGGTCGTCGTGCGCGACGTCGCGCAGCTCGCGTGGGTGATCAACCTCGGCTGCGTCGACCTCAACGCGCACCCCGTGCGCGCCGAAGACATGGACCACCCCGACGAGCTCCGCGTCGATCTCGATCCCGTCCCGGGCGTGCCGTGGCAGCAGATCATCGACGTCGCGACGGTGACGCGCGAGGTGCTCGCCGACGTGGGGCTCGTCGGCTGGCCCAAGACCAGCGGCTCGCGCGGCGTCCACGTCTGGGTGCGCATCGAGCCGCGCTGGCCCTTCGACGTCGTGCGACGCGCCGCGCTGGCGCTCGCGCGCGAGGTCGAGCGGCGCGCGCCGACGATCGCGACGAGCAAGTGGTGGAAGGAGGAGCGCCACGGCGTGTTCCTCGACTACAACCAGAACGCGCGCGACCGCACGACGGCGAACGCGTACTCGGTCCGCCCGACGCCCGACGCGCGCGTGTCGATGCCGCTCTCGTGGGAGGACCTCGCGAAGAGCGATCCCGCGGCGTTCACGATGCTCACGGTGCCCGCGATCTTCGCCGAGCGAGGCGACGCCCACGCGCGCATCGACGACGCGCCCTGCTCGCTCGAGCGGCTGCTCGAGCTCGCCGACCGGCAGGAGGCGGAGGGCAGCGTCGACGCCCCCTGGCCGCCGCACTTCGGGAAGAAGCCGGGCGAAGCGCCGCGCGTAGCGCCCTCGCGCGCGAAGGGCGCCGAGAAGCCGGCGCGGCCGAAGCTGCCGGTCCTCGTCGTCGCCAAGGCCAGGGCGAAGGCCGACGCGCTCGCCGGGCTCGAGCGCTGGAAGGCTCGGCACCCGGCGGTCGTCCCGTACCTCGCGCCCGAGGACATCCTCACCGACACCATGCGCGGTCGGTCGTCCGCGTGGACGCGCATCCGCGTGAACCTCAAGAACGTCCCCCCCGACGAGCGCCCGGCCGAGGAGCCGCCGGATCCGGACTACGATCCCGCGAGCGAGTGGCAGTAGGCCCGATCAGCCGCGCCCGAAGATGCGCTCGATCTCGATCGGCGGCGTCACGTCGAGCTGGTCGTAGCGGCAATCGGCGGGGGGCTTGTCCGGGCGCCAGCGCTTGAAGTGCGTCGCGTGGCGGAAGCGCGTGCCCTGGAGGTGATCGTAGCCGACCTCCGCGACGCGCTCGATGCGCAAAGGCTCCCACGAGAGGTCCTTGCCGCGGTTCCAGCGGCTGGTCGCGCCGGGCATCCGCCGATCGGCGGCGTGCCGCTCGTCCTGCCACTCGGCCCATTTCTGCCACGGGTGCGCCTCGCGCGCGCCCTCGCGCAGCGGCTCGAGCTCCTCGGCGAGCTCCGCGCGGCGCGCCTTGGTGAAGGAGGCGCAGATCCCGACGTGGTGGAGAACGCCCTCGGCGTCGTGCAGGCCGAGCAAGAGCGACCCGACGAGCTTCCCCTTCCCCTCCTTGTACCAGCGGAAGCCGGCGACCACGCAGTCGGCCGTGCGCGCGTGCTTGACCTTCATCATCGCGCGCTTGTTCGGCAGGTAGCCGAGATCGAGCGGCTTCGCCATCACGCCGTCGAGCCCGGCGCCCTCGAAGCGCCGGAACCAGTCGGCGGCGACCGCGCGGTCGCGCGTCGCCGGCGTCAGGTGGATCGGCGCCCTCACGTTCGCGAGCGCGTCCTCGAGCCGCGCGCGGCGCTCGACCTGGGGGACCTCGCGGAGGTCCTCGTCGCCGAGCGCGAGGAGGTCCCACGCGACGAACGACGCCGGCCGCTCCTGCGCGAGCATCTCGACGCGCGAGGCCGCGGGGTGGATCCGGAGCAAGAGCGCGTCGAAGTCGAGGACCTCGTCGGTCGCGATGACGATCTCGCCGTCGATCACGCAGCGCTCGGGCAAGCTCTCGCGGAAGGGCTGCGCGAGCTCCGGGAAGTAGCGATCGAGCGGCTTGAGGTCGCGGCTCTGGGTGTAGAGCTCGTCGCCGTCGCGAAAGACCACCGCGCGGAAGCCGTCCCACTTCGGCTCGTAGAGCCAGTTGTCCCCCTCGGGGATGTCGTTCGCGAGCTTCGCGAGCATCGGCGCGAGCGGCGGGCGGATCGGGAGCGTCACGCGCGACCTATAGCATTCCTTCG
>JAHBWF010000024.1 GCA_019637105.1 Labilithrix sp.
CCGACCCACGCCGCCCAGCCGAAGAGGGGCGCGAAGAACGGCAGGCGCGACGGCACCTGCTCGAGCCACACCGTGAGCGAGAGCGGCTGCGCGTTGGAGCGGACGACGTGCGCGAAGACGGCCCCGCCCGAGGCGACGTGCGCGAGCGCCGCGCTGGCGAGGGCGAGACCGAGCGCGGCGCCGAGCGTCCGGAGGCCGCGCCCGCGATCGACGAGGCACGCGCCGAGGAGCGCGCCGGCGGGCAGCCCGATCACCGTCGGCTTCACCCACGGCGCGAGGACGAAGAGCGCGACCGAGGCGAGGTCGGCGCCGCCACGACGCGTCGTCCTCGTCAGCGCGATCGCGGCGATCGCGCAGGCGATCGCGTCGGGCCGCCCGGTCGTGGCGAAGTTCGCGAGCACCCACGTGCCGCCGACGAACGCCGCCGCCAACGCCGCCTCGCGCCGGACCTCGCGCTCCGCCGTGCGCGCGATCCCCGCGAGCGTCCCGAGCCACGCGAGCGTGCAGGCGACGCGCGCGAACGTCGTCGCGGCGCGCGACGGCGCGAGCGACACGACCCAGGTCCAGAGCGGCGGATACGTGACGTAGAAGCGCGACGGCGGCGCGCCGTACTCCGTCGCGCCGGCGAGCGGATCGCCCCAGAGCGGCAGGCGCTCGCGGAGGCGCGACGCCTCGAAGAGGACCTCGGCCTCGCCCCAGTACGGCACGCGCTCCGGCAGCGTCGCGACGACGAACCCGAACGTCGCCACGAGCGCCGCCCCCACGCCGACGAGGACGAGCGACCAGGCGAGGCGGCTGAGACGTGTCTTCACGCGCCGGCTCCGCGGCGACGATCAGAGCTTCGTCGCCTGCTTGGCGGCCACGTCGCGGCGCGCGTAGATCATGAGCCGGCCGCGCGCGAACGTCGGCTCGTAGTCGTCGGGGATCATCGCCAGCGCCTCGGGCGTCGGCTCCCACAGGAGCAGGTGGTCGTAGCGCGGCGTCGCCTCGACGAAGAACTTCTGCCACGTGGTCTTGAAGAGCGCGTCGCAGTCGTCGAAGCGCGACGCGGTCTTGCACATCGTCGTCGGGGAGCTCATCTCCGGCGCGAACGACTCGAGCACGAGGTGGTTGAAGCGCACCGGCGGCGGCTCGCTGTACGTGACCGGGAACGAGCGCGAGTGCGCGAAGAGGAGCGGCGCCGCGGTCTTGCGCTCGACGACGTAGTAGCCCCACATGTGGAGCAGGTTCCGCGTGTTGTCCGAGGCGCCCTTGTGCCGGAAGAGCAGCGGCAACAGGCGCGCCCCCTCCGGCACCGCGTCGATGCCCGCCGAGAACTCGCGGCGCTCGTCGTCGAGGCGCGCGTGGTCGATGCCCATCCCCGCCGTGTAGAGGACGCCGGAGAGGCCGAGCGCCGCGACGAGCGTCTTCGGCAGACGCTCCGGCACGAACAACAGGAGGCCCACCCAGAAATACGGGATGAGCCGCGAGTTGACGTGGAACCAGTTCGTCATCTTGTACGGGATGAAGCAGTACAAGAGGACGAGCGCGACGAGCGCGTACGAGGAGAAGAAGGGCGGCGCGGCCTCGGCGCGCCGCCGGATCCCGCGGAAGCCGACGATCGCGAGCGCGACGCAGGGCACGAGGCTCGAGAGCGAGAGGTTCGAGTAACCCCAGAACCACTCCGCCCAGAGGTTGTACACGAGCTCCCAAGGCGCGAGCAGCTTCCGGAAGTCCATGAAGCCCGTCATCGGGCCCGTGGTGTCCTTCACGTGCTGCGCGACGGAGGCGAGCGCGAGCAGCGTCACCGGCATGAGCGGCGTCGCCATCGCGCGCAGCCCCTTGTACCGATCCCGCCACGTGGGCTGGACGAGCGCCTCGACGAGGACGAGCAGGTGGACGACGAGCAGCGGGAAGACGTGCGCGTACCAGGTCGCGACGCCGAGGCCGACGATGGCGAGCGCGTTCGCGAGCGTCGGGGCGCTCCTCTGGCGGTCGACGGCGAGGAGCAGCGCGAGCGAGAGCGGCACCGCGATCGCGAAGTCGAGCATGCCCATCGAGACGAACCAGTTGTGGACCATCGGCCACGCGAACAGGCTCGCCATGAGCATCCGCCGCCGGCTGCGGGAGATGCGCAGCACGAAGCGAGGGAGGATGAAGGCGTTGAGCGCGAGCGTGAGCAGCGCGAAGAGGCGCGCCGCGAGCTTCACCCCCGTGAGCTTGCCGACGAGGTGCAGCCACGTGAAGAGCGCCGCGTTCGTCTTGAAGAAGCCGTTGAAGACGTACTCGGGGTACGCCTTCAGGTTCTCGATGACCGTGAGCGTCGCGAGGTGGTTCGGCAGGTCCTGGTAGGGCGGGACCTCGGTGAGGGCGAGCGGCCACGCCCCGACGAAGAAGAGGAGCGCGCTGACGACCAGCGCGAGCTGGGTGTCGCTCAGGTGAACGCGGCTCAGCTTGTGGAGCGGCGCGGGCAGCGCGCGTCCGAGACCGACCGACGACGGGCGAACCCCCGACGAGCCTGGAATGGGCGAGGAGTCGTCGAGGCCCAGTCCCTTGGGTGAGCTGGGGAGCAGCTCCCGGGTGACCGCGTCGGAGTTGAGCATGAGCGAAGTCGACTCGAATACAGGCGGACGCCCTAGGGGTGCCGCGAAAGTGAAGGGCTTAGCAAGACACGGCCCATCGTCAAAGCCCCCCAAAAAGCCGGCGAAATGAGCCTAACCCGAGCCTTGGGGGGTGTCCACCAGGCACAGTCTCGCATCCGCTATGACAGCGGGATCAGGTACTTGATGCATCGCGTAATTTTTGCGCCTCCTCGGGCGTGGATGAGCTCGATCGACCTACGCTCGAGGTAAGTCCTACGCCTGAGCTGTCGGATACCGGCACACAACGTGAAGGCTGGGGTTGTCGTGCCCCTCCTCTCTTCTCTCCACCCGTTCGTTGCTGTCGGCACAACCGCACAAACGACTACTGACGCGCACATTGGGCGCCGTAGTAGTTCTAGGTGGTGGATCCTCCGGTCATCCGCCCTCGGGCTGGCGCTCGCAGGGATCATGGGCTGCGCGGCGGAAGTCCCCGAGAACGCAGACGTCGCGACGAACGTGACCGTGGCGACGGGGGCCGTGGAGACGAACATCTTCGGCGGCGAGGACGACGACGACCAGGACGCCGTCCCCAGCGTGGTGGCCTTGAAGGTCGGCTCCGAGGGGACGTTCGAGCTTTGCTCGGGCGCGCTCATCGCTCCGAACGTCGTGCTCACGGCGCGTCACTGCGTGGCGAACAGCATCACCACGTCTGTGTCGTGTGACGAGAGGGGCCGCTCGACGAACGGCCCGCACGTCGCCGGCGAGCAGGCGCCGAGCGCCGTCGCCGTCTACACGGGAGCGTCGCCGAAGTTCGGCCACGAGCCCGACGCCGTCGGGACGGCGATCGTCACGCCGAGCAGCCAGTACCTCTGCGACAGCGACATCGCGCTGGTCGTCCTCGACCACGCGATCGCCGGCGTCGAGCCGGTCGCGGTGCGGCTCGACGCCGGCGTCGCCGCGGGCGAGACGATCCGCTCCGTCGGCTACGGACAGAACGACAAGCGGATGCCGATCGGCACGCGCTTCCGCAAGGAGGGCGTCACGGTGCTCGCGATGGGCAGCGGCGTCTCCGAGAGCCGAACGGCGCTCGGGCCTCACGAGTTCGAGGTCGGGCGCTCGATCTGCCAGGGCGACTCCGGCGGTCCGGCGATCAGCGAGGACACGGGCGCCGTCGTCGGCGTCGTCTCGCGCGGCGGCGACTGCCAGGAGGACTTCGGCCACATCTACACGACGACGGCCGGGTGGACCGAGCTCTTCGACGAGGCGTTCGCCCTCGCCGGGGGCGCGCCCATCGTCGAGTCGGGTCAGCCCGTCGGCGGCGAGTCGGGCCCGCGCGCCAAGCCCATCCGCTCTGCGACGGCGGACCGGTCGGAGGCCGCGCCGTCGTGCTCGGCGAGCCGCGCGCCGGCGAACGGCGGCGCCTCGCTCGGCCTCCTCCTCGCCTCCGCGCTCGTGCTCGCCGCCCGCGCGCGCCGGCGCGCCCGAGCGTGAGCGCGACGGCGGCCGCCGTCCCCTCCCTCGAAACTCGCGGCGCGCGCGCCCGAACGTCGCTAGGCTCTGACTGGATGCGGCTCCTCCGCGTATCGCTCCGCAACGTCGGCCCGTTCGACGACGCCGTCCTCCGGCTCGCGCCCCCCGAGCCGGCAGGAGGCGCCGTCGCGCTCTCCGCGCACGGCGACGAGAGCTCCGGCCCCGACGACGAGACCTCCGCGCACGGCGACGAGCTCGCCCCCGTCTACGCGGTCGCGCCGCGACCGGTGACGGTGCTCTTCGGCGGCGACGGCACCGGCAAGACGTCGCTCCTCTCGGCCCTCGCGCTCACGCGGCCCGGCCACGCGCTGCCCCCCCTCCCCGCCGTCGCGCCCGCGGCCGGCGGGCGCTCGCCGGCCGGCGCGCGCTCGCCCTCGTACGTCACCACCGAGTGGCTGCTCGGCGACGACGACCCCGAGCGGCCCCACCCGCTCGTCGTCGCCAGCCCGACCGCGACGCTCCCCGGCGAGAGCCCCGACACCGCGGCGGTCCGCCGGCGCGAGCAGGCGCTCTTCGATCGCCGCGCGCAGCAAGAGGGCGGCTTCGTCTTCGTCTCGTTCTCCGGCGCGCGCTGGTTCTCGCGCGCCCCGAACATGCTGAGCTCTCCGGATCGCTCGCTCCTCCGCTACGACGTCCGCCAGCCGACCGCGACCTTCGACGATCCGACGCGCGCCGACCTCACCCGCGAGACCAAGCAAGTGATCTCCTACGCCGCCGTCGGCGCGGCGCTCGGCGCCGGCCGCGCGGAGCATCATCACCTCGAGCGCTTCGAGGCCGCGCTCCGCGAGGTCGTCGACGTCGTGCTCGAGCCCTTCGACCTCGCGCACGCCGGCGTCAGCCCGACGAGCCTCGAGCCGCTCGCGCGCTCGCCGCGCGGCGGGCTCGTCCCGTTCGACGCGCTGCCGCGCGCCGCCCGGCACCTCGTCTCCTTCGTCACCCTCCCGCTCCGCGCGCTCTTCGCCGCGTACCCGGGCGCGGACGCGCCGCGCGAGCGCGAAGGCGTCGTCGCGATCGACGACGTCGAGGCCCAGCAGGACCCCGCGCTCCTCCGCGACCTCGTCCCGCTCCTCCAGCGCGCCCTCCCCAACGTCCAGTGGCTCCTCACCACCGCCTCGACCCAGCTCGCGCTCGCCTGCGAGGCGCCGTCGGTCGTCGCCCTGAGGCGCACCGAGGCCAGCCGCGTCGAGCTCGGCGAAGGCCTCCTGCACTAGCGCGACGCGGCCGGCCGGACGTGGGCGCTGCGCTCGGTCAGTGAGCCTCGCCCCAGTGGGCGCCGCTGCCGACGTCGACCTCGAGCGGGACGTCGAGGGACATCGCGCTCTCCATCGCCTCCTTGATGCGCGCCTTGGCCTCGTCGACGCGGGCCTCGGGCACCTCGAAGACGAGCTCGTCGTGGACCGTGAGGATCATGCGCGCGCCGGGGACGACGTCGCCGAGGCCGAGCTTGACCATCGCGACCTTGAGGATGTCGGCCGCGGCGCCTTGGATCGGCGTGTTCTTCGCGACGCGCTCGGCCTCGAAGCGGAGGCCGCGGTTGGCCGAGTGGAGGTTCGGCAAGAAGCGCCGGCGCCCGAGGATCGTCCGCACCGCCTCGCCCTCGCGGGCGAGATCGATCGTCTGCTCGAGGAAGCGCCGCACGCCGCCGAAGCGCTCGAAGTACGTCGCGATGAACTCCGCCGCCTCCTGCCGCGTGATCCCGAGGTCGCGCGCCAGGCGCGGCTCGCCCATGCCGTAGATGAGCCCGAAGTTGACCGCCTTCGCGCGGCGCCGCATCTCCGCGGTCACGTCGGCGCGCGGGACGTTGAAGACGAGCGACGCGGTGTGGGTGTGGACGTCGACGCGCTCCCGAAACGCGACGCCGAGCGCCTCGTCCTTCGCGAGGTGCGCGAGCACGCGGAGCTCGATCTGCGAGTAGTCCGCGCTCACGATGCGATGGCCGGCGGGGGCCACGAACGCCGAGCGGACGAGCCGGCCGACCTCCGTCCGGATCGGGATGTTCTGGAGGTTCGGCTCGGTCGACGACAGGCGCCCCGTCGCCGCCACCGCCTGCTCGAAGCGCGTGTGGATGCGCCCGGTCTCGGGGTTCACCGCGCGCGGCAGGGCCTCGAGGTAGGTGCCCTTCAGCTTGTCGAGCTCGCGGAACTCGAGGACGATCGAGGGCAGCGGGTGCTTGTCGGTGAGCTCCTCGAGGACCGCCGCGTCGGTCGAGCGCCCGCCCTTCAGCGTGCGCTTCACGACCGGGAGCTTCAGCTCGTCGAAGAGGATCGCCTCGAGCTGATCGCGCGAGCGGATGGCGAAGCGGCGCCCGGCGGCCTCCTGCGCCTTGGCGTCGAGGATCTGGCACTCGGCCTCGACCTTCGCCGCGATGCCGGCGAGGCGCGACGTGTCGACGAGCACGCCCTTCTGCTCCATCGCCGCGAGCACGCGCGAGAGCGGCAGCTCCACCTTCTCGTACAGGTCGCCGAGCCCGTCCTGGGCGACGCGCGGATCGAGCCGCTCGGCGAGCGCGAGCGCGAGCTCGGCCTGCGGCGCGGCGTAGGTCGTGGCGCGCTCGACGTCGAGCTGGTCGAACATGACGCGATCGGCGCGACGGCCGGTCGACGCCTCCTCGAAGACGGGCAGCTCCGTGCCGAGCTCGCGGCGCACGAGGTCCTTGAGCGCGTGCGGCGCCTCGGGATCGAGGAGGTACGCCGCCAGCATCGGATCGGAGATCGCGCCCTCGACGCGGAGGCCGGTCCGCGCGAAGACGTCCTCGATGCGCTTGAGGTCGTAGGCCACCTTGCGGACCTTCGCGTCTTCGAGCAGCGGGCCGATCGCGGCGCGGACCTCGTCGAGCGTGAGCTGCTTCGGCGCGCCCAGGTAGCGGTGCGCGATCGGGACGTAGATCCCCTCACCGGGCGCCGCCGCGAGGGAGATCCCGAGGATCTGCGCGCGCATCGGGTCGGGCGAGGTCATCGCGACGCCGAGGCCGACCACGCCGCTCTCCTTCGCGGCGGCGACGACGGTCGAGAGCTCCTCCGCGGAGACCACGTGGCGGTAGATCCGGGTGACGACGGGCGCCGCCGCCGGCTCGCGCGAGGCGGCCGAGACCATCGCGACCGCGCGGCCCGCGCCCTTGCCGCCGACGGCGGTGTGCCGCCCGTCGCGCATCCGCTGCTCGGCGGAGTTGATCTGATCGAGCAGGCGCGTGAACTCGAGCTCGATGAACAGCTTGCGGAGCGCGTCGAGGTCGGCGCCGCCGTAGCGCAGCCGCTCCTTGTCGAAATCGACGGGCACGTCGGCCTTGAGCGTGACCAGCGTCTGCGAGACGCGGGCGTCCGCCTCGTGGGCGAGGAGCTTCTCGCGGAGCTTCGCCCGCTTGATCTTGTCGATGTTGGCGTAGATGCCCTCGATGGTCCCGTGCTCCTTCAGGAGATCGGCGGCGGTCTTCGGCCCGACCGAGGGGACGCCCGGGATGTTGTCGGAGGTGTCGCCGGTGAGCGCGAGCAGATCGCGGAGCTGGCTCGGCGGGACGCCGAACTTCGCCTCGACCTCCACCGGGCCGTAGGCGCGATCGCGCATCGAGTCCCAGAGCATCACGCGGTTGTCGCCGTCGCGGACGAGCTGCATGAGATCCTTGTCCGCGCTCACGATCACGACGCGGAGCCCGACGGCCGTCGCCCTCGCGACCACGGCGGCGATGAGATCGTCCGCCTCGATCGTCTCCGCCTGGAAGATCGGGATGTTGTACGCGCGGACGATCGTCTCGCAGCGCGCCATCTGCGGCCCCAGATCGACCGGCATCGCCTGGCGGGTCGCCTTGTAGCGGGTGTCGATCTCCTTGCGAAAGCTCGGCCCCTTGCAGTCCATCGCGACGGCGAACATCGCCGGGAGCCGCTCGTTGACGACCTTCTGGAGCATGTTCACCGTGCCGAGCACGGCGTGCGTCGTCTCGCCCTTCGACGAAGAGAGCGGCGCGATCGCGTGGTACGCGCGGTAGACGTAGCCGGAGAGGTCGACGAGATAGAGGACGTCGTCGCTGCCGGGGGGCGGCAAGGTCGCGGGAGGCGGGGGCACGCGCACACCGTAGGAGGGGCGCCCGCCCGTCGCAACCCGCGAGCCCAGCCGCGACCGATCGGACGGGCCGTGTCCGCCGACGCCGGTCGATCGGGAAAAGCCGGTCCTCGGGGCTGGTCCTTTCGGACGTCCCGTGACGCGCGCGCCGGCGTCACCGCGACGGGGCTTTCGAGGAGGCTGGAACCTCCGCCGCGGGTTTCCCTCCCGACCACGGCCGCGCTATGTATTTCTCGCTCACATCGGGACTTTTGAACCCTTCCGTGTTGCTCTGCGTCCAAGGTTCCATCCGCGGTCGTGAGCGCTTTTCTTCTTCCTCCACCTTGAAGCTCCCATGATGAACACCGAAGCGCCTCCGTCGCAGGGTCTCGTCGGCGGCAAGTACCAGCTCATTCGGATGATCGGCCGGGGCGGCATGGGCTCCGTCTGGGAGGCGCGGCACGCGTCGCTCGGCACCCCGAGCGCGATCAAGTTCATCGAGGCCGAGTACGCCGACAGCCAGGAGGCGCGGAGCCGCTTCGATCGCGAAGCCAAGGCGGCCGCGACCATCCAGTCGAAGCACGCCATCCAGATCTACGACCACGGCGTCACCGAGGACGGCAAGCCGTACATCGTGATGGAGCTGCTGCAGGGCGAGCCGCTCGACAAGCGGATCGACCGCCTCTGCCGCATGAGCCTCCAGGACACCGCGAAGATCCTCCAGCAGGTGTCGCGCGGCCTCGCGCGCGCGCACGAGCGCGGGATCATCCACCGCGATCTGAAGCCGGAGAACATCTTCATCGTCCGGAACCAGGACGACGACGAAGAGATCGCGAAGGTGCTCGATTTCGGCATCGCGAAGATGTCGAACAGCCCGGGCAACCCGGGGATGACGTCGAGCACGAAGACCGGCGCCGTCCTCGGTACTCCGTTCTACATGTCGCCCGAGCAGGCGCGCGGGCTCCGCAACGTCGATCACCGCACGGACGTCTGGTCGCTCGGCGTCATCGCGTTCAAGTGCGTCACGGGCAAGCTCCCGTTCGACGGCGAGTCCGTCGGCGATCTGCTGGTGAAGATCTGCACGGCGCCCGTCCCGGTCCCCTCGCAGGTGGTGCCCGGGATCCCCCCGAACTTCGACGCCTGGTTCATGCGCGCGCTCGAGCGCGAACCCGAGCGCCGCTTCGCGAACGTGACGGAGCTCTCCGACGCGCTCGCGTTCGCGGCGGGCATCGCGACGCGTTCGCAGCAGGGCGCGCCGCTCGCGCAGGTCGCCACCATCGGGGCCGGGCCCGGGCTGATCACGCCGCACGGGATGAGCAGCCCGCACCCGCAGCAGGGGACGGGCTCGCAAGGGTACGCGTCGCGCACGCCGAGCGGCTACGGCGCGCAGAGCGCCCACGCGCCGACGATGCAGACGCCGGCGCCGGGCGCGATGACCAACTCGCCGTTCACGTCGGAGCCCATCCCGGGCGTGGGATCGGGCAAGGGCAAGCTGGTCGTGGGCGGCATCCTCGCCGGCGTCCTGGCCATCGCCGCGACGGTCGGGCTCGTGTTCGTGCTCCGCAAGCCCCCCGTCCAGCCCGACACCGCGCAGAGCGCCGGCGCGCCTCCCCCGGCGAGCGCCGTGACGACGCCCGCGACGGAGGACAAGGACAGCGTCGCGGACAAGGACGACAAGGACAAGCCCGCGGACAAGGACAAGGGCAGCGTCGCGGACAAGGACGACAAGGACAAGCCCGCGGCCGAAGACCCGCCGCCGGCGCCCGAGCCGACCGGCGCGACCGCCGCCGCCGCCGCGACCACCGCGACGAAGGCGACCGCCAGGCCGCCGGCCACCGCGAAGACGGGCGGCAAGGCGGTCGCTCCGCCGCTGCCACCCGCCACGACGCCGACGACCGCGCCGACGCCGACCGCCAAGAAGCCGCCGCGCGACCGGACCGATCCCGGCTACTAGCACCCGGATCGCCATTTCGACCGGTTCCGCCCCACGACGAGCGAGGGGTCGGAACGAACCTCGCGTCATCGCGCGGGCATGCGTCCTGGACGGTCTTTGTCGGCGCGGAGCGCGCGCGCCGGCGATGCATGAGCTCGACGGACGTCGCGTGGGCTCTGGTAGGCTCCACCGCATGAAGCTTCGGGTGACGATCGCCCTCTTCGCGTGGATCATGCTCAGCGCCCTCTCGGCGAGCGCGCAGATGAGCGAGGGTGAGAAGAAGGCCGCCGCGCGCGCCGCGTACATGGAGGGCGTCGCGCTCCAGGACAAGGGCAACCCCGCCGACGCCCTCGGCCGCTTCGAGGCCGCGCAGAAGCTCTTCGACGCGCCGACGCACCTGCTCCACATCGCCCAGTGTCAGGCGCTCACCGGCAAGCTGGTCGAGGCCTCCGAGACGTACGAGACCTTGGCGCGCAAGCCGCTCGACAAGAACGCCCCCGAGGTGTTCGTGCAGGCGCAGGAGCAAGGCAAGGCCGACCTCGCGCAGCTCAGGCCGCGCATCCCGACGATGCGCGTGACGGTCAAGCCGGAGCCCGAGACGCTCAAGGAGCTCCAGATCACCGTCAACGACAAGCAGATGCCCGCCGAGCTCCTCGGCATCGCGCGGCCCGTGAACCCCGGCTCGTACAAGCTCGCCGCGTCGGCGACGGGATGGGGGACCCCCGCGCCGCTGGACGTCGAGGTGAAGGAGAAGGAGACGCGGACGATCGAGCTGGTGCTCCAGGAGGGAGCGACCGGCGGCGGGGTCGTCGTCGGCCCCGCGGGCGACGGCGCGCCACCGCCGTACGAGCAGCCGAAGCCGAAGGCGTCGCCCGAGAGCCCGTCGACCGCCGGCCTCCTGCTCGGCCTCCGCCCGGGCGTCTTCGTCCCCGTGGGCGACGTCACGAAGGGCGTGAAGTTCGACTCGGTCGCGACCGCGGGGCCGGGCGTCGGGATCGACGTCATCGGCCGCGTCGCGCGCCTCTTCCTCGTCGGCGGGACCCTCGAGCTCGCGGCCCTCGGCGCGCCGGACCCGAGCTCCTTCCCGACGGGGACGAAGGCCGAGGTCGGGACGCACGCGATCTACGCCGGCGTCCTCGCGGGGATCATGCCGAACGTCGATCGCGTCACGTTCGTGGCCGACGCCGGCGTGGGCATGCGCTTCCTCTCGCGCAGCCTGACGCTCACGACGCCGGCCAACGAGACCATCAAGGCCGACGAGACGTACAGCGGCCTCGAGCTCGCGGTCAACGCGGGCGTCTCGATCCCGGCGGGCCCGATCCGCATCGTGCCGAAGGCGGGCCTCGCGTTCGGTCAGTTCACGGACCGAAACTGCGGGATCAGCGCGACGACGACCCCCACGTTGACCGGCTGCGCGACGAACGCCGACGTCAGCACCGCCTCGCACGCCATCCTGAACCTCGCGCTCGGCGTCTACTATCACGTGGACTTCGCGAAGAAGTCCGGCTCCGCGAGCTCGTCTCCCTTCTTCACGACGGCCTCCGCGCGCTGAGGCCCGCCCGCGGGCGCCGTGGTCGCCGGCGAGGCAGGCCGAGGCAACCTCCTACAAGGATTTACAAGTTGATGACAATGCGGGTGCAGGTGGGTGTCAAGCTCGCCGCATGCACGTTGCCTTGTGTTTCGCGTACTTCGCTGTGCTTCTGCTCCTGGCGATGTATGGGCTTCACCGGTCGCATCTCGTCCTCACCGTCCTCCGCCTCCGCAAGAAGCTCGCGAAGATGCGGGAGGGCGTGCGCGCGCTCGACGTCGACACCGATCCCGACGCGCTGCCCCATGTGACGATCCAGCTGCCCCTCTACAACGAGGCGACGGTCGTCGGGCGCCTGCTCGAGGAGACGGCGAAGATGGCGTATCCGCGCCACAAGCTCGAGATCCAGGTGCTCGACGACTCGACGGACGAGTCGCGGCAGATGGCGCGCGCGAAGGTCGAGAGCCTCTGCAAGGCTCCGCCGGCGCTGCCCGAGGGCACGCGCGCCGACTGGAACGGCCCGCTCGACATGGTCTACATCCACCGCGTCGATCGCACCGGCTACAAGGCGGGCGCCCTCGACGCCGGCCTCAAGGTCGCGAAGGGCGAGCTCGTCGCGATCTTCGACGCCGACTTCATCCCCGGCGCGCAGTTCCTCCGTGAGCTCGTCCCGCACTTCGTCGGCGACCCCAAGGTCGGCATGGTGCAGGCGCGCTGGGGTCACATGAACCGTGATCTTTCGCTCCTCACGCGCGTGCAGGCGCTCATGCTCGACGGGCACCACCTCGTCGAGAACCGCGCGCGGGCAGCCGCCGGCTGGCTGTTCAACTTCTCGGGCACCGGCGGCATGTGGCGCAAGGCGGCCATCGCCGAGAGCGGCGGCTGGCAGCACGACACGCTGACCGAGGACCTCGACCTTTCGTACCGCGCGCAGATGGCGGGCTGGAAGTTCGTCTACCGCGAGGACGTCGTGACGCCCGCGGAGCTCCCCGAGGACGTCAGCGCGTTCCGCGCGCAGCAGTTCCGCTGGGCGAAGGGCACCGTCCAGACCGCCCGCAAGCTGATGGCGCGCGTGATGAAGTCCGACCTGACGCTCGCCCAGCGGCTCGAGGCGTTCTTCCACATGACGCCGCACTTCGCCTACCCGCTGATGGTCGTGCTGAGCGTGCTCCTCCTGCCGGCGCTCATCCTGATGCCGGCGACCAACCCGACGACGATGCTGCTCATCGATCTGCCGCTCTGCATCGGCACGACCGGCTCGCTCGCGGCCTTCTACGCGATGGCCGAGGCGGCGCAGGGGCGCCGGCGCGTCGACGCGATCAAGACGCTCCCGGCGCTCCTCGCGCTCGGCGCCGGCCTCGCGCCCCACCTCACCAAGGCCGTCTTCGAGGGGCTGCGCTCGATGTCGGGCGAGTTCGTCCGCACGCCGAAGCACGGCGCCAACCACAGCCATCGCTACCGCGCGCGCGCCGACCTCCCCACGGTCGAGGTCGCGCTCTGTTTGATCTCGTTCGCCAGCGTCGTCGCGTCGCTCGAGACCGGCCACTGGTTCGCGACGCCGTTCGCGATGCTCTTCACGTTCGGCTACGGCTACGTCGCCTCGCTCGTCGCCAGCGAGCAGGTGGCGCGGCGTCGCGCCGCGCGTCTCGGCCTCGCGCCGGCCGCCGACAGCGTACCGCCGCCTGCGCCGGCCGCCTCCGAGGAGCTCGCAGCCTGACGCCCAAGCCTCCGGGATCGCTTGCTTATCCAAGCGAGCTCTGCCGGAGGCCCGGGCGCCGCATCGACGGGCGAGTTCAGGCGAGAGCGACCCTTCGCTTTTCCGCTGGCCGCCTCCCCATTAGCCGTTTACTATCCGGTACCTGCGAGTCGCACGCGAGATTAATCGGTGCTCTAACCAACAGCCAAACGCGATTCCCGAGGGCGCGACGCAACCGAGGGAGGAGAAGCGCGGCATTCACCGTCGGGGGTGAGAGACGATCATGACAAAAGCCGAGATCGTCCAGGCGCTGTACACGAAGGTCGGTGGCTTCTCGAAGAAGGAGTCGGCGGACATCGTCGACATGGTCTTCGAGATGATGAAAGAGACCCTCGGGCGCGGCGAGAAGATCAAGATCAGCGGCTTCGGGAACTTCGTGCTGCGCGACAAGCGGCAGCGCCCCGGTCGCAATCCGCAGACCGGCGATCCCATCAAGATCAGCGAGCGGCGCGTCTTGACGTTCAAGGCCAGTCAGATCCTCAAGCAGGCCCTCAACCCCCGGAACGGGAACGGCGCCCACGACGAGCTGATCGAGGACGAGCCGGACGAGGACGAGGACGAGCACGATACGGCGTCCGCCACGCCCGTCGCGCCGGCCTCCTCCACGAGCGCGCCGGCCACGGGCGCGCCGCTGGCGGCGCCGGCCCCGATCGCCGCCGCGTCGGTTCCCAACGAGGCTCCGAAGGAGTAAGTCGGACCCCGGATGGGCGAGCTCCCGCCGAAGCTGTTCTTCCGCATCGGCGAGGTGGCGGGGCTCGTCGGCGTGGAGCCGCACGTGCTCCGCTACTGGGAGCGCGAGTTCCGCAGCATTCGCCCGACCAAGAGCGCGAAGGGGCAACGCGTCTATTCGCGCAAGGACGTGGAGAACCTGCTCCGCGTCCGCGATCTGCTCTACCGCGACGGCTTCACGATCGCCGGCGCGAAGAAGAAGCTCCAGCGCGGCGACGCGGACCAGGGCGTCGCGTTCGAAGGCCACGCGCCGGACGGGCGCGCGCTCGACGGACACGCGTTCGAAGGCCGCGCGTCGAACGGGCACGCGCTCGACGGACACGCGTTCGAAGGCCACGCGCCGGACGGGCGCGCGCTCGAAGGCCGCGCGCCGGCCGTCGACGTCTTCGACGGATACGCGCTCGCTCCGCGCGCGTCCACGGCGGGCGCGCCCGCGCGCGTCGCCGGGGCGCGCCTCACCGCCGGCCCTGCCCCCGAGGTCCGCGAGAAGCTGATCGCGCTCCGGAGCGAGGTCGAGGCCTTCCTGGACGAGCTCTCCGGGGGCGGCCCCGCGCCCCGCGCGAACGCCCCGACGCGGACGAACGGCGCGGGACCGCGGACCGAGGGAAAGCGCTGATCGCGTGAACGGGCCGCGCGTCGCGCTCGAGGCGCCCGCGGGATGGAGCGCGACGTCGGACCTGGCGACGCCGAAGATCGCGGTCAGCTCGGGGGCCTCCCTCCACGCCTGGACCGCGCACCGGAGCGCGGCCGGCGACGCGGCCCTCGTCACCGGCTGCGTCGCGACGCCGATCCCGGGGTGGGTCGAGGACATGCGCCCCGCCGTGGAGGGCCGTACGGTCGCGCTCGCCGGCGCCTCGGCGGCGGCCATCGCCGGCGCCCCCGTCGACGCGCGGCCGGGCGAGGGCGGGGTCCTCGAGCTCCGCGCGGTGAGCGATCTCGCCGGACCGCCGATCGGGCACGCGCGCACCTTCGTGGGTTTCGACGGCGCGCGCGTCTTCACGTGCTTCGCGACCTGCGTCGCGCCCCGGGCGAGCGCGCCGGAGCGGGCGCCCCTGGAGCCGCCTCGCGCCGGCTGGAAGGCTCCGCCGCCCCGCCCGCGCCGGGGCTCGCGCTCCGCGGCGCCACCTGGGCGGTCCACCACCCCCGCCCGACGGCGCTCGGCGCCTGCGGCCTCGCGGTGACGTTCGCGCTCCTCGCGATCGCCACCCGCCGGCGTCCTCGCTCGAGGATCGCCTAACCCGACGAGAGCGCTCACCTCTCCCCGCCCCGGAGCGCGGCGGCGAAAGCGCTCGCGGCGGTGAACTCCAGGCCCCTCGCCTTCAACCCAGTCCTTCGTGCTCGACCCCACACGCCGGTCCCAGTGTGTTAGAAGGTCGCCCGGCATGGTCCCCCGGACATCAGTGGGGCCGAGATCCTTCGGCTTTCGCTCCCTTCTCTCTCGTGGCTCGGCGACCCTCGCAGCGTGCGCAGCGCTGCTCGTCACCGCCGGCGCGCACGCCCAGCAGCCTACCGAGCCCGCGCCCGAGGGCCAGGCTCGACCTGGAGCCGGAGCGCCGGCGTCGGGCCCGGCCGCGAGCGAGCCCGCGCGCGGCGGACTGCTCCCGGAGGAGGAGCCCGGCGCGGCGCCGTCCGACGCGATGCCGCAGGTCGATCCGGCGAAGGATCAGCAGAAGCTCGTTCAGCAAGGGCGCGAGCGCCCGACGGCGGACGGCTCCATCGGCGCCCGCCCCTCCGAGGTCTACAGCGAAGACTGGTGGGCGCACACGCGGCCGATCCTCGAGCTGCACGGCTACTTCCGGACGCGCGGCGAGCTCTTTCACAACTTCTCGCTGAGCCGCCACGACGCGCTCGGCCAGGGGGAGCAGAACCTCTGGGCGCAGCCGCAGGACACGACCTTCACCGACAAGGCCGGGGCGCGGAGGCAGGTCCTCCTCTGCGGGACTCCGTCCGCGCAGGGCCAGTTCAGCGAGTGCTACGACAAGTCGCAAGCGCACGCGAACCTGCGTCTCCGGCTCAACCCGGAGATCCACATCTCGGACAACCTCCGGATCATGTCGCAGGTCGATCTCCTCGACAACCTGGTCCTGGGATCGACCCCCGACTCGTACGCGCTCCGCCCGAGCGGCGTCGGCGCGACGGGCTACAGCGGCGCGGTGAACGGGTACAACGGCTACGCCCCGCTCGGCGCGTTCGCGACGACGCAGGGCCCGCCGACCGCCGGCGTCAACGGCTACCGCAACTCGATCGACGTGCAGCGCGCGTGGGCCGAGTACCTCACCCCCGTCGGCCAGCTCCGCTTCGGCCGCATGCCGACCCACTGGGGCCTCGGCATGGTGGCGAACGCGGGCGACTGCCTCGACTGCGACTTCCAGACGAACAGCGACCGCATCATGTTCGTCACCGGCCTGAAGTCGCTCGATCTGTACTTCGGCGGCGCGTGGGACTTCGTCTCGACGGGGCCGACGAACGCGACGCCGTACGACGTCTACGGCGGTCAGCCGTACAACACGGCCAACCTCGCGAACGTCGGGCAGTGGGTGCTCTTCGCGGCGCGCCGGACGAACCCCGAGCTGCAGCGGCTGAAGCTCGCGCGCGGCGACGTCGTGCTCAACGGCGGCCTCTACAGCACGTACCGCAAGCAGCTCCTCGACGTCGTCGCCTCGGAGAACCCGCTCACCATCGACCGCGTCAACATGGCGAACAACGGCCTCGAGCGGCGCGGCGCCGAGGCGTTCATCCCCGACGCGTGGGTGCAGCTCCTCTACAACAAGCTCCGGCTCGAGGCGGAGTTCGCCGCGATCTACGGCTCGCTGGAGAACTCTCCCGCCAGCGCCAGGGTCAACGACCCGATCAAGATCCGGATGTGGGGCCTCGCCACGCAGGCCGAGTTCCGCGCGGTCGAGGACAAGCTCCGGATCCAGTTCGGTCACGGCTGGGCGAGCGGCGACCCGAACGTCGAGGGGCTCGCCCCCGGGAACAACGGCCTGCAGCCGCGCAGGAGCGAGGGCGCGATCTCGTCCTTCCGCTTCCACCCGGCCTACTACGTCGACTACATCTTCTTCCGCCGGATCATGTCGCGCATCCAGAACGCGTACTACTTCCGGCCGAGCGTCGAGTACGATTTCGTCCGGAACCCGAACGGTCAGAAGTTCGGCGGCGGCGCGGCGATCATCTGGAGCCGCGCGAGCGAGTTCATCCAGACGCCGGGCAACAAGCGCGATCTCGGCGTCGAGCTCGATCTCCAGATTTACTACCAGGCGAAGGACGGCAGCCTCAACGACGACCCGAACAAGATGGGCGGCTTCTACACCGCCCTTCAGTACGGCGTCTTCTTCCCGCTCGGCGGCCTCGACTACCTGAAGGGCGAGCAGGATCCCACGAAGAACGCCGACTGGAGCCTCTCGACGGCGCAGACGGTCCGACTCATCCTCGGCGTGATGTTCTAGTGTCCCGAGTCCGCGAGGGCGTGGGGGACGGGAAATGAAAAATGGAACGTGTCCCGAGTCGGACGTTCGCGCTCCTCGCGTTCGCGACGCTCGACGTCCGCCGGCGCGCACGACGGGCCGTCTACGGTAGAGTTCGAGCGTCTCGCCCCGACGCGCGTCGCGCCGCGGACGCGTGAAGCCCGACGCGCGTCGCGCACGAGGCTCCCGCGACGCCGGCCCGCGCGCCCTCCGAACGCGCGGCGGCGACCGCGAGCGCGAAGCAGAGCTTCCGATGGTCGAACGAGCGGGGTATACCTAGCTCCCTCCATGGCGAAGCTTTTGATCGTCGACGACCAGCGCAACATGCGCACGACTCTCGCGATGATGCTCCGCGGTGCGGGCTTCGAGGTCGACGAAGCCCAGAGCGGCGAAGAGGGCTGCGAACGCGGGGCCTCGGGCGCGTACGACGTGCTCGTCACCGACCTCCGTATGGGCTCCAAGGACGGCATCGACGTCCTCCGCGCCGTCAAGGGCGCCCAGCCGATGACCGAGATCATCGTCATGACCGCCTACGGCACGATCGAGAGCGCGGTCGAGGCGATGCGCTACGGCGCGTTCGACTACATCCAGAAGCCGTTCACGGAGCAGGAGCTCCTCGTCAAGGTCAGCAAGGCGCTCGACAACCGGCGCCTCGCCGGCGAGGTCGCCTTCCTCGCGAGCGAGTTCAAGGATCGCTACAAGTTCGAGAACATCGTCGGCCGCTCGCGCGGCGTGCGCGAGGTGCTCGGGCGCATCGTCCGCATCGCCCCGACGGACGCGATCGTCCTCATCACCGGCGACAGCGGGACCGGCAAGGAGCTCGTGGCGAAGGCGATCCACGCCAACAGCCGCCGCGCCGACAGGATGTTCGTGCCGATCAACTGCGCGGCGATCACCGACACCCTCCTCGAGAGCGAGCTCTTCGGCCACGCGAAGGGCGCCTTCACCGGCGCGGTGAACGCCCGCAAGGGCATGTTCGAGGAGGCGGACGGAGGCACGTTCTTCTTCGACGAGATCGCGGAGACGTCGCTCGCCTTCCAGGCGAAGCTCCTGCGCGCGATCCAGGAGAACGAGGTCCGGCGCGTCGGCGAGAACAAGGCGATCCAGGTCAACGTCCGGATCATCGCCGCGACGAACCAGGACCTGCTCGCGGCGATCGCCGAGAAGCGCTTCCGCCAGGATCTCTACTACCGGCTCAACGTCGCGCGCTTCCAGCTGCCGGCGCTGCGCGAGCGGCGCGAGGACCTGCCCGATCTCCTCGCCTTCTTCATGGACAAGTACAACAAGAAGATGGGGACGAAGGCGTGGCTGGACGAGAGCGTCCTCGAGGCGCTCCAGCACTACGACTTCCCGGGCAACATCCGCGAGCTCGAGCACATGATCGAGCAGGCCGTCGCGCTCGTTCAGAACGGCGTGATCACCAAGGACGACGTCCTGCCGGCGAAGCGCCCGGAGGAGGGGTCGGGCCCGTACTCGGGGCGCACGCTCGCGCACGTGGTCGACGCCGCCGAGCGGCAGGCGATCGAGGGCGCCCTCCGCGACTCCGACGGCAGCCGCGAGAAGGCCGCCGAGGTGCTCGGCATCTCGGCGACCACGCTCTGGCGAAAGATGACGCGCCTCGGCATCACCTACGACAGCCGCGGTTGACCCCCCCGCCGGCCGGCGCTCCCCGGCTCCGAACCGTCGTCGTAGCCGGCCGAGCCGTCGACCGCGACCCCGGAGGCCTCGCGCGTCATGGCACGGATTCACACTTGCAGTATCCCGTTCAGAATTGAAACGCGGTTGTTTTGAGGACCGCGGGTTTCTCGAGTGGGCGCTCCTGGCATTCGCCTTGCTCAGCCGCCGGCTGGGAGCTGCCAGCATGACCATCTTGCTCGTCGATATGGCCGACGCCGACGCCGCGATCCTCGCGAGCGCGCTTCGCGTGGAAGGGTTCGAGGTCGTGAACGCGACGTCCGCGACGGAGGCCCGGCAGGTGCTGGCCTCCCGTCCCGTGGCCCTGACCATCCTCGACCTGATGCTCCGGAGCGAGGGCGGCGCCAACGGGCTCGAGCTCGCGCGCGAGCTGCGGGCGGACTACCCGGCGATGCGTGTCCTGCTCACCAGCTCGTATCACCTGAGCGAGCGGCAGCTCGAGCGCGCCGACTGCGGCGTGAGCGGCTTCATCCCCAAGCCCTACGACCTCCGCGAGGTCGTCGACTTCGTCCGCGCGAAGGTCAGCGCGCCGCCGAGCTCGCGCCGGCTCTGGTGCGCCGAGCGCCCGTCGGGCGTCGCCCCGAAGCGCTCGCTCGTCGACGCGGACGTCCTCCGCGGCCCGATCCGGGACGGCGTCGTCGCCCAGCGGCGCTGAGCGCCCCCGCGCTCGGCCGGCCGTCCCCCGCGCGGCCCGCCCCGTCGGTCGTCGTGCGTGGTATGGAGGGCCCCGATGCGGGTCGAGCGCTTCTCTTTCGAGCTGCCGCCCGAGCTCGTCGCGCAAGTGCCCTCGCCCGAGCGCGAGCTCGCGCGGCTCATGGTCGTCCGCGACGACGAGCTCGTCCATACGCAGATCAAGGACCTCGCCGACCACGTCCCGGAGGGCAGCCTCGTCGTCGTCAACGACACGAAGGTGATCCGCGCCCGCATCCTGGGCGTGAAGGAAGGCAGCGGGGGGAAGGCCGAGGTCTTCCTCGTCCGCAAGGATCCCGACGGCGCGGCCGAGGAGGCGCCGCTCGGCGGCCTCCGGGAGCGGTGGCGCGCGATGGCGCGCGCGTCGAAGCCGCTCCGGCCGGGCGCGCGCATCGTGGCTGGCCCGCTCTCGGTGGAGATCGAGGGCAAGGCGCCCGACGGTCTCTTCCTCGTCCGGCTCGCGTCCCGCGACGACGCGCTCACGATCGACGACGCGCTCCAGACGGCGGCTCGCGTCCCGCTGCCGCCGTACATCAAGCGCGAGGTGTCCCCCGCGGACGAGCAGCGCTACCAGACCATCTTCGCGCGCGCGCCCGGGGCGGTCGCCGCGCCGACGGCCGGGCTCCACCTGACGCAGCCGCTGCTTCACCGGCTCGAGAGCCGCGGCTGCGAGATCGCTTCGTGTACGCTGCACGTCGGCCTCGGGACGTTTCAGCCGGTGACGACCGAGGACCTGGACGATCACGTGATGCACGCCGAATACTTCGAGGTCCCGCGTCCGCTGGCTGCCGCGATCGGCCGCGCGCGCGAGCGGGCCGCGCCCGTGGTCGCGATCGGGACGACCGTGGTGCGCGCGCTCGAGTCGGCGGCCGATCCGGGCCGCGACGGGCACGTGCGTCCTTGCGCCGAGGAGACGCGCATCCTCATCCAGCCGGGGTACCGCTTCCGCGTCGTCGATCGGCTGCTCACGAACTTCCACCTGCCGAGGTCGACGCTCCTCGCGCTCGTGTCGGCGTTCGCGGGCACCGATCGCGTCCTCTCCGCGTACCGCGCGGCGGTGAAGGAGCGCTACCGCTTCTTCTCGTACGGCGACGCGATGCTGCTCACGAGGACGGACGAGCGGCCGGCGGAGGCCGCGTCGTGACGGCCCCGCGCGCGAAGGGCTTCGCGTTCCGCGTCCTCGCGTCGGCGCCGAGCGGCCACGCCCGCGCGGCCGTGCTGACGACGCCGCACGCCGAGGTCGAGACGCCGACCTTCATGCCCGTCGGCACGCAGGGGAGCGTCAAGGGGCTCACGTCCGAGGACGTGGCGTCGACCGGCGCGCAGATCATGCTCGGCAACACGTACCACCTGTGGCTACGGCCGGGGCCGGACGTCATCTCGTCGCTCGGCGGGCTCCACGGCTTCACGCGGTGGCCGCGCGCGATGCTCACCGACTCGGGCGGCTTCCAGGCGTTCTCGCTCGGCGGAAACCTCCCCCGCCCCGCGCCGCCGAGCGGCCCCGCGCCGGCGCCGCGCAAGTCGCTCGTCACGCTCGACGAGGAGGGCTTCACCTTCCGCTCGCACCTCGACGGCGCCCGGCACCACCTCTCGCCCGAGGTCGCGGTGCGGGTGCAGGGCAAGATCGGCGCGGACATCCAGATGCAGCTCGACGTCTGCCCGCCGGGCGACTCGGCGCGCGACGTCGTCGAGGCCGCGGTCTCGCGGACCACGCGCTGGGCGCGCCGCGCCCTCGCCACCGAGCGCCCCGAAGGTCAGGCGCTCTTCGGGATCGTCCAGGGCGCCTGCTTCGCGGACCTCCGGCGCGCGCACGCCGAGGAGCTCGCGTCGCTCCAGCCGAGCTTCGACGGGCTCGCGCTCGGCGGCTTCTCGGTGGGCGAGCCGATCCCGAAGATGTACGCCACGCTCCACGAGGTCGCGCACGCCCTCGATCCCGAGCGGCCTCGCTACCTGATGGGGGTGGGGACGCCGCGGGACCTGCTCGAGGCCATCGACGCCGGCGTCGACATGTTCGACTGCGTCCTCCCGACCCGCAACGCGCGCAACGGCCAGGCGCTCACGCGCTCCGGCCGGGTCGTCATCAAGCAGGCGCGGTACAAGAACGACCCGGGGCCGATCGACGCCGCGTGCAGCTGCCCCTGCTGCGCGGGGGGCTACGCCCGCGCCTACCTCCGTCACCTCTACCTCGCCGGGGAGATGACCGTCCTCCGCTTGCTCACCCTCCACAACCTCCACTGGTACGGCGAGCTCGTTCGCGGGGCGCGAGCGGCGATCCGCGCCGGATCCTGGGCCGCCTTCAAGGCGCGCACGCTGGCCGACCTCGCGGAAGAAAATTAGGATAACCTGCTAGACGGGAAAGATGTCGTCCGACGAGAAGAAACCGATCGGCCGCATCCTCCTCAAGCGCCGTCTCATCTCGCAGGAGGAGCTCGACAGGCAGCTCGCCACGCAGAAGACGGCGCGCGACGGCGTCCCGCTCGCGTCGCGCATCGCGTCGAGCGGCGTCGTCCCCGAGACGGAGGTCCTGCGCGCCCTCTCCGAGCAGTTCGGCGTCCCCGGCATCGATCTGAACCAGCTCGCGCTGTCGCTCGAGCACCTCGACATGGTCCCGCGCGAGGTCGCCGAGTCGAGCCGCGTCCTGCCCGTCCTGGTCCGCGAGGACCGCCTGTTCCTCGCGATGGGCAACCCGCAGGACAAGCGGGTGATCGACGAGCTCGAGTTCGTGACCGGGCGGAGGATCTACCCGTACGTCGCGATCTCGACGACGCTCGAGAAGACGATCCGCGACGCCTACGACGCGAAGGAGCAAGGGCAGAGGCACTACATCGGGCCCAGCGCGCCGCGCTCGGCGATCGACCGCGTGACGGGCGGCGGCGACGGCCCGCACCAGGACCGCCGCGAGCGCGAGAGCGTCCAGCCGGGCGGAGCGCCGTCGGTCGTCGTCGATCAGCAGATGGCGGAGTCGGCGGCCGAGGCCGCGCTCTCGACGACGGACTTCGGCGAGATGGGCGAAGAGGTCTCGCGGGTCGAGATGCTGACCGACGAGCTCCGCAACGCCGCCGGCCTCGATCCGTTCTCCGCGTCGCCGAGGACGAGCGCCTCCGGCAAGCGCATCCTCGTCGTCGACGACGAGGAGGACATCCGCAAGCTCGTGCGACGCCTCCTCACGGATCGCGGCCACGCCGTGATGGAGGCCGACCGCGGGCTCATCGCGCTCCGCCTCGTCAAGGAGGAGACGCCGGACCTCATCCTGCTCGACGCGATGCTCCCGGAGGTGCACGGCTTCGACATCGCGCGCCGGATCAAGGGGAGCGCGAAGTACGGCGCGATCCCCATCTTGATGATGAGCGCCGTCTACCGCGGCTGGCGCATCGCCGAGGACCTCAAGGTCAACTACGGCATCGAGGACTACGTCGAGAAGCCGTTCCGCATCGCCGACCTCGTCTCGAAGGTCGACCGCCTCCTCGAGAACAAGCCGGGGACGGCCCCGCCGCACGATCCGGAGCTCATCAACAACACGGCGGCGCGCTACCTCGAAGAGGGCATCGGCGCCTACAAGAACGGCGAGGTCGATCTCGCGATCGGGCTCCTCAAGAAGGGCATCGCGATCGATCCCCTCGCCTACCGGCTCCGCTACCACCTCGCGCTCATCTACGGGAAGCGCGGCCAGTTCTACGACGGCATCACCGAGCTCGAGCGCGCGGTCGACCTGAACCCGCGCCACTTCCCGGCGCTCAAGAACCTCGCCGTGCTCTACGAGAAGGCGGGGTTCAAGAACAAGGCCGTCGAGATGTGGGAGCGCTGCGTGCACACCTCCCCGGACAACGAGACGCGCGAGTCGATCAAAGCTCACATGATGCGCCTGCTCTGATCCCGTCCCGGCGGGAGCTTGAGCGCGTGGCCGATCCCGAGGGCCGCGCGCGACCGAGAGGCACGCGCGCGCGACCGGGCTCGGGCTCGTTCGCGGGGCGCCCGCGTCCCCCAGCGACGCGGGGATGCGGGTGAAAAAGCCGCGCTCGGCGCGTCTCTCTTTGTCGCGCGTGCGCTCACAAAGCGGCTACGCTTCCGAGGAAGGTCAACCGTCCCGTTCACGAGCAGAACACCGTGAAGTTCCTCTGCGACAGCTGCAAGGCGAAGTACCAGATCGCCGACGAGAAGGTGGCGGGCAAGACCGTCCGGATGAAGTGCCGCAAGTGCGGCCACCAGATCGAGGTGCGCGCGGCCGTCACCGAGACCAGCGTCGCGAGCGCGCCGCCGCGTCCGCCGGCGAGCCCTTCGGCGCCGCGTCCGCCGATGAAGAGCGGCCTCGCGACGAGCCTCTCGGCCGCGAAGCCGCGCGCCCCGTCCGCCGCGCCCGGCGGCGCGCTCGCGGGCGCCTTCAAGAGCAACGTCCACGACGCTCCGGCGAGCGCGCCGGGGGACCGTCCCTCGGCGTCGATCGAGCTCAGCGTCACCGACGAGTGGTACGTGGCGATCAACGGGGTGCCGGTCGGGCCGGTGCGGATCTCGGAGCTCCGTCGAAAGGCGGCCGGCGGCGCCGTCACCGAGGAGTCGCTCTGCTGGCAGGAGGGCCTCGAGGAGTGGCGTCCGATCCGGAGCATCCCCGAGCTCGCCGCCCTCGTCCGCGAAGCCGCGGAGGGGAACCGGCCGTCGCTCATCGCGACGCCTCCGGAGCCCTCCGTCGCGCCGCGCGCGCCGACGGTCCATGCCCCGTCGGCGCCTCAGCCGGCCTTCTCGGCTCCGCCGCGGAACACGCCGCCGCCGCCCCGCGCCGCGAGCCGATGGCCCCGTCGGTGCCCGCGGCCGCGGGCGCAACGTCGTGCCGCTGCGCCCGGCGGCGAGCGCTCCGGCGATCGACGAGCTGCCGCTCACGACCGCGCCGCTGACCGGCGGAGCCGCTCCGGCCGCCGCGCTGGCGCCGTCCTTCGCGCCCGCCCCGCCCGCGCCGATGTTCTCGGCGCCGCCCGCGTCCGCGCCGCGGCCGGATCCGTTCGCGCCGGCGGCCGATCCGTTCGCCGCGGCGGCGACCGATCCGTTCGCGGCGCCCGCGCCCGCGCCGCTCGCCGCTCCCTTCGCCGAGCGCGCGAGCATGGCGTCGGTCGCGGCGGCGCCGCCTTACGCGCCGCAGAAGAAGGGCGTCCCGCTCTGGTTCTGGCCGATCCTCGTCCTCGCGCTCGGCTTCGGCGGCGGGATCGCCTTCATCGTGTTCCGTCCGCCGCAGGCGCCGGCGCCCGTCGTCATCCAGGTCCCCGCGCCGGCGCCGACGCCCACCGTGGCCACGAAGGACGACGACGTCCCGCCCCCGACGGCGTCGGCCGACCCGAGCGCCCCGACGAGCGCCGAGGCGAAGGGCAAGCCGGTCGCGGTGGCGGCGAAGGGCGCGACGACGAAGACCGCCGACGTCCCCGAGAAGAAGGGGCTCGATCTCGGCAACCTCGTCCCGAACGGCGGCGGCCCCAACGTCGGACCGAACACGTCGCCGGGCGCGGGCTCGGGCGGCGGGCTCGATCAAGCCGGCGTCGAGCGCGTCGTCGCCGTGCACCGCAACGGCGTGAAGCGCACCTGCTGGGAGCGCGGCGGGTCGGACCAGAAGTCGAGCGTCAACGTCACGGTCACCGCGAACGTCGCGCCCAACGGGAGCGTCTCGAGCACGTCGTCGAGCGGTGACGATCCCGTGGTCGCGAAGTGCATCGAGAACCAGGTCAAGACCTGGCAGTTCCCGGCGCCCGGCGCGAGCACGACCATCAACATCCCGTTCAAGTTCGTCCGCCAATAACGAAGCCGCGCAACCGCGGCGCGCGCCGGCCGACTCGGCGCTCCGTGAGGAGCACACGCGTCTCGATCTTCCTCGTCGGCCTCGCCGTCCTCCTCGGCGCGCTCACCGACACGCGAGGCGCGCGGGCCGACGAGATCGCGCCGGGCCTCGAGGGCGCCGACCTCCGGGCGCGCGCGCAGGCCGAGCTGAAGCGCCTCGTGTCCGCCCTGCGCGACGAGGATCGTCGGCGCCTCGTCGGGGTCTACGCGGCCTTCGACGCCAGCGCGGCCGATCCGTTCGCCCAGGTCGCGTGCGACGACGACGGCGACTACGTCGTCGTCGTCTCGGACGCGATGCTCCGCCTCCTCACGCACGTCGCCCGCGCGGCGAGCTACGACGAGGCGGACGGCTCGCGCAAGGTCGAGGAGTACGCCGCGTTCGTCGCGCGCGCGCAGCCCCTCGGCCGCCGGCTCTTGCCGCCGCCGCCCGGCTTCCACGTCGCCGAGGGCCGCGGGGCGACCTACGCGGAGCGGTTCGCCGAAGCGCTCGGCTTCGTCCTGGCGCACGAGCTCGCGCGCCTCCGCGCGGGCGATCTCGCGTGTCCGAGGCCGACCGAGACGAAGGAGCGGGGCGACGACGACTGGACGAGCGCGGAGCAGCGAGGGGCGGCCGCGATCGCCGCCCGCGTCTACCCGCGCCACCAGGACGTCCGCGACGCCGAGGCCGTCGATCGCGCGACGGAGGGCGGGAGGTCGTCGCGCGGCGCGCTCGCGGTCCTCCGGTTCTTCGCGGAGCTCGAGGCGGAGCGCGCGCGACGCCCCGGCGGCTTCTCGCCGACCTACCTCGCGCACCATCCGTCCGCCTCGGCGAGATCGGCGCGCCTGCGCCGCGCCCTCGAGGTCCGCGAGCGCGCCGGCGAGTGACGCCGCCCGACTGGGCCGGCGTGCGCAAAAGGCGTAACGTCGAGGTCCATGGGTCACGGTCGATCGTTCGGCGTCCTCGCGCTCGTGGCTGCCTCGGTCGCCGCGCCGCTCGCCTGCGGCAGCAACACGCCCGACGCCAAGGCGAGCTTCAGCCTGGGAGGCGACGCCGGCGCCTGTCCGCCCGGACAAGCGTGCGCGGCCCCGGCGAACGACTGCCAACCCGGTCAACCCTGCGCGCCGCCGAGCTGCCCGCCGGGCCAGGCGTGCCCGCCGCCGCAAGGCTCGGCCGGCCAGCTCGGGACCGTGCACACGACCGATCCGAACGCGCTCGCGTCGCTCCTCGCCGCCGCGGCCGCCGCCGGCTCGGCGTGGCTCGGACCGGCGAGCGCGATCGCCGATCCGGCGGAGGCCGGGCTCCGCGCGGCCGCCGCGAAGTACGCCCCCGGGATGAGCGCGGACGGCCAGGTCGCGAAGGGCGACCTCGCCGAGGGCGGGCACGTCGACTTCATCGTCAACCTGGAGCCGTCCAAGTGCTACACGATCGTCGCGTACGGCGCCGGCGTCGTGGACCTCGACGTGAACCTGCTCGCGCCGCCGCTCTACAACTTCCTCGCCGGCCAGGACGGCATGGCCGGGCCGACCGCGGTGATCGGCGCCGCGCCGAAGCCGATGTGCCCCGTCATCCCGCTTGCGGTGCCGTACAAGGTCGATCTCCACGCGAAGCAGGGAGGCGGCACCGTCGCGGCCCAGCTCTACTCGAAGCCGAAGTGACCGCGCGCGACGCGCGCCCGCGAAAGCCGACAACCACCCCGGGGCCTTGGCCGACCTCCGTGCGTGAAGCTGAAGCCGCACGACGCCGACTATCCACGCGCCCTCTGCCACCTCGACGAGCCGCCCGTCTTGACGCTCTCGGGGCCGCTCGACACGGACCGGCGCGCGGTCGCGATCGTGGGCTCGCGCTCGGCGTCGAAGGAGGCCTGCGCGTTCGCGCACGCGCTCGCCTACCACCTGGCGAGAGCGGACGTGATCGTCGTCTCCGGCGGCGCGAAGGGGATCGACTCGGTGGCCCACCTCGGCGCGGCGGCGGCCGGGGGCGCGACCTGGTGCGTGGCGTGCACCGGACGCGGCGAGGCCTTCCCGACCTCGAACCGGGCGCTCTTCGCGGAGATCGAGCGGTCGAGCTCGTCGCGGATGATCTGGCCCTTCCCCGACGGCACGATCAAGGACGAGCTCACGCCGCGCGCGCGCAACGGCGTGCTCGTGGGGCTCGCCGAGTGCGTCGTCGTCGTGCAGGCGGGGCCGCGCTCCGGCTCGCTCAACGCGATCGGCTGGGCGCGGCGCCTCGGGCGGCGGCTCTTCCTCGTCCCCGGGTTGCCGTGGGACCCGGCGTTCGAGGGCACGGCGACCGAGGGCGCGCGCGGGGGCGCGGAGGTCCTGTGGACGACGGAGCAGCTCTTCCTTGCGCTCGGGCTACCGCCGCCCGCGATGGGCGATCCCGCCGCAGCCTGGGGCGGGATCGCCCCCCGCGCGCGGCCGGTTCGGCCGCTCCGTTCACGCCGGCAGAGCTATTCCGATGCGCCCCTCTTCGAGGTCGATCCCAGCGCCTGGTCCGAGGATGAAAAGGCTGTATTTTCGGCACTTTCATTCGCCCCGACCCAACAGGACACCGTGGTCGATCGGGTGGGCCTGCCGACGAGCTCGACCCTCACGGCACTCTTGACGCTATCTTTGAAGGACGTAGTAGTAGAGGGCCCTGACGGCTTCTTTCGTCGCAGAAACGCGTTATAAGCCGTCGGGACTACTGCACTTCTTGGCCTAGTGGGGGCTTGGCAGGGGGTTTCTCCCCGCAACCCCCGTGCATCCAAGAAGCGTGACAAGCGAGAGACCCGGGGTTCGTGCGCATGGGTAAGACAGTGGAAGCCGTCGAGGCAGCGGCGAAGGCGACGAAGGCGAGCAAGACGCTCGTGGTCGTCGAGTCGCCGGCCAAGGCCAAGACGATCAAGAAGTACCTCGGCACGGGCTACGAGGTCCTTGCGTCGAAAGGTCACGTCAAGGACCTGCCCAAGAAGATGGGCATCGACGTCGAGAAGGGCTTCCAGGAGACCTACGAGATCGTCCCCGGGAAGGAGAAGGTCCTCCAGGAGCTCAAGGCCGCGGCGAAGCAGGCCGACGACATCCTCCTCGCGACCGACCCCGACCGCGAGGGCGAGGCGATCGCGTGGCACCTCGCGGAGGAGCTCACGGGCAAGCCCGACAAGGCCAAGCGCGTCGAGTTCCACGAGATCACGAAGGGCGGCGTGCAGAAGGGCGTGGCCACGCCCCGCAAGCTCAACAAGCACCTGTACGACGCGCAGCGCGCGCGGCGCGTGCTCGATCGCATCGTCGGGTACGACGTCTCCGCGCTCGTCTGGTCGAAGCTCGCCTTCGGCCTCTCGGCGGGGCGGGTCCAGAGCGTGGCGCTCCGGCTGATCGTCGACAAGGAGATCGAGATCGAGGCGTTCGTCCCCGAGGAGTACTGGAACATCGGGACGACGCTCGCGAAGAGCGGCAAGGACAAGAAGCGCCAGCCGTTCGCCGCGCGCCTCGCGCAGGAGAACGGCAAGAAGCTCGAGGTGAAGGACGGCGAGACCGCCGCCCGTGTGAAGAAGGACCTCGAGTCCGCGACCTACACGGTCGCGAAGATCACGAAGGCCGAGCGCAAGCGGAAGACCTACGCGCCCTACACGACGAGCAAGCTCCAGCAGGACGCCGTCAACCGGCTCGGCTTCGGCGCCAAGCGCACGATGCAGATCGCGCAAGGCCTCTACGAGGGCGTCGAGCTCGGCAAGGAGCTCGGCACCGTCGGCCTCATCACGTACATGCGTACCGACTCCACGCGCGTCTCGCCGGACGCGCTCGCGGCGGTGCGCGCGTACATCGAGACGAAGTACGGCAAGACGAACCTGCCGGTCGACCCGAACGTCTTCAAGTCGAAGAAGAACGCGCAGGACGCGCACGAGGCGATCCGCCCGACCTCGCTCGACTACACGCCGGACGTCGTGCGAAAGCACCTCAAGGACGACCAGTTCAAGCTCTACAAGCTGATCTGGGACCGCTTCGTCGCGAGCCAGATGAAGGAGGCCGTCTACGACCAGACGTCGGTGGAGACCGAGGCGAAGGCCCCCGGCTCTCCGTCGACGTACATGCTCCGCTCGAGCGGGCGCGTCCTCAAGTTCGCCGGCTGGCTCGAGGTCTACGGGACCGCCGCGGACGAGCAAGCCGGCGCCGAGGAGACGAGGGAGGAGGCCGAGGCGGCGAAGGCCGAAGAGGCCGAGGGCGAGGCCTCCCTCCCCGAGCTCGCCGAGGGCGAGGTGCTCGAGCTCCTCACGCCGCCGGGCGTGCTCGCCGAGCAGAAGTTCACGCAGCCGCCGGCGCGCTACAACGAAGGCTCGCTCGTGCGCGAGCTCGAGGAGCGCGGCATCGGGCGCCCCAGCACGTACGCCGAGATCATCAGCAAGGTTCAGGCGCGCGACTACGTCGAGAAGGTCGACGGGCGGAGCTTCCGCCCGACGCAGCTCGGACGGATGGTCGTGAGCGGCCTGCTCGAGAGCGAGCTCGAGTTCATGGACCCGGCGTTCACGTCGGGCATGGAGGAGGAGCTCGACGAGGTCGAAGCCGGCAACGAAGAGCGCGTGACCCTGCTCTCGCGCTTCTACAAGAAGTTCAAGAGCCAGCTCGACAAGAGCAAGAAGGGCAAGCGCTGGAACCCCGATCCGGTGCCGCTCGACGAGCTCTGCGACAGCTGCGGGCCGAACGCCGAGGACGAGAAGCTCCGCGCCCTCCCGCAAGGGACGCTGTCGAAGCGCTGGTCGAAGAACGGCTGGTTCGCCGGCTGCTCGAACTACCCGAAGTGCAAGGCCACGAAGGACATGGGGCCGGACGGCAACGGCGCTCCGCCGCCCCGCGAGACGGACATCGACTGCGAGAAGTGCGGCAAGAAGATGGCCATCCGCAGCGGTCGCTACGGCGAGTTCCTCTCGTGCACCGGCTACCCGGCGTGCAAGAACGCGCGCCCCGTCCCGCTCGGCGTCCCCTGCCCGAAGTGCGGCGGCGACATCATCGAGGTGCGCCCGAAGAAGAAGGGCGGCAAGACCTTCTACGGGTGCAGCCGCTACAACGACGAGACCGTGAAGTGCGACTTCAAGCTGTGGCAGAAGCCGCTCCCCGAGCCGTGCCCCGCGTGCGGCGCGAAGTTCCTCGTCCTCGGGGGCACCAAGGCCAAGCCGATGATCGCGTGCGCCGACAAGGAGTGCGGGTACAAGCGCTCGCCCGACGCGCCGCCGGAGCTCCCTGGGCCCGGCGCCGTGAGCGCCGGCGAGGCCGCGGGCGCGCCCGCCTGATCCGCGCCTCCGGCTCGGGCCGGAGGCGGCCCCGCCCGATCCGCGGGCCGGCTCAGCGGAGCGTCAGCTTCTCGAGCTCGGTGCGCACGATCACGACGAGCGCCACGTACGCCAGCGGGTCCATGTACGGCTTGAACATGTGCAGGACGAGGAGCGCGCCGCGCTCGATCGCGGCGCGGGTGCGCTCGGCTTGGGCCTTCGCGGTCGGACGGCCGGCCAGCGCGACGTCGAGCGTCTCCGCGTACGGGATGCAGAAGAGGCCGACCATCCACGCGCTCTCCACCAGCGTCCGGAGGTCCTCGCGATCGCCGACGTCGCGGAGGAGGCCCGCCTCGACGAGCGGCGCCATCACCGACTCGAGCTGATCGACGCGCCTCGAGGAGACCTCGGCGTAGCGCTGGTGGAGGACCGGATCGCTCCGGAGGAGCGAGGGGAGCTCGCGCGCGAAGAACAGGTAGCGCGCGTAGAGCTTCAGGTTGCCGACGAGGATGCGCTGGAGCGCCGTCGGGTCCACCGCCGGACGCTTCGCCCCGCCGCCGGCCGCCGCGGGGGCCGCGTCGAGCTGCCAGACGGCGTCGGCCTCGGCGTTCATCCGGTCGAACGCCTCGCGCACGATCTCTTCCTTGTTCCGGAAGTGATAGTAGAGGTTCCCCGGGCTGATCTTGAGGTGCGCGGCGACGTGGTTCGTCGTCACGACGCCGACGCCGCGCGCGTTGAAGAGCTGGATGGCAGCGTCGACGATCCGCCCGCGCGTGTCCTGGCTCACGCCCGCGGACTCAGACGCGGACGGCGTAGGCGACGCCGTCGCCGAGCGGCAGGACGACGCCGCGCAGCCGCGAGTCGGTCACGATCGCGTGGTTGAACGTGCGGAGCGCTTGGACGCGGCCGACCTCGTGCGCGGGGACGTCCGCGGCGGCGACGAGGCCCTTCCAGAGGACGTTGTCGGCGACGATCACCCCGCGCTCGGAGAGCTTCGGCAGCACGAGGTCGAGGTACGCCGGGTAGTGCTCCTTCACGCAGTCGACGTAGACGAGGTCGATCGGATCGGTGAGCACCGCGAGCTCGGCGAGGGCGTCGGCCTGGCGGACCTCGATCCGCGACGAGAGCCCGGCGCGCGCGATGAACCCGCGCGCCACGCCCACGGTCTCGGCGTCGTTCTCGATCGTGACGACTCGCGCGTCGGGCCCCGCCGCGCGCGCGAGGACGATCGCGCCGTAGCCGATGTTCGTCCCGACCTCGACGATCGACCGCGCGCCCGAGAGGCGCGCGGTCACGGCGAGGAACGAGGCGACCTCGGGATCGCTGATGGGCTGCCCGTGGTCCTTCGCCCACGTCTCCATCTCGGCGAGCAGCGGGTCGCGCGCGGGCTCGATGCCCTCGAGGTACGCGGCCTGCTCGTGCCGGAGGATGGCGTCGGACGCGTCCTTCACGGTGCCCTCGCGCGACGATCAGGGCTTCGCGGGCTTCGGCGCCTTCACGTCGACGGCGTCGTCGCGGAACTTGCCGAGCGCGGAGGCGAGGTCCTGCTGCTCGTTGTCGCCGATCTTGTGCTCCTCGAGCGCCGTGCGCAGGTCGAGCAGCATCGTGGTCCACTCCTCTTCCTTGAGCTTGCTCTTCGCGCCGAGGATCTCGCGCATGAAGCGGCCCTCGTACTTGCACTCGGCGCCGGCCTCGGGACCGCCGGACTCGACGCAGATCTGGTCGACGAGGTCCTTCTTGAGCTTCTCGAGCTTCGCGCCCTTCACGTTGGCGAGGCGCTTGTTGAACTTCGTGTCCGCCTGGAGGTTCTTGATGAACGTGTCGACGAACTGCGTGATGCCCTCTTCCTTGCCGAGACGCTCGAAGAGCGACGCCGGCGGGGGCGGCTCGGCCTCGACCTCGACGTCCGCTCCCGCGTCGGAGATGGTCTCGGTGACGGTCGGCTCCTTCGGCGCCGGCTTCTTCGAAGCACAAGCGACGACGACGAGACCAGCGGCGACGAGGACTGAAGCGTAGGCGATTCGTGCTTTCATCAGGGCTCCCACGTAAGGCAGCCACATATAAAGCCGGCCGACCCGGAGGGGCAAAGGAAAAAGACCGCCTGCAATAGTGGCCATCCGCGGGAAATCCGCTGTAAAACGGGCATATGCGGGTCGGCCCGAACCGACCGCTTTTCTTCGAAGCCTCTCCTCTCTCCCGACGCGTGAACATGCGATCCTGCCAACTCGCCAGGGGGCTCACGACCGCGTGGGGCGAGAGCCGCCGATGGCACGGTGGGGACTCCATGGTGTCGTGGGGATCGAAGAGAGGAGCGAGAGCGTGAGCGACGGCGCCTCCAGACCCGCGGGAGCCGCGGCGACCTGCTTGCTCCTCGTCGGCGATCGCGTCGTCCTCCGCGGGACGGCGCCGCCCGAGACCGAGTACGCGATGTTCGAGATCGGCGAGATCGAGCTCCGCGCGAGCGAGCCCGGCCGCGTCCGCGAGCACGGCTACCAGACCACCGCCGAGCTCGCGCGCGCGCGGCTCGCTCACCTCGGGATGACGCCGGCGCTCGCCCGCGAGCTCGCGGAGTCGATGCAGCCCGTCCTGTCCGACGCCTACGCGCGAGGCGTCGCCGTCCGCCGCGTCGCGCGCTACCTGGGGCCCGGCGAGCTCTTCCAGTCCGACGGCTACGACGGCGTCGCGCACCTCTATCGCGGCGTCTTCCTCGACCTCGCGACGCTCGCGCGCGATCTCGAGATGGAGCACGCCAGCGCGACGCTCCACGCCCTCTACCTCGCGACGATCCTCGAGGCCGAGCCGGACGAGACGACGATCTTCCTCTCGACCGACGCCTGCACCAAGGACGGCAAGCCCGGCGCGCGCACGTACAAGCGCCCGTCGTTCGCGGATCCGAAGCGCCTGGCGAACGCGCTCGGAGGCCTGGCGCACCGCGCGCCCAAGCCCGAGATCCAGGAGGCGCTCCCGCGCGCCGACGTGATCGCGTTCCTCCGCGCGCGCGCCGACGCCGCGCCGGACGAGGACGCCCGCGCGCTCTACGGGTCGCTCGAGGGGACGGTGTCGCTCCGCGACATGCCCGAGCGGGGCCCGCTCGCGTCGGCCGACCTCTGGGCGATCGAGACGCGCCTCGAGGCGGGCGAGCTCGACGGCGCGCTCGACGCGATCGACGAGGCCGAGCGCCGTCACGGACGGACGCCGGGCACGACGTACCTGCGCGCGCGCGCGTCGCTGGCGATGCACCTCGAGCCGCCGAAGCTCGTCGCGGAGCGCGTCTCCGCGCTCGCGCTCTCGATGACGTCGTTCCAGGAGCTCGCGCTGCTCGCCGCCGAGGCGTGGCTCGACGCCGGAGATCCACGGCGCGCGATGCCCTACGCCCGCGACCTGGTCGACGCGCCGGGCGTCGACGAGGGGCTCTTGCTCCGCGCGCAGCGGCTGCTCGCGCGGGCCGTCGGCGCGGCGCCCGCGAAGAAGCAGACGCTCACCGACGGGCCGAAGGCCGCCCAGCCGAGCCGGCCGCCCGCGGCGCTCGCCGCCGAGATCGCCGCGGTCATGCCGCCGGTCATCGACGCGCTCGACGACCTCGGCGTCGCGCCCCCGCTCGCCGAGGCGGGGGAGCCGCCGCTCGGAGAGCCGGTCCCGCTGAGCCTCGAGCCCGACGACCTCGTGCCGGCGCTCCCGAGCCCGCCCCCGCCTCGTCCGCCGCACGTCACCGCGAGCCAGCTGCCGCCGCCGGCGGCGCCGTCGCGCCCTGCCTCCGCGGCGCCTCCGCCCGAGGGGCACCGCGCGCCGCCGCCGCCGTCGCGACGCTCGTCGCGTCGCTCCCCGCTCCCTCCGCCGCAAGCTTCGGCGAAAAAGCCGCCGCTGTCGGCGCCACCTCTCCGCACGCGGCGCCGACGATCGACGAGAGCTCTGCTCGGTGCTGCCGCCGTACGTCCCGGCGATCGACGAACGCCCACCGCCGCGCTCCGGTCCCAGCGCCCCGCGGCGGCCGAGGTGCTCCCCCGCCCGCCGGCCCCGCCGCTCGAGCTCGAGCTGCCGCCGACGCCCGATCCGGCGGCGTCGTTCACGCTCGATCTGCCGGGCCCCGACCTGCTCCCGCCGGCGCCGAGCTCGGCGCCTCCGCCCGAGGCGCAGCGCCCGTCGCGCCGACCGCGCATCAGCGGCGTCATGATGGAGACGCGACCGCCGGCCTCGTTCGATCCGCGCGCCGAGCCCGACTCGCCGATCGTGCCCCGCTCCAGCTCCGCGCCGGCGGGCCGGCGCGCCTCGGGAGCGTTCTCCGAGGTCCGCTCGTCCCCCGCGCCCGCGAGGCGAGCGCCGTTGTCGGAGGAGCCGGCGCCGGAGCGCTCGGCCCACGAGCGGCCGACGCCGCTGCGTCCTCCCTCGGGGCGCGTCCCCGCGCACGAGGTCGCGCCGCTGCTCGAGGCGTCGCCGAGCCTGCTCGGCGAGACGCCGCCGCTCGTGAGCCCCGATCTCGAGCCGATCACGCCGACGGCCTCGGTGGCGCCGGGCCGCTCCTCGTTCATGCACGGCGCGTCGCTGCCGCCCTACCGGCACGAGAGCCCCGCGCCGCTCCTCCCCAAGGCGCCGCTCCTCCCGCGGCTCGGCGGGGCCGACGAGCTCGCCGAGCACCTGCCGCTGCCGCCCGGCCTCGGCGGGGAGCCGCGATCGCTCGACGTGCTCCCGACCTCGGTGCTCGAGGCGCGCGTGCAGTTCACGTTGCTCGCGCGCGAGCTCGGGCTCGACTACCGCCTCAAGCGCGGCATCGACCTGCGCGCCGACGTGAGCGGCATCGAGGCGATGCAGTCGGTGCTCCTCGAGTCGTTCCCGGACCGCGTCGTGAAGACGAGCGACGAGGCGTACGAGCTCCGGCGCCACGGCGCGCTCCTCAGCGAGATCCTGTCGCGACGGCTCGACGCCGAGTGGCTCGACATCTCGCCGAACGAGCTCGGCTACTGGGTGATGATCGTGCCGCCCGACACGCGGGTCTGGCCCTTCGGGCGGATCGCGCGGCTCGTGGCGATGGGCCACAAGGAGCGCGACCTCGTGAGCTACTTCCTGGAGCTGTCGTCGCGGGCGCGCGGGCGCTGAGCCGCGAGGTACGCCCGCGCCGGGAGGTGCTAGGCTCGACGGACATGCCGCGCATCGAGATCGAGCGGATCGAGCAGGCGGAGGAGCTCGCCGAGAGCTCGACCGAGAGCTTCGACCGGATCGCGTTCGCCGAGCGCGCGCTCGAGCTCGTGCGCCCGCCGCGGACCACGGTGGCGATCTGCGAGGGCGCGCGCCGGGTGAAGGTCGTCGCCGGCAGGCAGTGGGGCAAGGAGCCGGACGCGCGCTGGGCCGTCGTGAGCGTCCCGCGCGACGCCTCGCGCCGGGCGATCGCCGCGGCCGTGCTCGCGCTCCACGACGGGCGCCCCCGCGCGTGGGCGCTGGACGTCCTCGTCTCCAGGCTCGCGGCGCCGCGCGGCGTCGGCGCCCCCGGGGCGCCGTGAGCGGCGAGCCGAACTACATCACGCGGCAGGGCGCGCGCCGCCTCCAGGAGGAGCTCGTCGAGCTCCGCACGAAGCTGCGCCCGAAGATCGTCCAAGACGTGGCCGACGCCGCCGCGCAGGGCGATCGGAGCGAGAACGCGGAGTACATTTACGGCAAGAAGAAGCTCCGGGAGATCGACCGCCGGATCCACTTTCTCACGAAGCGCCTCGAGAGCGCGCGCGTCGTCGAGCCGACGGATCGGCCCGACGTCGAGCGCGTCTTCTTCGGCGCGACCGTGGCGATCGAGGACGAGGACGGGAAGACGTCGAGCTACACGATCGTCGGTCAGGACGAGATCGACACCCCGCGCGGGCGCATCAGCTACAAGTCCCCGCTCGCGCGCACGCTCTTGAAGCGCCGCGAGGGCGACAGCTTCACCTTCCGGAAACCCGCCGGCGAGGTCGAGCTCACGATCGTCAGCATCCGCTACGAGACGGACTGACGCGCGCTCGGAGCGCGCGTCGCGGCCGCCCTCCCGCGTCCAGGGAAGGCGGCGCCGGCGCGCGTCAGGGCGCTTCTTCGACGCGGATGCGGAACGACGCGCCGACGCCCTGCGCGCCGTCGTGCGGGTAGCCGTTCACGTTGGCGCCGACGTTGAGCGTGCGCGTACGCGGCGCGCCGTTGAGCATCTCGAACGAGTTGGGCTGGATCTCCTGGCCCGCCGTCGTGCTGCCGTGCGTGAAGCCCGACGCGCCGTGGATGATGTGCTGCTTCGAGTCGGCGTTGAAGACCGTGACGACGATGCCGTTGCCCTGCTGCGTCCGGAGCGCCTTCTGGTTGGCGCCGAACGCGGATCCCCACTCGTCGCGGTACGTCACGGTCGCGGCGCGGAGCGCGTCGACGTTGACGGGGATCGTCAGCTTCAGCTTCGGCGCGACCTTGAAGTTCGCGTTCGCCGTCGCGGAGGCGCTCCCGGCCCGGCCCGTGACGACGAGCGGCACGCTCTCGTTCGGCGCGGTCGTGACGGTGTCGACGGCGGCCGTGAGCTTGATCTTCACCGTCGTCGGCGCGGTGGAGCCGGGCGAGATCGCCGCCTGCACGGTCGACGCCGTCACGCCGTTGGGGAGGCCGGAGACGGAGAGATCGACCATGCCCGAGAAGCCGCTCTTCGGCTCGACCGAGACGTCGAGGTCGAGCGACTCGCCGAGATCGATCGTCGGCGTCGCGTTCGGGAGCGAGAGGGAGAACTGCTCGCCGGCCGTGCCCGTCGTGCTCGGCGCGTCCGGGCGCGAGTTCGCGTTCGGGTTGCCGAGGTCGACGTCGTCCGCCCCCTCGGTGTCGTTCGCGTCGTGGTCGTCCGCGGAGCCCGCCGCGGGCGGGGAGTTGCGGCGCGCGCGCCGCGACGAGAGGCCCGTGCTGTCGCTCCCGTCGTTGCAGCCGAAGGTGGTCGCCGTGACGATCGCGGCGAGCGCCATCAAGAGCGAGCTCTTGGTGCAGCTCCGGAGCCATCCCGATCGATCACGACCCGCCACTCGTTCCATTTGCATGGCCGGATCGCGTGCAAACGTGGAGCCAGCGGCGCTCCCAGGCTCGACGCGCGCCGGGTTCCGTCGCCACGGTCCAATCGGTGCGCGGCTGTGCGCAAGCCGACCCTGGAACACCGGGAGATCCGTCGCGACGGCGACGGACCTGCGCGCCGATTGCGCAATCTGTCCCTCAGGCCGCGCGCCGTCGGGTGAGCTTTGATCCACGCAGCCTGGAGGACCGAGACCGCACGATGAGGGCGAAGGCCCCCGCGATGAGCCAGCGTGGATCCGGGGTGTCGGGCGGCGCGTATCCGACAACCTCGCAGCCGCACGTCGAGCGTCGAGGCGGTGGTGCGCCTCCCTCGTCGACGCCGGCGCGATCGCCCGCGCCGGCGTCGCGACGCTTCGGGCGCGGCGCGGGGGCCCCGGCGTCGAGCGCCGGCGACAGGAGCGCCTTCATCTCGGGCCACGATCCCGAGCAGAGGCTCGCGCGCGCGTCGGGCGACGCGCAGGCGACGGGCCCCTCGATGTCCGCGAAGCGCGCGAGCGACGTGAGCGTCGCGCCGCGGTCGCGCGACACGGCGATCGCCGGCGCGCCCGGCGTGAGCGCGTTCTCGCAGGCGAAGAGCGCGTCGGGCGCGGCCGAGTGGAGGCAGAGCACGCCGCTCTTCGACACGACCTCGAAGTGCTCGCCGCGATCGGTCGAGCGGAAGAGGCCGTGCTCCGCGAGCCCGGAGCCCGCCCAGTAGGTCGCGCCGTCGCGGCTCTTGGCGAAGCCGAACATCGCGCTCGTCATGGTCAGCACGTTGGAGAACGTCCTGCCCCCGTCGCGCGAGAGCAGCAGATCGCTCCCCTTCCCGTGGAGGTGGCGGATCAGCATCCGGTCGGGATCGCGCGGGTCGACCGCGCCGATGAAGAACGGGCCGTCGGCCTCGAGGTCGTTCTTCGCGGTCGTGAACGTCGCGCCGCCGTCGACCGAGCGGAACACCTGCCCGCGGATGGTCGAGTTGGGCTGCCCGCTCAGGTACACGCGCTCGGGGCTCGAGGGCGCGACCTCGATCGTCATCAGGTTCGTCTCCTCCATCCCCGCGAGGCGCTCGAACTTCTTCCCGGGCGATCGGCGCCAGACGTAGCTCGTCTTGCCGGGGGCCCCCGTGATCGCCCAGAGCGTCTCGCCGCGCGGATCGGTCGTGAGGTCCTTCACCGTGTGGCCGTCGAGCTCCGGCGCGGCCTCGAGCTCGCACCCGTCGCGCGTGGACGAGACCGTCTCGAGGCCGACTCCAGAGGCGACCGTCGCGCGTGGCCGCGGTCACCGGGGGATCCCACTGGCCGTCGTAGCCGAGCGCGCGCTCGCAGATCCACCGCCAGCTCTTGCCCGCGTCGCGCGAGACCAGGACGCCGAACGTCGCCCGGAGGTAGACCGTGGACGGATCGCCGGGCACCGACTCGATCAGCTGCGCCTCCGGGAAACGCCCGTTCGCTCGCGCGGACCCGATGGTACAAATCAGAGCAGAGCCGATGAGGAGCCCTGCAAGGAGACGGCGCCCGAAGGATCGGCGCGCCGAAGGCTCGCGCGAGGATCGAGCGGACAGTGGAGCTTCGCCGGCGGTCGTTCGCGCGCGCGTCACGGCTCGGTTGTACTTGGTTTTCGCCGCGTTCGCTCTCGCCTCCGCCTCCGCGGGGTGCTCGAGCTGCAAGAAATCGGCGCCCGCCGCCGCCGAAGGCCCGCTGACGCCGGGGGCGGCGATCCCGACGCCGCCCGCGCGCGCGGCCTACGTGACCAACAACGGCTCGGACTCGATCAGCGTGATCGACCGCGACGGCGACGCCGTCACGACGGTCCCGGTCGACCTCGATCCCGACGCCCGCGAGGCGCCGCACCACTTGGCGATCGACGCGCGCACGAGGTCCGTCTTCGTCGCGCTCGCGTTCCCGCCCGAGCCCGGGAAGAAGAAGGACCCGCACGCGTCGCACGGCGGAGCGAGCGACGTCGGACGCCTCGCGCGGCTCGACCTCGAGACCCTCTCGGCGAACGCGGCGACGCCCGTCGACGAGAACCCGGGCGACGTCGTGCTCACGCACGATCGCTCGCGCGTCATCGTCACCCACTTCGACATGAAGCGCGCGATGGACGTCGCGGCGAAGGGCGCGGCGAGCCCCGCAACGATGTTCGCGCACCTCGTCGTCCTCGACGCGCGCACGATGAAGCGCGTCGGATCGCGCGCCGTCTGCACCGCGCCGCACGGGGTCGCGACGACCCGCGACGATCGGACGGCCTTCGTCGCGTGCTACGGCTCCGACGAGCTGGCGATCGTCGACCTCGCGACCGACGGCTTCCCGACGTCGCGCATCCCCCTCGGCGCGTCGCCGGGCGTGCCGGGCGTGCCGCGGTACGGGCCGTACTCGGCGACGCTCTCGCCGGACGAAGAGCTCGTCGTCGTCGCCGACCTCGAGGGCCAGGACCTCCGCGTGTTCGATCGCGCGGCCAAGCGCTTCGTCGCGGAGCGGACCGTGCCGCTCGCGGCCAAGGCGTTCATGCCGGCGTTCGTCGACGAAAGGACGCTCCTCGTCCCGACGCAGGCGCCCGACGGGCTCGTGCGCGTCGACCTGGAGCAGGCGAAGGTGACCGGGCGCGGGGCCCTCACCAAGGCGGAGTGCGCGCTGCCGCACGTGGTGAAGGTGGCGAAGGACGGACGCGTGTACCTCGTCTGTGAGGGCAACCACACGCAGCCGGGCAGCGTGCTCGAGATCGACGCGAGCTCGCTCACCGTGAACAAACGCTGGAATGTCGGGGTGTACCCCGACGGCATCGATTTCGGCGAGTGACGGCGCGATCCTTGGATGCTCGCCACCGCTCGCGATCGCCGGGTCCGGTCGAGGCGATCGCGCGGCGCGCGCACTGATCATCGGAGCAGCCAGCGCGGGCCGCGCCGGCGAGACGCGACGTCGGTTTTCGTTTTCTCCCTCGCCGAGCCGGGTTACGGCACGCGCTCCCATGAAGCACCCGCCCGCCCGCACGAGGGGCAACGAGCAACGCCCCGCCTCCGCCGCCGCGACGCGGGCCACCGTCGCGCTCGGCGCGGCGCTCCTCTCCCTCGCGGCCGTCGCGCCCGCCTGCGCGAGGAGCCGGGGCTCGCAGAAGGACGCGGCGCTCGCCGGCTCGGCGACGCTCGCGCTCGCCACCGTGACGCCGGCGGCGCCCGCCGTGAAGGCGAGCCCCGCCGTCGCGGGCGCGAAGAAGAGCCCCGACGCGAACGCGTGCCCCGCGGGCATGGTGCTCGTGGAGGGCGAGTACTGCCCCGAGGTCGAGCAGAGGTGCCTCGAGTGGATGGACCCGCCGACGAGCCGCTACCACCATTTCCGCTGCGCGCGCTACGCGAGGTCCGTCTGCAAGTCGAAGGAGCGCGTCCACATGCGCTACTGCATCGACGCGACCGAGCGCGCGGAGGAGGACACGAGCTTGCCGCGGCACTTCATGTCGTGGACGAGCTCGAAGAAGCTCTGCGAGGCCGAGGGCGGTCGCCTCTGCCGCGAGAGCGAGTGGCAGTTCGCCTGCGAAGGCGAGGAGATGCGCCCGTACCCGTACGGCTGGGAGCGCGACTCGGGCGCGTGCAACGTCGACCGGAGCTCGGACATCGGCCGGCCCGGCCGGCTCGTCGATCACCGCTCGGTCGTCGGCTCGCACGAGAAGTGCGCGAGCCCGTTCGGCGTGCAGGACATGGCCGGCAACGTCGAGGAGTGGGTCCAGGCCGACGGCCGCGGCGCGGGCAACAAGATGGGCTGGAAGGAGGTCCTGAAGGGCTCGTGGTGGATCCCGAGCCGCCACGCCTGCCGCCAGTTCCAGGTCGGGCACGACGCCGTCTACAACGGCGCCGAGACCGGCACGCGCTGCTGCAAGGACGCCCCGCCGCGCGAGGTCGCCGCGCGCTGAGCGGAGCCGCGCCCCCGGCTCAGAGCCACCGCTGCTTCTTGAAGTAGAGGACGATGCCCGCGGCGATCGCGGCCATCAAGCCGAGCGCGTAGAAGTAGCCGTACTGCCAGTCGAGCTCCGGGAAGACGCCCTTGAAGTTCATCCCGTAGATGCCGGCGACGAGCGAGAGCGGGAGCATGATCGTCGAGATCAGCGTCAGCCGCTTCATGATCTCGTTCATCTGGTGCGACTGGATGCTGAAGTGCGCCTCGAGCAGGCTCGTCGCGAGCTCGCGGTAGCTGTCGACGAGCTCGGTGACGCGGGCGAAGTGATCGTAGACGTCGCGGTAGAACGGCATCGCCTCGCGCGGGATCTCGTCGAACTCGGCGCGGGCGAGGCGCGAGAGGATCTCGCGCTGCGAGATGGTCGTCCGACGGAGGAGCTGCAAGCTCCGCTTCACGTGGAGGATCCGGCGCATGACCGCGTGCTCGTCGTCGTCCTTGGACTTGCCCTCGAGGATCTGGGCCTCGACCTCCTCGAGCTCCGCCTCGAACCGGTTCACGACGGGCAGGTACTCGTCCACCATCCGATCGAGCACGGCGTGGGCGATCCAGGCCGGGCCCTTCCTCAAGAGGCGCGCGTTGCGCCCGACCTCCGCGAGCACGGGCGCGATCGCGCAGACCTTCTCGTCGTGCGCGTGGGTGACGATGAAGTTCGGACCGATGACGACGTCGAGCTCGGTCAACGCGACGGGGACGTCGCTGCCGCCCACGTCCTCCTCGCGGACGCCGTGCATGACAAGCTGGACGTACTCGCCGAAGTCCTCGACCTTCGGGATCCCGATGTCGTTCCAGATGTCCTCGATCGCCAGCGGGTGGATGTGGAGGACGTCGAGCAGGAGCTTGTCCGCCTGCGCGACGCGCTCGTCGAGATCCACCCAGAAGCGCTTCTTCGCGCGGTGGGCGTCGGCGATCGCGTCGTAGTCGCTCGTGACGACGACCGCGTCGCCCTCGAGGATCAGCGCCTTCACGCCCGACTCCTTGCGGACCTTGGCGCCGCGGCGTCCGCCGCCGTCGCTCCGAGGCTCGTTCAAGGTCTTCGCGGCGTTGCTCACGGACGCAAGACTAGCGTCGCGCTAACGCTTCTCGGCGAGGATCAGCGTGCGCGGCGACTCGCAGCCGAAGAAGACGCCCGGCGTCCCGGTGCGGCCGCTGACCTCCGCCACGCGGAAGCCGTTGTCGTGCAGCATCTTCCCGAGCTCGTGGAGCGCGTAGGCGCGGATCGAGTACTCGATCTCCTTCGTGCGCCCGTCGTCCATCATCAGCGTCCGCTTCACCCTCATGCGGCTGGTGATGAAATCGATCGTCATCTCGTCCATGCAGATGCAGCCGTCGCCCTCGAACCAGGCGAGGGACGGCGCTTGGCGGACGATGTAGTCGCGGTTCACGACGTCGAGGAGGAACTGCCCACCCTTCTTGAGCGCCTTGTGGACCCGCGCGATGACCGCGCCGTTCTTCTCTTCGTCGAAGTAACCGAAGCTCGTGTTCCACGAGTAGACGCCGTCGAAGGTCTCCTCGAAGGTCATCTCGCGCATGTCGCCCTGCACGAAGTTGATCTTCTGCTTGCGGTCCTGCGCCTCGTCGGAGGCGCGCGCGAGCATCGCGAGGCTGAGATCGAACCCGACGACCTGGTAGCCGCGCGCGGCGAGCTCCACCGCGTGCCGGCCGGTCCCGCAGGCGAGGTCGAGGATCATCGCGCCGGCCTCGCAGCCGAGGCTCTCCTCGATGAAGCTCACCTCCTTGCCGATCTGGCTGTCCGTCACCTTCGCCATGGTGCGGATGAAATCGTCGTTGAAGAGCTCCTCCCACCACGGGCGCGTCTTCTTGCGCGTCGCGGCGGTGTCGGTCATCGGCGGGGGCGCGAGCGCGCCGACGGGCGGGACGAAGACGAGGGGGCTCGACGGGCGTCGCGCGGCCGCCGTCGACGGCGCCGTGGCCGGCGTGGGCGACGCCGGAGCGACCGGCGGCACGTGCGCGGGGGGCGCGATCGGCGGAGCCTGCGGCGTCGCGACCGGCGGCGCCTGGGGCGTCGCGACCGGCGGCGCCTGCGCGGCCTGCGGCGTCGTCGGAGGCGGCTGCGAGGGCGTGTTCCCCGTCGGGCGGCTCGGCGCGATGGCCGACGCGCCCGGCGACGACGGCACCGTGACGGCGTCGGACGGCTTGAACGCGGGGTACTTCCCCGCCGTCTTCACGGGCGGCGGGTGGTAGGCCGGCGACGGGAGCGACTCGACGCTGACGAGATCCTCCGGCGCGACCTCGACCTCGCCGGTCTCGCTGACGCGGTCGCCGTCGTCGATGCGAATGTCCTCGGAGTCGAGCGCGAGGGGCAGGCGCGGGTGCGTCGCGAGCTCGTCGCTCGAGGGATCGGGGATGCTCCCGATGCCCGAGAGGTCCATGTCGACGGGGATGTCCTCGGAGATCGGCGGGCTCGAGTTGTGGACCTCGTGCGAGTCGAGCACGGTCCCGCGCGGGTCGGAGCGGCCCTCGACGCCGTCGACGCGCCTCGACGAATCGTCGCGCAGCTCGACGATCGGCGTGGGCTGGATGGGGGTCAGGTCGCGCGCGACCTCCGGCTGGTACGGCGTCCAGCCCGGCTCGTGGGTCGCGTCGATGCCGACCGCGGGCGCGCCGACCAGCGCGGCGAGGCGCGCGCGCACCTGATCGCTCGGGAGCTCGAGCGTGTCGTCGGCGCTGAACGGCGGCGGCGGCCCCGTCATCGGACGCGCGAGCGCCAGGGGCGTGCTGTCGCTGACGAGCTCGGAGCGCGCCGCCGGCTCGGGCGAGGAGGGCGGACGGCTCGGCGAGGTGATCGGCGCGGCCTCGGCGGCGGCGAACGGCGCGGCGGCGCTCTTGTCGCCGGAGGCGGCCGGGACGCCCGCCGCGGGCGTCGTCGCCGGCAGGTTCGGACGCGAGATCTCGTCGTCGGGGATGCGCAGCGTCATCTTCGCGCGCTTCCGCCCCTGCGCGTCCTTCGCCTCGGCGTCCGGCGCGGCCTTCACGCGGGTCGAGGGCCGCTCCTTCTTCAGCGAGGGAGGCGGCACCGACGCCGCGCTCTTCGGCGGCGCGGTCGCGACCGCCGCGGCGATCGGCGGCGCGATGGACGCCGGGCCCTTCGAACGGATCGGCGGGGGCGACGACGGCTTCGGCGCGACGGGCGGGGCTGCGTCGACGCCGTCCTCGTCGCCGAGGATGATGTCGTCGAGCGGCTCGGCGTGCCCCGGCGTCGCCTTCGAAGGTCCGTCGCCGCTCATCCAGCCCCCCGCGTGGCGCCGCCGTTCGCGGCCTCTGCCTCGGGCGCGTGGAGCGCGAAGGGCTGACCGAAGCGCACGGCGCCCTCCCCCACCGTCCACTTCGTGACCACGCCCGGCTCGAAGAACACGACCGCGGTCGAGCCGAGCCGGAAGATGCCGATCTCGTCGCCGCGCTCCACGCGTCGCGCCGGCGACAGCTCGTGGAGGCCGATCGGCACGTCGCGCTCCTCGATCCCGCTCACGGTGATCCGGCCGACGACCATCGCCGCGACCATCACGACCGTGACGCGGCCGAGCCCGGACTCGGGCGGCGTGTCGATCGCGATCGCGACCCGGCGGTTCCGGACGAAGAGGTTGTGGACGTGCCGCACGCCGATCGCGTTGACCGGGTAGTAGTCGCCCGGCATCGAGCGCACGGCGGAGATCGCCCCGGAGACCGGCGCGTGGACGCGGTGGTAGTCGCGCGGCGAGAGGTAGACGACGCAGCCTTGTCCGCCGTCGTAGCGGCGCGCGTCGTCCTCGTCGCCGAGGAGCTCGTCGACCCGGTAAGGCCGCCCCTTGACGTGGAAAGCGCGGCCGTCGACGGGGCCGATCGAGTCGACGCGGCCGTCGGCCGGGCTGATGACGACGCGCGGATCGTCGGGCAGCGGCCGCGCTCCGTCCTTGAGCTCGCGCGTGAAGAACGCGTCGAACGAGCGGAAACCGCTCGCCTGGCGGCACTCGTCGAGATCGACGTCGTAGGCGCGGCAGTAGAGGTCGACCACGGCCTTGCCGACGCGGTCGGGCCAGGCGTACTCGGAGAGGTGGCCCATGACGCGCGTGATCCGAGTCCGCGGGAGCACTCGCAGGATCTGGGCGGTTGCGTACGTGATCGCGTTCATCGACGACAAATGAGAGCCGACCGGGGATAGACGGGCCGACCGCACGCCAACGTCATGCGTAGGATCTGCCGACCTCTTTCTCTCGGCAGATTCTGCCGTTACGGATTATGCCGGCCCTCCGTGCGGAAGGTCAATCAGACCTCGTAGCGCGCCGGACGCGGCGCCGCTCGCCGGGAGCCCCGGCAGGCGTCGCTTCGTCCCCACCGCCGGGTCGGGGCGCGGGCGGCGAGCCCCCCGTCTCCTTCCAGGAGCCTGGCTTCGTGGCGTGACCGTTCCTTCCGCGCCGCCCGCCTGACGGGCTTCGGGCGGAGGGGCGCTAGTCTTTCCCAAGATCGGGCTCACCTCGCTGACGGGCAGCGTCGCACAGAGGCCCACCCGGGTCCTGCTTTTGTGCCGACGGCTCGTCGGAAAGCGAGCGCCCGCAGGCGGCCTCGACGGTGAACGGATCGTTGGCGAGCGCCTCGGCGGCCGCCCGCTCGGCCGACGGCCCGTCGCCGCGGCTCCGCGCGAGGCGCGCGCGGAGCGCCCAGCACGGCCCGTAGCCGGCGATCCAATCCGCCGGGTCCGCGACCAGGGCCTCGGCGCCCGCGACGTCGCCCTTGGCCTCGAGGACTCGGGCGCGGAGGTACCGGAGGCTCGGATCGCCGAGCAGCGCCTCCGAGACCTTGTCGAGCTCCACGAGGGCCTCGTCCGGGTGCCCGCGCCCGAGGAGGAGCTCCGCGAGGCGGGCCCGCTCGCGCGAGTCCGCGGCGCTCGGGGGCGCGCCGCCGAGGCCGTAGAGCGGGGAGAGCGGCTCCTTGGGCTTGCGCGCGAGGTGCGCGCGCCATTTCACGTCCCACTGCGACAACGTCTCGCCGCTCACCTGCTTCAAGGCCTCGTCCACGCTCTTGGCCGTCCGGAGCGCGACGAGGAGCTTCGCGAGCGCCCCCTCCGCCTGGGTCTCGACGAAGAAGCGGACGAAGCTCGCGACCTCGGCGAAGGCCACCATGGCCGCGTCGGCGCTCGGGAGCATCGCGATCGACGGCCCGAGCTTGTCGAGCGGGAGGTCGAGCTTCAGCTCCATCCCCCGCTGGACCACGCTCTCGACGCTCGGGCGATCGTCGAACGGCCCCGGGTCGCGCCAGCGCACCTCTTGGCGCCGCGCGACGCCCTCGTGGAGCCAGAGCGGCGCGCGCTCGCGCGACTGCATCGAGATCGCGAGGTGCGTGAGCTCGTGCGTGAGCGTGTCGCGCCACGCGTAGCCGTGCTTGCTCGCGCGCGGCGAGAGGATCGTGACGCGGCCCCACTTGGCGACCGCGACGGTGCCGGTCGTCTGCGCCGCCTTGTACGGGAGGCCGGTCATCGCGGAGAGCGAGAGGAGATCGCGGACGACGGTGATCCGCGTCGGCCGCTTCCACTCGACGCCGAGGTCGCGCGTGAGCGAGGCGCGCGCCTTGTTCACGGTGTCGACCATCAAGGGCATCAGCGCGCGGTCGGCCTCGTCGTGCCAGCGGACGACGACCCCCGCGGCCTCGTCCCTGTCGACGACGGTGGCCGCGGTGACGCGGGCGCAGCCGCGGGCGACGTCGGCGAGGACGCGCCCCTCCTCGTCCTGCGCGACGTCGCCGCGGCTCATCAGCGCCGCCGAGAGGTCGCAGTCCTCCTCGTAGAGCGCGAGGCGCGCCTTCGCCATGACGACCGCGGGGCTGTTGGGGTCCGCCTTCGCGAGATCGGCCCGCGCCTTGTCGTACTCCATCGCGACGATGAGCTCGTTCGCGCGCGCGGCGGCGCCCTCGCCGGGATCGGGCTGGGCGACGGCGCGGCCGGGCCCGCACACCGCGAGGAGCGCCGCGCCGAGCGCGAGGACGGCACCGCCCTTCCGGAGACGCGGGCGGCTCGTCATCGGAGCAGGCCCTCCGCGTAGCGCTTCACCGCGTCCTTGTACTTCCCGCCGGAGGGCTGGCCGAGGCCCTTGATGACGCGCCGGCGGAACTCCTCCGGCCCCTTGTGCGAGTCGGCCGTCGGGATGTCCGCGTGATCGCGCGCCGTGCGGTCGCCGTCGGAGCTCGACGCTTCGCGGTCGGCCTCGCCGTCGCCGAGCGCGTCGCGCGCCATCTCGAGCTTCTGCTGCGCCTCGCGCTGCTTCTTCAGCCCCTTGTCGGCGTCGCCGTCGCGGAGCGCGCGCGCCGCCTCGCGCGCGGCGTCCTCGGCGTCGCGCAGGGCCTCGAGCGCGGCCGGCGGCAGCGCCTCTTGATCGCGCCCCTTCTTCGCGAGCTCGCGCGCGCGCTCGCCGAGCTTGCCCTCGGTCTCGCCGTGCTCGCGCAGCTCCGGGGCCGCGCGCTGCGCCGCGCGCCGGCGGAGCTCCTCGAGCTTGTCCTCGGCCCACTTGACCTCGGCCTCCATCTGCCGCCGCGCGTCTTCGACGGTGCGCTCCGCGCTCGGATCGGCGAAGCGCCCGAAGCGCTCGCGGGAGGCCGCGCGCTTCGCTTCGTCGAGGGCGCCGAGCGCGCTCCTGCCGCTCTCGACGGCGTCCGCCGGGTTGCCCTGCTCCATCGCCTTGGCCATCTGCTCGGCGTGCTCGCGCGCGGCCGCGCCCTTGCTCGTCCACGAGTCGCTGCCGCCGCCCACGTTCGGGAGCGGGCGAACCGCGTCGCGGACCTTCTGCGCGTGCTTCTTCGCCTCCTCGGACAGGGCGTCGAGGTCCTCCTTCGTCGAGCCGGCGGCGAGCGACTGCTCGACCTTGCCGACGTTCCCGGCGTGCTCCGCGGCGAGCTTGTCGAGCTCGCGCGCCGCCTCGTTGAACGCCTCCTCGACGTCGCTGGCCTCGCCGTCGCCCTCCTCGCCGGGCGCGCCGCGCCCGCCGCCCGACTCACCGCCGGCCTGCGACGGCCGGCCGCCTCGCGCGCCGAACGACGGATCCGGCTGCCGGAGGCGCGCCGCGAGGTCCTGCGCGGCGAGCGTCGTGTGGACGAGGTCGCTCGCGGCGCGCGCGCGCGCGACGCGGAGGAGGTCCATCGCGACGATCTCCCCGATGTCTCGCCCGAGCGCTCCGAGGCGGCGCATCGCCTTGCCGCCGCCGTCGAGGACGACGACCGCCGCGTCCATCCGCTGCTCGCCGCGGGCCTTCTCCGCCGGCTTGTGTGCGAGCGCGGCCGCCGAGGCGAGGTCCTCCGCGACCTCGGCGAGCTCGCGCGCGACGTCGCGCGTGTCGCGGAGGCCGAGGCCCTGGATGGCGCCGTCGATGACGAGCACCATGCGCTCGGTCGCCTTCACGACGTTCGCGCGCGCCGTCGTGCTCGGCGAGCGGAGCTGGTTGTGCGCCGCGTCCTTGACCTTGCGCATCCGCCCGCGGAGCATCGCGCCGAGGCGGCTCGGGACGCGGACGCCGGCGTAGGACGTGGTGAGCGCGGTCTCGAGCAGCTCGCTCCCCTCGTCGGCGAGCTTCACGTCGTGCTCGAGCATCGTCCGTCGATCCTTCGGCTCCGCGGCGAGCGGCGTCGCGAGCCGCCAGGCGAGCGCGTCGACGAGGGCGTCGCGCACGCGCACGAGCCCGGCGAGGCGGCGCGACTCCGGCTCGCCGACGTCCGGCGGGACGATCGTGATCGCGTCGCTCGCGCCCCACTTCGGCCCGGTGATGGGATCGTTGTCCTTCGCCTCGACGCGGATCTCGATCGGCGCGTGGCTCTTCTTGATGAAGGGATCGCTCGCCCGGAGCTTGTGCCCGCCGCGATCGCTCTTGGTCTCGCCGTCCAGGCGGGCGAGCACGCGGCGCTCTTCGCGCGGCCCCGCGCGGAGGACGAGGTGCACCTCGCGGAGGCCGTGGTCGTCGACGGCCTCGTAGTGGATGGGGATCTCGGACGCGTCCTCCTCGCTCGCGAGGCGGATCTGCCGCGGCGCGCCGTCGAGCGAGACGAGCGGCGCCATGTCCGGGATCGACTCGACCGGGGTGTCCTCCGGCTCGGGGATGACCACGTCGCCGAAGCGCGCGACGACGCGCAGCCTCACGGACTCGCCGAGCGGCCAGCGCGCGACGACGTGCCCCGAGCCGTCGTCGACGAAGGGGACCTCCGCGGCGCCGTCCGTGAGGAGGAGCCGGCGGCCGGCGTGGAGCGGGGCGCCGCGCACCGTGAGGAGCGTGCCGCGCGGCAGCGCGACGTCGTCGTAGGGCGCGACGCGACGCTCCTCCTGGTGGAGGTAGTCCGGCGGACGCGCGCGGATCTGCGGCTCGCCCAACCAAGGCATGCCGACCGGCGCGACGCCGCCGCGGGCCACGAGGATGTCCGCCCCCTCGGCCGCGCCCCACGGGTTCATCGCGCAGGCGGCGACGTTGCCCGCGGCGAGCACGAGGGCGACGACGCCCAGCACGAACGCGACGCGCTGCGCGCCACGGCGGACGCCGTCGAGCCGGAGCGCCGCCAGCGTTCGGGCGACGTGGAGCTCGGCGAGGTCGCTCGAGGCGCCGCGCGCGGCCGCGGGGTCGAGCAGCGACAGCGCGCGGACGGCGCGCGCGGCGGTTTCGGGATCCATGCGGCCGGCGACGTGCTCGATCGTGCGCGCGGGGTCCGCGAAGACGCGGCCCTCGAGCAGGCTCACGACGGCGGCCGCGGCGGCGGTGGCGACGAGGATCAGCGCGCCGGCGAGCCTGGCCTGGGGGGTGCCGCCGCGCGCGACGAGCATCGCGATCGTCACGAGGAGCAGGCTCGCCATGACGATCGCGCGGCGACGCGGGCCGCGGACCGCGAAGCGCCACGCGTCGGCGAGCGCGCGGAGGGCCTCGCGATGCGCGGGCGCGACGGACTTGGGCTTCTTCCCCGGCGGGCGGCGGTAGCGCGGCGCGATCGACTCGCGGCGCGCGCGGGGCGTGAACGGAGCTCCGCTTCGCTCTCTCCCCGACTGCTCGCTCTTCGAATCCGGCGTCGCCATTCGCTGCGCTCGTGTCGCTCCGGCGCGCCGTGCCTCACGCGCCGGAAGCCTGCCTCTCCAACGTGCGCCGGCGGACGCCGAACCGCACCGATCCTAGCGCACGCTCCCTACGGCGGCGACGGGAACGGACCGATGTTCGGCGGCGGCCACGGCTGATCCGGCGGATAGAACGGCGGCCTCGGCCCCGGGAACTGGAACGTCCCGAAGGGGGTCACGATGGTGGTCTGCCCCGGCGTGCCCGCGTCTGCGGCAGGCTGGCCGCCGCCTCCGCCACCGCCGGCGTCTTGCTGAGCTTGCCCGCCGCCGCCGGCGTCCTTCTTCGGCGCGGGCGTCGGCGAAGGCCCCGGCGCGGGCGTCGGCGGGACGACCGTCGACGTCGTGAGCGGCGTGACGGGGGTGATGGTGGTCGTCGCCGGCGTCGTCAGCGGCGTCGACGGCGTCGACGGCGTCGACGGCTCGGTCGCGAACGTCGGCGGCGCGAGCGCCACCGGCGTCGGCTCCTGCGTCCCGACGACGTACGCGACGACGGCGCCGGCGCCGAGCACGAGCGCGACGAGCGCCAGCGCGATGACGCGGAGGCCCGATCCACCCTTCTCGGCGGCGGGCGCGTCGGCTCGTACGAGGGCTGGGCGTGCGCGGGTGCGCCGGCTCGTGATGGGCGGTGCGCGGGCGCGTGATGGACGCGCCGACGGCGGCCAGCGGCGGAGCGCGCCGACGGTCCCGCCGCTGCCGTGGCCGCTGCCGGCGGGCGGCCCTCGACCCCGGCGGCGGCCGGGTTGGTGAGCGCGGCGTCGACGGGCGCGCCCAGTGACCGTGCCCCGTACCGATCCGGGCCGCGCGTCCGACGCGTCGGCGGGGCGCCGGCGGCGCGGGGCGGCGCGACCGGCGGCCGTTCCGCCGGCGCCGCCCGCCGCCGCGAGCCGGTGCCCGCGCGCTTGCCGCCTGCGATGTCCTCGAGGGCGAGGCGCATCTCCGGGTGGCGTTCGCGAAGCGGAGCTCCGGTCGCGGCGCCATCGCGCGGTGCACGAACCCCGCGAGCTGCGGCTCGATCCCCGGCGCCGCCTGCACGAGCGGCGTCACCTCTCCGCGCTCCACCTTGAGGACGAGGACGCGCGGATCGTCCGCCGTGGCCGGCGCCTGCCCGGAGAGCATCTCGTAGAGCATCACCCCGACCGCGTAGAGGTCCGCTCGGACGTCGACCTTGTCGGCCGAGTACGCCTGCTCCGGCGCCATGTACTCGGGCGTGCCCATCAGCATGCCGGCGACGGTGAGGTTCTTCGTCTGCCCCGCCTGCGCGGTCTTCAGCTTGGCGATCCCGAAGTCGATCAGCTTGAGGATCGACTTGCCGCCCTGGAACGTGACGAAGACGTTGTCGGGCTTCAGATCGCGATGGATCACGCCGAGGGCGTGGGCCGCCTCGAGCGCCTGGAGGATCTGCACGGCGTACTCGCACGCGGTGCCGACGGCGAGCTTCTGCTGGCGCTTCACGACGCCGGAGAGCGGCTCGCCCTGGAGCAGCTCCATCACGAGGTAGGCGACGTCGTCGGCCGTGCGATCGACGTCGATCACCTGGACGACGTGCGGGCTGCGGATCTGCGCGGAGACGCGCGCCTCCTGGAGGAACCGCTCGGCGATGCCGGTGCGCCGCGCGAGGTCGCTGTGCAGCACCTTGATCGCGACGTGCGTGCCGAGCGTCAGGTGCTCCGCCTCGTAGACGGCGCCCATCCCCCCGTCTCCGAGCAACCGGAGAAGCTTGTACTTCCCGCTGATGACCTGCCCGACCTCGACCACGCTTCGGCTTTTACCATAGTCGAACGACGAGCCACGGATGGAGCGTTCGGCAGAGACGCGAGACATCGGGACTCTGACGCGCGACGCCCCGCGAATGTTCTCGACCGTCGGACGCAAAATCGGTGTCGAGCCCGCTCGCGCTCGGCCGCCGCGAGCGCGAGCGCGGGCTCCCCGGCGCGCGTCGCGCTCGCTCGACGCGCGCGCAACGCGGTCGCAGCGCGGCGAGCCGAGCCGCAGCGCGAGCTACGCGGCCTCGCGCGCCTCGGTCAGCGAGATACGGCTGACGTGCAGGACCGCCGTGGCGGTGTCGGCGTCCTCGACGGCGGTGAACATCGGCACGAGGCGCTCCTCGTCGGCGCCCCCGAAGGCGCCGCTCGGCGAGAACGCGCGCGCCTGCGGCCCGTCGAGGACGAGGTAGACGTCGCGCCGGGCGCTCCCCCCGCGCGGCGCGGTGATGACGTACGCGATGCGCTCGCGATCGAGGTGGAGCTCCTCGGTGCCGCGCCGGATGAGCACGCGCCGATCGGTGACGAAGTAGCGGGTCGCGCGCGCGAGCCGCCAAGGCCGGAGCAGCGCGGAGTAGCCGACGAAGCACGCCACGCCCGCGAGCAGCAGCACCGCCAGCGCGACGCCGCCGACGAGCACGCCCGCCGTCACCGGCGGGAGGGCGTGCGCGCGGAGCACCCGCGCGATCGGAGGCGTGAGCCGCACGAACAGGTGCACCGCCGCGATCGCGAGCACGACGCCGCCGACCGCCGTGACGATCCGTCGCGGCGTCCAGCGCGACGCCCACGGCCGCGCGGTCCACAGCACGCGCTCGCCGTCGTCGAGCCGCTGGGCGAGCGGACGACTTCCGTCGCCGAGCGTCGCGCTCGGCGTGAGGCCGCGCACGATCGCCCAGAGGCGGTCGGGGCCCTCGACGTCCGCGAGCGTGAGGCTCAACGTCCGCTTGAGCGCGCCGGTCGGCACGACGCGCTCGAGGACGAGGTCGCCCACCCCGGGCACGCTCGGGTTCCAGCGGATGATCGCGTAGCTGATGGCGTCGCGGTCGATCGACCGCCGGAGGCGCCCCCGCTGCCAGATCACGTGCTTCTCGGTGACGACGTAGCGCGCCGCGGAGCGGAACCAGAGCGGGACGCGCCACGCCGCGAGCGCGAGCGACGCCGTCCAGGCGGCGAAGCCGAGGAGGCTCCCCACGTGCTGCCCGAGCCCCGTCGCGATGACGACGGCGAAGGCGAGCGCGACGACGGAGATCGTCGCGGCGACCACCGCGATGAGCTTGAACGCCCCCGGCACGGTCACGACCTTCGGACCGCCGCTCCAGACGATGTCTTCTCCGTACAGCGAGTCGCGCGCCATCAAGCCTGCTCTCTCCGGGACGACGCTCCGGCGCCGGCCTCCCCGCGCGCCGCGTGCGCCCGGTCTCTTCGTGGGATCTGGAGCAAGAACAACGCCACCTTATGTCAGCTTGGGCCCGAACCTCGCGCCTGTCCATCCCCGCCGCGCGTCGATCCGCACGAACTGCCCGGAGCGGACGTAGGACCAGGTAGGCGTCGCGCCGTGATCGCGAGGCCGCTTCAGGCGCGCGGCAGCGGCAGCGGCGCATTTCGGCGCGCGGCGCCGCGCGCGAAGGCCGCGCGGGCGAGCGCGCTGCAGAGGTCGGGCATCGAGATCCCCGCCGCCCCCGCCGCCTCCGGGTAGAGGCTCGTGTCGGTGAAGCCGGGCATCGTGTTCACCTCGAGGAGCGTGGGCTCCCCCTCCTCGGGGACGACGAAATCGACGCGCGAGAGATCGCGGCAGCCGAGCGCGCGATGCGCGGCGACGGCGATCTCCTGCACGCGCCGCGTCCGCGCCTCGCCGATCGGCGCCGGGCAGAGGTGCTGGCTCCGTCCGGGCGCGTAGCGCGCCTGATACGTGTAAAATGCATCACTCGGCGAGCGGATCTCCGTCGGCGGGAGCCAGGCCGGCTCGCGCAGATCGAGGACGCCGCACGTCACCTCGCGGCCGGGCGCGAAGACCTCGACGAGCGCGACCTCGTCGACGGCCCACGCCGCGTCGATCGCCGTCGCGAGATCGACGGACGAAGCGCCGCCGGGGAAGCGCGCGACGCCGATCGCCGAGCCGTTGGCGCACGGCTTCACGACCAGCGCGTCGCCGAGCTCGGAGCGCGCGCGCGAGGCCACGTCCTCCGCGCTCGCCGCGCCGCGCCGCGCCGCGATCGAGCGGGCGATCGGCAGCCCGGCGGCGGCGAACAGGAGCTTCGCCGTCCGCTTGTCCATCGCGAGCGCGCTCGCGAGGACGCCCGACCCGACGTACGGCAGCGCGAGCACCTCGAGCAGGCCCTGGAGCGAGCCGTCCTCGCCGACCGCCCCGTGGGCGACGGGGAAGACGACCTCGAAGCCCCCCGTCCTCAGCGACTCGGCCAGGTGGGCGTCGAGCTCGAGGCGCGCGACGCGGTGCCCGGCCTCCTCGAGCGCGCGCGCGACGCTCGCCGCCGACGCGCGGCTCACCTCGGCCTCGGACGCGGGGCCGCCCTGCACGACCGCCACGGAGAGCCCGCGCGCGCGCGCCTCCGCCGCGCTCACGCGATCTCCGGGCTCGGCTTCGCGGCGTGCTTCGAGAAGTCGACGAGCTCGATGCCGAGCTTCTGGGAGAACTCGAAGATCTTCTGGTCGCGGTAGAACTCGCCGAAGACGATCCGCGTGATCCCGGCGTTCGCGATCAGCCGGAAGCAGCCCCAGCACGGCGAGGCGGTGACGTAGATCGACGCGCCCTCGATGCGGACGCCGTTGCGCGCGGCCTGGACGATCGCGTTCGCCTCCGCGTGCACGGTGCGCACGCAGTGGTTGTCTTCCATGAGGTGGCCCTCCTCGTCACAGTGGGCGAGGCCGCGGATCGAGCCGTTGTAGCCGGTCGCGAGGATCGAGCGGTCGCGGACGACGACGGCGCCGACGAACTTGCGGTCGCAGGTCGACCGCGTGGCGACCTCGCGAGCGATGTTCATGAAGTACTCGTCCCAGGAAGCGCGCTGTCTCGCCATGGCCCGGATTGTCGTGGCTCGCCGGCCGACCGCGCAACAGCCGTCGCCTCGCGCCGGGCCCATTTCTTCGCCGCGCGCGCCCGACGGCGGGTATCCTCGCGGGATGCGCAAGCTGCGCCGCGTCGTCCTCTCCGTGCTGCTCGGCGTGTCCGCGACGAGCGCCGCCTCCGCGCAGCCGAAGGGGAAGGACCGAGCCGCGCGCGCGGCCGAGGCGCCCGCCGACGTCGAGACGGCCGAGCAGCTCTACGCGAAGCTCGACTACGACAAGGCCAACGAGGTCGCGGAGCGCGTCACCAAGCAGAGGAACCTGTCGCACGACCAGCTCGTCCGCGCCTACCGCATCCTCGCGGTGACCGACGCGATCCTCGACAAGGAGGACCAGGCGCGCGAGGCCTTCCTCCAGCTCCTCGTGTTCGATCCGGAGTACACCGTCGACACGAACCTGGGGCCGAAGGTGTCGGCGCCGTTCATCGAGGCGCGCGGCCAGTTCCGCTCGCTCCCGTCGAAGCCGGGCATGGAGGTCGTCGCCAACGTCCGCGCGGACGGCGGGCAGCTCCGGGTCACGACGCGCGACCCCACGCGCATCGCGAAGAAGGTGAGCGTCGGCTACCGCTGGACGTCGTCCGGCGAGTACACCGTCACCACGGTCGGCGTCGGCGAGGCCAGCGTGGAGGTCGCGCCGGCGACCGCGGGGCGGACGCGCCTCGACTTCTACGCGCTCGCCCTCGACGAGCGCGACAACGCCGTCTTCGAGGCGGGCAACCCGCAGGTGCCGAAGAGCGCGTTCGCCGAGGCCGGCGCGCGCCCCGGCGGCGGCGGAGCCGCGGGCGGCGGCAACGAGAAGAGCGGCGGCTCGGTCTTCTCGAGCCCGGTCTTCTGGATCATCGCCGGCGCCGTCGTCGCCGGCGGCGGGACCGCCGCGTTCTTCGCGTTCAGGCCGGAGGACCCGGCGACGCGCGCCTCGCTCTCCCCGCAGATCCGCTGCGGCGCCGAGCTCTGCAAATAGCGCCGGCGCCGCCGGCGAGCGCGGGCGCTCACTGGCACAGGCCGTCGCAGTACTCGCGGACGCTCCCGCAGGTCGTCGTCGGCACCGGCGCGTTCACGCTGACGAGGCGGACCGGGATCGGCAGCGGCGCGTCGCCGTCGCCGAGCGTCATGATCGCGCAGCCGATCATGAAGTCCCTCAGCTGGTCCTGGCGGTCCTTCCGCTGCGCGATCGCGAGCAGCGCGTGCTCGCCGTAAGGCACTGTGACGGGCTTGCGACCGGCGCGCATCTCGCAGATGTTCGCCGCCGGCGAGGGCGGGACGCTCGGCGTGAGCGAGCCCGGCGTCGTCAGGCGCGCGGTGATGAGGTCCTGGCAGAGGCCCGCGCGGTCGTCCGGGCTCTTCACCTCGAACGCGAGGATCTGGACGAAGTCGGTCGCGACCGCCGCGGCGGTCGACGGGAACTGCACGGTGTACGTCCCCTTCGACGGCTCCGCCTCGCCGGAGCTGCAGGCGACGCCCAGACACGCGAGAGCGAGCGCGCGAGCCGACCGCTTCATTGCACCTGCTCCACGAGCTCCTCGGTCGCGAACCGCGCGACGGTCTTGTAGACGACGGGCCCCGTCGGCTGCTCGCGGACGGCCTGCCAGACGATGAAGCCGCCTCTGACGTTGCCGCTGTCGTCGAAGTCGACGTTCCCGGACGCGCCCTTGTAGTCGATGTCCCCGCCGTTGCGCAGCTCGGCGAGGCCGTCGCCGATCTCCGACGGCGCGACCGGACGACCTCCGGGGCGCGACACCTCCTTCAGCGCGTCGCGGATGGCGGTTCGGTCGGTGGCGCTGCCGGCCTTCTGCACCGCGAAGGCAATGAGGATCGCCGCGTCGAAGGTGTTGGCGGCGAACGCGGGCGCGTCCGCCGCGGCGCCGAGCGGGAAGTACGTCCCGTAGATCGTCTTGAAGGCGTTGTACTCGGTCGTCCCCGGCTGGGTGTCCGGGTTCGTCCCGTAGACGCCCACGGCCGTCGACGCCGACGCCTCGTTCGAAGGGTCCTGCAGGCTCAGGTCGAGGAAGCCCTGCGTGAAGACGCCGTCGGTGCCGATGAAGAAGAAGCCCTTCTGCTCGAGCTCCGCGTAGCCCGGGTTGCTCTTGAAGTCCCGGATGAACTGCGCGGCGGCCTTCTCGTAGGAGATGAGCGCCAGGCACTCCGGCTCGCTCGCGATGATGCCCGGGACGACGTCCTCGTAGCTCGCCTTCGCCTCGAGCGGGATCTTCTGCTGCGCCGCGATCGAGCGCTGGCCCGCCGGGCCGCGCCGCGGGAAGTTCTCGGAGACGACCTTCGCCATCGACGTCCCGTACGGGTTGTCGATGTAGACGATCGCGAGGCGGTTGCAGGTCGCGCCCTCGCCGGCGTCGGGGGACGCGCCCTCGCCGATCCCGCGCGGCGTCTTCGTGGCGAAGAGGATGACGGCGGCCCCTTGGAAGTCGTCGGCGGGCGTCGTGCGGAAGAAGAAGCGATCGGCGGCGGGCTGGATGCCGGTCAGCTCGACCGAGGTCGCCGCCGGCGAGATCTGGATGATCCGCTCGGCGGCGAAGATGTCCGCCGTGAGCTTCACCTGGCCGCTGCTGACGGGGCCGATGACCGCGGCCACGCCGCGATCGGCGAAGCGCTGGGCGACGCTCTTGACGTACGTGTCCTCGTCGCTGCGGTCGTCCTCGACGTCGAAGCGCACCTGACGGCCGAGCAGACCGCCGCCCGCGTTGAGCTCGCCCTCGGCCGCGCGCACGGCGTCGCGGAGCGGCGCGGTGAAGCTCGCGAGGTCCTTCGTCAGGCCGAGCGAGACGCCGATGACGATCGGCTCCTCGGCCGACGGCTTCGGGGCTTCCTCCGCGCAGCCCTGCTCGAGGAGGGCGAGGGCGCCGGCGAGCGCGCACCCGCTCGCGACGAGGCCCGCCGCCGCGGCGCGCGCTCCGATGCCTCCGCCCCTCCTGAAGCTCATCCGGCGATTATGGCGCGCTTCGCCCCGACCGGGGAAGCTCGCTCGCGCCGGCCGATCTCGCGGCGCTCACTTGAAGCCGACGTTCTTCGTCGACGTCTCGCCGGACCGGACCTGCACGGTCACCGTCTGCTTCTGGCCGGGCGACTCCCCGTTCTCGAACGTGAGGCTGTGGGTGCCCGGGCTCATCGAGACCTTGTTGCACGGCGTGACCGCGCAGATCACCTTGCCGCCCTCGGTGACCTTCGCCCACGGGTACGCCGAGACGGTGACGAAGCCGGGCTCCTCGGCGGGGGGCGGCGGCGGCGGCGGGGTCGACGTCTTCGGGACCGTCGCGGTGCGCGGCGCCGGCGGGTGCGCCGCGTGCGCGGTCTTGACGGGCGCGGCGGTCGCCGGCGCGGGGGTCGCGGAGGTGGAGCTCGGAGGCGTGGTGGCCACCGGCGGCGCGCCGGTGCCGCCGGCCGTCGCCGACTCCGGCGGCGCGGTCGTGGTCTCGCCCGTCGGCTGGGCGCTCGTCGCGGCGGGCGGATCGTCGAAGGCGAGGAGGCCCGGCTTTCGATCGCGGAGCCCGAGCACGACGATGAGGAGGCCCGCGAGCAAGAAGCACCCGATCGTGACGACGATGAGCAGCGCGCTGCTCGACTTCGGCGCGGGAGCGGGCGCGACCGCGGGCATCGGCGCGGGCGGAGGCGCGTGCGCGTGCGCGTGCGCGTGCGACGCCGAGCTCACGGCGCTCGGGTACCCCGACGGGGGCGGGAGGCCGCCGTAGCTGGCGATGACGCCGCTGCCGCTGCCGCTGCCGCTCGTCCCCAGGCGGAGGAGCTGGCCGCTGACGTTCGCGCCCGACTGCTCCATCCGCTTGAGCGACTCGGCGGTGAGCGCCTGCAGCTCCTGGGTGTTCGCCGCGGGCGTCAGGGCGGCCATGTGCTTCTGGATCTGGCGCTGCACCTCCTCACGCACGCTGCCGAAGAGGGCCATCATGCGCCGGCCGACGTCGTCCTGACGGGTCTGACGCGGATGCGCCGCCAGCCAGGACTCGAGCGCGCCGCGCATCTCGCTCGCCGACTGCCAGCGGTGCTCCGGCTCCTTCTCGAGCGCGCGGGCGACCAGCATCTCGAGGTTCGGATCGATCCGCGGGAGCACCTGCGACAGGCGCGGGATCGGCTCGTTCATCAGCTTGTGGAGCGTGTTGGCCGCGCTCTCGCCGGTCATCAGGCGCTGCTGCGCGATGAGCTCCCACAGCACGATGCCCATGGCGAAGAGGTCGGAGCGCGCGTCGATGCGCTGGCCCATCGCCTGCTCCGGCGACATGTACGCGACCTTGCCCTTCAGCACGCCGACCTCGGTCTCCGTGGAGGAGAGGGCCGCCTTGGCGATGCCGAAGTCGACGAGCTTCGTGTGGCCGTCGTAGGTGACGAAGATGTTGTGGGGCGAGATGTCGCGATGGATGACGCTGAGCGGGCGCCCGTCGTAGTCGCGCAGCTCGTGGGCGTAGCCGAGGCCGGCGAGCGCGTCGGCGACCACGCGCACGGCGATCTCCGGCTCGAGCGTCTCCTTGCGGCGGAGGGTCTCCTTGAGGACCTTGTTGAGGGACTGGCCCTCCAGGTACTCCATCGCGATGAAGTAGACGCCGCCTTGCTCGCCGACCTCGTACGTGTGGACGATGTTCGGGTGGCTGAGGCGCGCCGCGAGCCGCGCCTCGTCGAGGAACATGTTGCGGAACGCGCTCTCCTCGGCGAGCGCCTGGCGAAGGCGCTTGATGACGGCGAGCTTGTTGAAGCCCATCTGCCCGCGCGCGACCGACAGGAAGACGTCGGCCATACCCCCGCGCCCCAGGCTCGCGAAGAGCTGGTACTTGCCGAATGCCGTCGTGCCGGTGCCTTCGATCGTGGCCTCGGATCTGGGGTCGCGCCCTGCCCCGATCATGCGTGTATGGAGTATCCGCGAGGGGAGAGACCGTCAAGGAACCCACAAGGTACGAGAGGCGCTCCTTCCAGCGGATCTCCCGCGGTCTTCCGTCTCTCCGGGCGACGTCTCCCCATCCTCTCACGACGGGCCAGCGGCGCGAACGGCCTCGGCGGGCGCCTTAAGCGGCGAGAGGCAGGCGCGCGCTCGGCGGCCTGCCTCTCTCCACTTCGAAACCCGCCCGGGACCGGGCGTGGGGGTCAGTTGACCGGGCTCGGCTTCGTCTGCGTCGAGTCGGCGCCTTCGACCGAGAACCGGAAGTCGTCGATGAGCGTGGTGGAGTCGAGACGACCGTCACCCGAGTCCCAGATGGCGAAGCGGATGGTGATCTCGGTCCCGGGGGTGACCGGAGCGCTCGTCGTGAGCCAGCCCGTCGCCGCCGCGCCTTCGAAGCCCGTGCCGGAGAGCGTGTCGGTGCCGAGCGGGCACGGGAAGAACTTGCCCTTGTGCGTGCCGCTCTCGCACACCTGGAGGAGGCTGTTGTTGACGCTGATCGGGTTCGTGTCCTGATCGAAGGCGATGTTGCCGTCCTCGAGCCCGTCCGGGATCGGGTCCAGCATCGTCACGAAGAAGTCGTTGTACTGGGAGCAGATGAAGACCGGGTACTCCTGCGTGAAGAAGTTCTGCTGGTAGGAGAACGACTGCGCGTTGGAGGGGACGCGGATCTTGAGCTCGAGGGCGGCGCCGTCGCGCGCGGTGCCCGTCGTGACGCCCGGGCACGCCGGCGACTCCTTCGGATAGCCCGAGGGGGTGCCGTGGCTGTAGCCCTTGTCCGTCGTCTCCGGCGCGCCCTCGCGCGCCTCACCCGACGAGATGGCGAGCATCGAGCCGCCGAGCTGCGGGGCGTTCACGCCGAACTGCTTGAGGATGCCGACGCCCACCATGTTGCTGAGCGACGTGCCGTCGGGGCGGACCCACTTCGCCGAGACGACGCCCCACTCGACGCCGTCCGGATCGGCCTTCTTGCAGAGGCCGATCGCCTTGGCGCCGTCGAAGGCGTCCGAGCCGCTCTGCGGGAGATCGCTGTCGCACTCGATCTCCTCGTCGTCGGCGACGCCGCTGCAGTCCTCGTCGATCCCGTTGTCCGGGATGTCGTGCGCGCCCTTGTTGATGCCGGTGTTGCACTCGTTGCAGTCGTCCTTGAGCGCGTAGCCGTCGCCGTCGTAGTCCTTGTCGGGATCGCCGCCGGTGTTGTTGATCCCGCACTCGCTGCCGTTGCCGGGGCCCTCGCCGCCGAAGCCGCCGCCGCCGCCGTCGGCGGCCTCGTTCGGGTCGACCTCGACCCCGAAGCCGCTACGCCGGCTCGACCCCCCGCAGGCGATCGCGAAGGCCGCGATGAGAAGGGAAGTGGCGATGCCGAGGGAGCGTACGTTCATGGGGCCTCCTGTCTCCGCGCGGCCCGCCCGGTTTGGGTAGGCGCATCGGAAACGCGGGGCCCGCTCTGCCATGGCTGAGCGCCTCAGGCCACGAGTCTCGCAAAACGAGACGCTCCTGTGATGCGTTTTTGTGGGTTGATGTAGGCAAGCCCGTGCCGTCGGACGGCAGGCCGCGCATGAACGGCCGCGCTCTCCGCAACGTTGCCGCGGAGCGCGAGGGGCTGTAAGCGGACGGTATGGTTCGTTCTTCGCGCTGGTTGGGCCGCGGTCGAATCCTGTGCGCCCTCGTGGCCGCCGCGGTCCTCGCGATCGGCGCGGCGGCGACGGCCGCGGGGGACGAGCGGGCCGCCACGGAGGCCGTGCTGAAGGAGGTCGACGCGTCTCCCCGCAAGGAGGTCGCGGGCGAGCTCGTGGCCCGATCGCGGGCCGCCCTCGACCGCGCCGAGCGCCTCCGGGCCTCGGGAGACGAGGCCCACGCCAAGCTGGCCGACCGGCTGGCCCGGACCTGGGCCGAAGCCGCGCGGGACGTCGCCCGCGCGGCGGTCGTCGAGGAGTCGGCGGCGGCCC
>JAHBWF010000240.1 GCA_019637105.1 Labilithrix sp.
TTAACAGACGCGCGAACGTGGTTAACGTTGGGCTCCATGGCGGCTCCGCCCCCCGCGACCGGCGCCTCGGGCGCGCGCCTCGGCTTCTTCGACGGCGTGGGCGCCTTCTTCGGAGGGCTGGGCTTCATCGTCTCCCGCCCCTCGCTGTGGGGGTGGGCGGCGATCCCCACGGTCGTGGCGACGCTGCTCTTCTTCGGCCTCGGCGCGGCCGCGGTGTGGGGCGGGACGGCCCTCGCCCACACGCTGATCGCGGAGCCGAGCGGCGCCTGGACCACCGCGGGCGTCTGGCTCCTCCGCGTCGTCTTCTGGCTCGTCGGCGTCGTCCTCTCGTTCCTGGTCGCGATCTCGCTCGCTCAGCCGCTCTCCGGCTTCGCGCTCGAGGCCATCGCGCGGCGTCAGGAGCTCGCGCTCGGCGGACGGACGTGGCCCGACCAGCCCTTCGTCGGCGCGGCGCTCCGCTCGCTCCGGGTGACCCTCACCGCGCTGGCGGTCAGCCTGCCGCTGCTCGCGCTCCTGACCACGATCACGCTGCTCTTCCCTCCGGCCGGCGTGGTGACCGTCCCGCTGAAGTTCGTCGTCACCGGGCTCGCCGTCGCCTACGACTTCCTCGACTACCCGCTCGGGCTGCGCGGCGTCGGCGTCCGGTCGCGCCTCGGCTTCATCCGCGATCACGTCGGCGCCGTCTTCGGCTTCGGGGTGGCCGCCGCGCTCTTGCTCCTCGTCCCGGGGGTCGGCCTCGTCCTCCTCCCGTTCGGCGTGGCGGGGGCCGCCCGCCTGGTCGTCGCGGCGGACCGGACGTCCCCCTGACGACAGGCCCGGCCACGGCGGAGACGCCGCTCGCCGGCGGATCGCCCTCGCAAGCCCTTGCGAACCTCCTGCGAGACGTGCGACGACGAAGGTCACATGAGCAGCCCGCTGGTCATCAACGACAAGGTCACTCTCCCCGGAAGCGATCTCGAATGGACGGCGGTCAGGTCCTCGGGGCCCGGAGGACAGAACGTCAACAAGGTCGCGTCCAAGATCGAGCTCTCGTTCGATTTCGAGAACACGGTGGCGCTGGCCGATCCCGTGAAGGCGCGCCTGCGCGTCCTCGCCAAGAACCAGCTCGACGCGGAGGGCCGCGTCTTCATCAAGAGCGAGAAGACGCGCGACCAGGGGAAGAACCTCGCCGACGCGCGCCAGAAGCTCAAGGACCTCATCCTCTCGGCGATGGTCGTCCCGAAGACGCGCAAGCCGACGAAGGTCAGCAAGGCGCAGAAGGCCAAGCGCGTCACGAACAAGAAGAAGGTCAGCGCGAAGAAGGCCGCGCGCAAGAAGCCGAGCCGAGACGACTGAGGCCGGGCGCGGTCGTGGCGACCGGCTCGTCCCGCGTCCTCCGCCTCACCGCGCTCGGCGGGCTCGCGCTCGTGGCCGTCGTCGGTCCGCGCGCCGCCGGCGTCCCGGCGCTCGTCTTGATGCTCGCGCCGGGCGTGGCCGTCCCGCTCGGTCTGTCGATCGCGTTCGAGCGCGACGAGCCCGCCTCGACGTCCGTCGCGGGCCTGCCTCGCCGGACGATCACCTCGGCGGCGCCGCTCGCCGCGGCGGCGGGCGTCCTCGGCTGGCTCGCGCCTCCGGGGCACCCGGGCGCGATCGCGGCCGCCTCGCTCCACGCCGTCGTCTGCGCGCTCGCCGGGCTCGCGGGGCTCGCGCGCCTTTCGTCTCGGCGCCGCGCCGGCGGGCGCGCGGGGCCGCTCCACGAGATCGCGATCGACGTGGGCCTCCTCCTCTTGCCCGTCGCCGGCGTGTGGCTGCTCGCGTCGCGCGCGGCGATGCCGCTCATCGGCTTCGAGGAGCCGGTCGTGACGTTCACCGCGGCGCACTTCCACTACGCGGGGTCCGCCGCGCCGACGATCCTCGGCGGCGTCGGCCGCCTCCTCTCGGAGGCCCCGGCGGCGCGCGACGACGACCGGGCGGCGCGCGGCGACGATCCGGCGGCGCGCGACGACGACCGGGCGGCGCGTGGGCGACGCGCGACGCGCGCGCTCTACGGGATCGCGGCGACCGCGGTCTGCGCGGGGGTCCCCGCGACGGCGGTCGGCATCGCGACGACCCCGACGATCGAGGCGATCGCCGCGACGACGCTCGCGGCCGGGATGCTGGCGGCGGCGGCGCTCCTCGTCTTCGTCGCCCCGCGGCGCGCCGCTCCGGCGTCGAAGCTCGCGGCCGCGCTGTTCGTCGTCGCGGGGGCGACGCTGCTCGTGACGATGTCGCTCGCGGCGACGTTCGCGCTCACGTCGTCGGCCGGGCGGGGCTCGTCGCTCGAGGGCGCGATCCCGCTCCAGACGATGATCGACTGGCACGGAGGCGCGAACGCGATCGGCTTCTCGCTCTCCGGCCTCGCCGCGCTCGCGCTCGTGGCGTCGAAGCGCGGTCGCGCGTGATCACTCCGCCGCGGCTTCGGCGGTGCGCTCGGGCTCGGGCAGCTTGGCGATCTCCGGGATCGCCGCGCCGATCGGGGCGCGGACGGCGCGCGGGCGGCCCGCCGCGAGGTTGCCGTCGCGCACGGCCTTCGGCGGGACGTGCAGATCCCAGACGAGACCGACGACCGAGAGCGCGCGGAGGATGTAGTAGGTGCAGTCGATCTCCCACCAGAAGAAGCCCTGGCGGACCGAGCGCGGGTAGTAGTGGTGGTTATTGTGCCAGCCCTCGCCCATCGTGACGAGCGCGAGCGCGAAGCTGTTCTTGCTGTCGTCCGTCGTCTGGTAGCGACGGCGGCCCCACCAGTGCGCCAGCGAGTTGATCGAGAACGTCCCGTGCCAGAGGAGCGACGTGGAGACGAAGAGCCCCCAGACGAGCGCCGGCCAGCTCCCGACGAGCCAGAGGCCGACGCCGAGGAGGACGCCGGGGACCAGGTGGTACGTGTTGAGCCAGCGGAGCTCGGGGTAGCGCGCGAGGTCGCTGACCTTCTTGAAGTCGGTCTCCTCGGTGTCGCGCGAGAGGATCCAGCCGACGTGCGACCACCAGAAGCCCTCCTCGCGCCACGAGTGCGGATCGAGCTTCGTGTCCGAGTACTTGTGGTGATCGCGGTGGTGCGCGGCCCACCAGAGCGCGCCCTTCTGGAAGCTCGTCTGCGCGAGCCACGCGAGCACGAACTGGAACCCGCGGCTCGTGCGGTACGTGCGGTGCGAGAAGTAGCGGTGGTAGGCGCCGGTGACGCCGAACATCCGGATGAAGTAGAGCGCCATGGCGAGGGCGAAGCCCTTCCAGGACCAGCCGAGCACGGCCACTCCGGCGATCGCCGCGACGTGCACCGCGAAAAACGGGGCGCTCACGACCCAGCCATAGCCACGCTTCTTCATGCACTTACCTTACAAAGGAGTTCGTCAGGAAACGGTCATGAGACCGCCACAAGAAGCTCAGCGCTCACGACGACCGCGGCGCTCCGCCGAGAAACGGGTTGCGCGAAACAGGGTTGGGGGATCGAGGGGTTGGGCCTCGTTCCATCGCGCCGTCGCGAGGTCGTCGCCACCAACCGGCGACGGCGCGCCCTGCCCGAGGATCGCCCCCGGCGCTCGAAGTCGGCCGCGTGGCTGGGACGGAGCTCTACAGCGCAGACGGCCCCCGAGCCCCCAGCGCGTTTCAGGCCTCGACGACGCCGCCGGCCACCCGCCCATCGTGGGCTCGTCTTCGCGGCGCGCTCCTCGAAGTCGAGCTCCACATCGCGTTCGGGCGCGACGACGCGGGGCCCCATCGCGGGCTCGTCTTCGCGGCGCGGTTCCCCTAAAAGGGCGGGCGTGTCTGCGACGGGCGCCTCGAGAGCGACAGGCGTTCGCGCGCTCCTGACGAACCGCCGCTACACGCTCTATCTGCTCTCGCGCGTCTCGTTGATCGTCGCGACGCAGATGCTCAGCGTCGCCGTAGGCTGGCAGGTCTACGAGATCACCGGCGATGCCCTCGCGCTCGGGCTCTCCGGGCTCGCGATCTTTCTGCCCGGCTTCCTCCTCGCCCTCCCGGGCGGACACCTCGCCGATCGCCGCGATCGTCGGCGCATCCTGATCGTGTGCCACTTCGGCGTCACCGCGTCGGCGGCGACGCTCGCGATCGTGTCGTACCTCGGGAACCGGAGCCTCTTGCCGATCTACGCGGTGCTCGTCGTGCTCGGGGCGATCCGCGCGTTCAGCGGCTCCGCCGGCCAGGCGCTCATGCCGAGCCTCGTCGCGAAGACCGAGCTCGAGCGCGCCGTCGCCCTCGGATCGTCGTGCTGGCAGCTCGCGATGATCGCCGGCCCGTCGCTCGGCGGCGTCGTCTACGCCGCGACCGGCAGGGCGAGCGTCGTCTACACGGTCTGCGCGGTGACGGCGTCCGTCGCGTTCCTCGCGATGGTCGCGATCGGACACGATCCGAAGAACGCGTCGCCGAGGCCGACGGGTCGCGCCACGTGGGGCGAGCTCGTCGCGGGCGTCCGCTACGTCTGGACCAACAAGCCGATCCTCGGCGCGATCTCGCTCGATCTGTTCGCGGTCTTGCTCGGCGGCGCGGTCGCGCTCTTGCCGATCTTCGCGCGGGACCTGCTCCACATCGGTCCGTGGGGCCTCGGCCTGCTCCGGAGCGCCCCCGCGATCGGCGCGGCGTCGACGGCGTTCGCGCTCGCGTGGTTCCCGCTCCGCCGGCGCGCCGGCGTGACGATGCTCGCGGCGGTGTTCCTCTTCGGGCTCGCGACGATCTCCTTCGGCGTGTCGCGCACCTTCGCGATCTCGCTCGCGGCGCTCCTCTGCCTCGGCGCGTTCGACATGTTCAGCGTCGTCGTGCGCTCCACCTTGATCCAGGTCCGGACGCCCGACGAGATGCGCGGGCGCGTCAGCGCGGTGAACATGGTCTTCATCGGCGCGTCGAACGAGCTCGGCGAGTTCGAGTCGGGCGCGACCGCGGCGTGGCTCGGCCCGGAGCTCGCCGTGCTCGTCGGCGGCGTCGGCACGTGCCTCGTCGTCGTCGCCTGGGCGGCGCTCTTCCCCGAGCTCCGCAAGGTCGACAAGCTCACCGAGTGAGCGCGCGCGCCCCCCGCGGAGGCGCACGACGCGCTCCCCGAGCGCGCACGCCCCCGCGGAGGCGCGTCACGCGCTCCCTGCGCGCTACGACCCGCACGGGGGCACGACGTCGCCCCCGCCGAAGAACTCGTCGCGCATGAGGGCCCAGGCGCGGGCGTTCTCCGGCGGGCCGCACTTGAAACGGGCGGCCCCGGCGGGCGGGCGCCCCGTGGGCGACTCGGCCTTCGGCAGCGCGCGGAGCGCGGCCCGCTGCTCGCGGTAGTAGCGGACCGCGAGCTCGGCGGCGTACTCGCGGACGCCGTTCCCCGGCTGGAACGAGTAGTACGTCCCGCCGCGCACGATCGTGTCGTTCGGCGAGTAGGGGCCGAGGCACGCGATCGACGTGCCGCACTTCTTCACGACGGCGTCGAACGTGGCGCCGAGCGCGCGCGGCGACCAGGCCTCCCCGCCCGGAGGCGGGTGGGCGTAGTCGTTGAGGTGGAAGATCTCGTGGAAGAGCGTCTCGCGCACGGCGTCGGCGGACCGGTGGAGCGAGCCGGCGAGGTTCCAGGCGACGGTCCAGTCGTGCGCGTACGCGCTGGGCGTGCGCGCCGCGACCGACCGCATGAAGCGGAGCGTGCTCGGCTCGAAGCGGAAGCGCTTCGGTCGCGAGGCGGGAGGCTCGGCGCCGGGCTCCAGGGCCGGCGCGCGGCGGTCGAGCGCGGCGAAGAAGTCGTCGAAGTCGCGCATCGCGCTCACGATCCACTCGATGTGCCTCCGCTCCGCGCCGATCGGAAGCGCCGGCTCGATGCGGATCATCCCGCGGTAGCCGCCGTTCATCGTGTGGGCGACCTCGACGCCGGCGACGACGCGCCACCGGACGTACAGCTCGTGCGCGAGCCCCGCCGCCTTGGCGTCGCCGCGGTAGCGCTCGTCGAAGAGGCAGCGCACGCGCGCCTCGGGCGGCGTGCTCGACGGGCAGACCGCGGCGGCGGACGACGGGCTCGCGCGATCGGCGAAGAGCACGCGCGCGATCTCGTCGAACGTCGGCTCGGGGAGCGCCGGCGCGCGAAGCGGCGCGGCGCCGCGCGCAGGCGCCGCCGCGGCCCCGGGCGACTCGGCGGCCCCAGGCGCAGGCGACTCGGCGGCCCCGGCCGACGCGGAGGTGGTCGCCGACGTCACCGCGTTCGTATCCGCCGGCCGCTGGGACGAGCAAGCGACGACGAGACTGGAGAGGAGCGCCGCGCGGAGGCCGTGCCGTGAGCTCATCGATCGAGAGACCACCCGCGGCGCGTTCGGTTCCGACCGTCGGCGCTTTTGCTCCGGCGGGCTCCGCCTCCGCGCGCGCCTCGATCGCTCGATCGAGAGACCCCCCGCGACGCGTTCGGTTCCGACCGTCAGCGCACTTTGGCTCGGGCGGGCTCCGCCTCCGCGAGCTCCTCGTCGAGGGGCTCGCGCGCGTCGACGCGCACCGAGGCGTCCGCGCCCGGCGCCACGCGCGCCTGCGGGGGCGGCGCCTGGACCCGCACGTGCGCGTTCGGCGCCATCCGCGGGAGGCCGCCCCAGTGGATCGCGGGGAAGCGGTAGAGGACGTTGCCGTCGTCGTCCACGTCGACGGTCACGTGCTCCGGGTGCTCCTTCGCGAGCCGCGTGAGGATGTCGTCGCCCTCCTTGGGCGTCACCTGGAGCATCTGCGCGACGTCCCACGCCTTGAGCACGCCGCCCCGCGTGTTCGCGAGCGCGAAGATCGCCTGGTTCTTCGTCGCCGCCTCGGTGTCGTCGCCGGACTTCTTCAGCTCGCGTCCGCCGCGGAGGAGCGCGTAGGCCACCGCGGAGGCGATGAGCGCGATCGGGCCGCCGACGATCGCCGCCGCCCACTCGGCGCCGAACGCGAAGAGCAGCCCGCCGAACAGCGCCGCGAGGCTCCACCCGCCGGCGAGGACCAGCCAGCCGAAGACCCGCGCGACGGCGCCGCCGACCTTCGACGGCTGGCCGGCGAGGTTGACCGACGCGTTCGCGAGCGGCATCCGCGGGGCGCCGCAAGCCGTGCAGTACGCGCTGACGCCGCGGTAGACGAGGGGAGCGTTCTGGCGGCAGCGGGGACACACGTCTCCTCACAACCTTTCGCCATATCCCCGGTGCGTCAAGGGTGCCGCGACGCCCGCGGCGGCGCCGGCGCGATCGGCCGGATCTTCGGCGCCGCGACGCGACGGCACGGCTCCGGCGCGCGGACGATCGGGGCCGGGAGCCCCGCGTCCACGTCGAAGAAGGGCTCGCCGAGCTCGGTCGGTGCGTCGTCGAGGTCGAGCTCCGCGATCGGGGCCGCCGCCATGACGCTCGAGCTCGAGCGGCGGAGGATCGCGAGCGGGCCGGGAGACGGCGCGGCGCGCTTCGACGGCGGCGCCGCTCCGACCGAGATGATCGGGTGCACGGTCACCGCGGACGCCGGCCCGGTCTCGACGGCCGACGTGTCGCGCGGCGCGGCGCTCGCGCGAGGCCCAGGCTCGCGGGGCGCTCCTTCGAGCCGCTCGCCGAACGCGAAGCCCATCTTCGCGAACGCGGCCGCGGCGCGCTCCGTCGACCGGGAGACGTCCGCCGTGACGACGAGCGCGGGCGGCGCGGACGCGGGCGCGTGGGGCGCCGCGGACGCGGGCGCGTGGGCTTGCGCGACACGCATCGGCGGCGCGGACGGCCAGGGCCGTGGCGGCGCGACACGGCCGGCCCGAGAGGCGAACGCGAGCTCGGTCGCGGGCAGGACGGCGAGCCCGAGTGTGGGCTTCCGGCGCGAGGCCACGACGACCGCCGCGACGAAGATCGCGACGCCGAGGAGCGCTCCGACCGCGACCGCGAGGGTCTCACCCCGCACGTGATGCGTGAGCTCGATCGCCTGGGTGAAAGGAGCTGCGCCGTTCGGGAGGAGCGAGGAGGCGACCATCGGGACGGGGGTTCTTACGCCCCTCCAGGCCTTTCCTTCCCTCGTCCGCGCCGCGCCGGGAGCGTCCGCGCCGGCGCCGAGGGACGCCGCCGCAGACGCGCCGGGCGCGTCCGCGCCGGCGCCGAGGGCCGCCGGAGCCTCGCCGAGCGCGGCCCGCCGCGCCTGGCCGAGGGGCCGCCCCGGAGCCCCGATCGCTTCAGAGGGTCACGCCGCGCTCGGACGGGAGCGGGGTCGCCGTCGTCCGACGCCAGCCGCCGCCGTTGCCGCCGCCGGCCAGCGCCACCGCGCGCCGGCGCAGGGTCTGCGCCTGCGCCCGGAGCTCCGACGCCTGCGCGCGGTCCTCGGCGGCGCGGCTCCGATCGTCGGCGGCCCGGAGCGCCAGCTCGTCGGCGACGTCGAGGACGCCGGCGCGCTCGGAGACGTTCACCAGGTTCGCCTGATTCCTCAAGATCCGCGCCCGGTTGGAGAGCGTCGCCGCCTCCTCCTCGAGGGCGCGCGCGACGGCGTCGTGGGAGCTCGCGGCCGACTCGAGGCGCCGCGCGCGCTCGAGCAGCTCGCTCGCCTGGACCGACACGTTCTGAACGACGGGGCGCGTGGGGCGCGCGCCCGTCCCTCCGTTGCCCATCGGGCACGCCAGCGCGGCGCCGCCGATGGTCATGCAAGCCAGCGTGATCGCTCCGATAAACATGTTTTTCATCACCGCACCTCTTCCCGACGCCGAAGACGACCTGCTCTGTACGGCGGCGCGGGGCGAACGATCTGAGCGAGCGCGACGGGATCGCCGCGAGCCGCTCGTCGTGGAGGCGACGAAAGATGCTCGCCGCACTTCGGGCGAGCGGTATTAGGCTGAGCCCGTGACCGTCTGGGGTTTCGGGATCGTCCAGACGCCGGAGCTCGACCGAGCCGGGCGCGCGGCCTTCGACGCGCTGTGCGAGCTGGTATCGGAGGCCACAGAGGTACGTTTTCGCTCCACAATTTGGGGGAGCTACCGCGAGCTCTCGGACGCGATCGAGGCGGGTGAGGTCGGGCTCGCCTGGCTGCCCCCGCTGCCGGCGATCGACCTCGAGGAGCGTGGCGTCGCCTCGGCCCTCGCGATCCCGGCGCGCAACGGCGCGACCACGTACCACTCTGCGCTGATCGTCCGGCGTGGCGGCCCGCGGAGCATCGAGGAGCTGCGGGGCCGGCGGGCGGTGTGGGTGGAGCGCGACAGCGCCGCGGGCTACCTCGTCCCGCGGATGCGCCTCGCCGCGCAGGGGATCGACGTCCTGCGCTATTTCACGCGCGAGATCTTCATCCACTCGCACGCGGGCGTCGTCGACGCGGTCGTCCACGGCGAGGCCGACGTGGGCGCGACCTACTGCCACGTCGACCCGTCGAACAAGGTCGTGCGCGGCGCGTGGATGGATGACGACCGCCGGAGCCTCCGGCCGATCGACGTGCTGGCGACGTTCGGGCCCATCCCGAACGACGCGCTCGTCGGCTCGAACGAGCTCTCCGCGCCGACGCGCAGCTCGCTCACGCGCTGGCTGCTCGGCCCGTCTCCGCGGGCGCGCGAGCTCTTCCGGACCTTGCTGGGCGGGAGCGACTTCCGCGTCCCGACCCACGCGCACTACGACCCGCTCAAGCACATGGCGCGCGCCGCGAGGGCGCGCGGCCACGACGCGGGCCCGTCCTCGAGCCGCATGGGGATCCGCGTGGCGCGCCGGCGCAGCTGAGCGGCGCGGCGGCCGGTCTCCGCGACACGCTGGCACGGCGCGCGCATCACGACGGCGCGGCACCCATCGCCGGGAGGTGAGGCCATGTCTCCGAAGAGCAGGCTGCTGGCGTTCGCGCTCACGGGGCTCGCCGTCGTCGCGTGCAGGCGCTCCGCGGAGGGCGAGCGCGACGAGGTGGGGCAGGCCGAGCTTCACTCGGCCAGGAGGCCGGTCGAGATCGAGACCCGCGTGATCGACGAGACCCACGACCGCGTGGCCATCGTCCGCCGCGAGCAGCTCGAGCTCCTCGCGCGCCTGCGCGCCGAGGTCGACGCGCTCGACCACGAGCTGGTTGGCCTCGACGGGCGCGGGGCGAGCGCGGCGCCCGGCGCCGAGCGGCCGGCCGCGATCGACGCTCGCGTCCACGCGCTCCTCGAGCGCCGCAGGCAGCTGCTCGACGACGTCGCCCGCATCGAGCGCGCCGACGAGCACGGCTGGGACGAGCTCAAGGCCAGGATCGAGGGCGACCTCGCGCCCGCCCGGCGCGGCCGGATCTGACG
>JAHBWF010000241.1 GCA_019637105.1 Labilithrix sp.
GTGAGCGGCGTCGTGCCCGCGTGCGGCGCGCCGTTCGCGGCGCCTGCCTTTGCGTTCGCGGCGGCGGCGGTCGCCGCGCGGACCTTGAGCATGGCCTCGGCGACCTCGCCGTCGTACGCCGTCTCCGCGAGCGTCGAGGCGTCGGCGACCGGAGGCGCGCTCTGCATCGTGAGCTCACGGAGCTCCGTCCAGAAGGCGCCGGCGTCCGCCGGGCGATCGCGCGGGTCCGGCGAGAGCGCGCGCGCGAGCAGATCCTCGACGGGCGGCGGCAGCGCGAGGCCGACGCTCGACGCGCGCAGCGCGCTCGTCATCGACGGGCGGACCCTCTCGCCGCGCATCACCTCGAGCATGACGAGCACGAGCGCGTAGAGATCGCTCCACGCGCCGATCTCCCCGACCTCGGCGGAGAGCTGCTCCGGCGCGCAGTAGGCGACGGAGAAGAGCTGGACGCCGTCCGCCGTCGCGAGGTTCTTCCCGGCGCCCGGCTCGCCCGAGAGGATCTTCGCGAGGCCGAAGTCCAAGACCTTGAGGCGCGTCCCTCCGGGCGAGCCGTCGGGGCGCTGCGGGATCCGCGTGAGCATCAGGTTCGCGGGCTTGACGTCGCGGTGAACGACGCCCTGCGAGTGCGCGTGAGCCAGCGCGAGCGCCGCGCTCTCGACGAGGTCGAGCGTCTCGCGCAGCGAGCGCCCCGGGACGCCGCGCGCGCGACGGTCGGCCAGATCGGCGGCCAGGGTGCGCCCGTCGAGCCACTCGAGCACGATGTACGGGACGGGCTCGCCGGTCGTCGGCGCGAAGAGCTGCCCCGATCCGAGGCAGCGGACGATGTCGTGCGTCCCGCGCGACAGGTGCTGGAGGACCTTCGTCTCCTCGCCGAAGCGGCCGACGATCGACGCGCGCGCCGCGTCGGTGAGGTTCGCGAGGCGCGTCAACCTCAGGCACTTGATCGCGACCGGCTCGTCCCGCCCGGCGACGCGCCCGCGGTACACGACGCCGAAGCCGCCCGCGTCGACGCACTCCTCGAACTGGATGCGCTCGACGGTGCGGTTCGCGAGGCCGAGCGCGTCCGGTCCGCTCACCCGTGCACCCTCGCGTGCTTCGCGGCGCCCGCCATGGCGGAGGAGCATAACTCAAGAAGAGCGCCCCTCCTCGGCATCCGCTAACGTCGCGCGTCGATGTCAGAACGTGAGCTCCGCAGCATCTGCGTCTTCTGTGGTTCGCGCCCGGGCGGGTCACCCGCGTTCCTGGCCGCGGGCGCGGCGATGGGCCGTGCCGTCGCCGCCCGCGGCCTCACGCTCGTCTACGGCGGCGCGCGCGTCGGCGTCATGGGCGCGGTCGCCGACGCGGCGCTGGCGGCCGGCGGCCGCGTCGTCGGCGTGATCCCCAAGTCGCTCGTCTCGAAGGAGATCGCGCACGACGGGCTGAGCGAGCTCTTCCTCACCGAGACGATGCACGACCGCAAGGACCGGATGATCGGGCTGAGCGACGCCTTCGTCGCGCTGCCCGGAGGCTTCGGCACCTACGACGAGCTCTTCGAGACCATCACGCTCGCGCAGCTCGGCCTCCACGAGAAGCCGAACGCCCTGCTCGACACCGAAGGCTTCTTCCAGCCGCTCGTCGCGTTGATGCGCCACACCATCGAGCAGGACTTCGCGGCGCCGGAGCACGCGGGGCTCCTCGTCATCGAGCGCGAGCCCGAGCGCCTGCTCGACGCGCTCGCCGCGTGGACGCCGCCTCCGCTCGGCTCGAAGGCGCTCGATCGACGAGGCTCTCCGTGATCCCGCGCGGCGTCGACCCCGAGCTCTGGCGGCGCCTCGCGGCCGAGGCGCGGGCGCGCGCTCGCGAGAGCGAGCCCGCCCACGACTTCTTCCACGTCGAGCGGGTCGTGGCGAACGCGGTCGCGATCGCGCGCGCGGAGGGCGCCCGCGAGGCGATCGCGGCGACCGCGGCGTTGCTCCACGAGCTCTACACGTTGCCGAAGTCCCACCCCGACTCGTCTTCGGCGGGCGACGTCTGCGCCGAGCACGCGCGGGAGCTGCTCGCGCGGAAGGCCGCTCCGGCGTCGCTCGTCGAGCCCGTCTGCGCGGCCATCCGCGATCACGCGTTCTCGAAGGGGGTCGTCCCCGACGCGCTCGAGAGCCGGGTGCTCCAGGACGCCGATCGCCTCGACGCGCTCGGCGCCATCGGCCTCGCGCGCATGTGGGCGACGTGCGCGGACATGAAGCGCCCGTTCTACGCGCCCGACGATCCGTTCTGCGCGTCACGGACGCCCGACGACAAGCGCTGGGGGCTCGACCACGTCTTCAAGAAGCTCCTCGTCGTGCCGGAGCGCCTCCACCTGGCGACCTCGCGCGAGCTCGCGCGGGAGCGCGTGCGCTTCCTCCACGCGTTCCTCGATCAGCTCCGCTCGGAGATCGCCGGCGGGCTCGGCGCCGGCTGAGCCGGGCGGGCCGACGCGGAGGCTCGGCGCTCGCGTGGGGCGCGCGGCGGGCGCGCGGGATGGGGGTGATCTTCGTTCGGCCCGATCCGACGTGGACCGACGTGATCTGCCGAATCCCGAGTCATCCTCGAGCGCCGACGGTGTGCCACCTTGGCTTAGATCCTGCGTGGATGTGAGCGCGGCTCGCGCGCGCCGACGTCGCGCGCGTCCGTCGCCGACCACGAACCATTAGCCCTCGAAGGTTCCACGATGAAGACCTCCTTTTCGACTCACGCGCGCCCCGCGCAACGGCGCTCCACGCTCGTCTGCGCGCTGTCGCTCGCGGCGAGCCTCGCGGCGAGCGCGTGCGCCGGCGAGGAGACGCTGTCGTCCGACGAGTCGTCGATCCGCGGCGGGAGCCCGGCGTCGGACCCGCGTCTCGCGGCCGTCGGCCGGCTCTCGCTCGGCGCCGGGTCGTGCACCGGCACGTTGATCGCGCCCCGCGTCGTCCTGACCGCCAAGCACTGCATCCTCGATTTGAGCGCGAACCCGGTGCGCCTCTTCACCGACGTGTCGCCCGCCTTCTTCGAGATCGAGCGCGACGGGAGGATCGAGCGCCATTCGATCGACGCCGAGAAGACCAACCTCTCCGATCGGCTCGAGGGCGGGTGGATCCGGATCGGCGTGGACGTCGGCGTCTACGTGTTGTCCGAGCCCGTGACGGGCGTGAGCCCGATCCCCGTCCGTCGCACTCCGCTCTCGAACGCCGACGTCGGTAAGCCCTTCGTCGGCGTCGGGTACGGCCTCTCGGACGCCGCCGGGATGACCGGGAGGAAGCAAGAGGGGCAGCAGACGCTGCGGATGCTCCGCGGCAAGCCGTTGCAAGCGGACTTCGCGACCGAACAGGAGCTCGTCGATTTCGCCTCGTCCGAGCTGGGCGGCCCGCTCGCCCCCCTCGACGAGGCGCGCATCCGCGCGCGCTACTCGCACGCGCTCCTCGCCGGCGAGGAGCTCTACGCCGGGCGCGGCGAGGGCGACGCCCAGCTCTGCCTGGGCGACTCGGGCGGGCCGCTCTTGCTGGAGACGGTCCGCGGCCTGTACGTCGTGGGCGTCGCGAGCGCCGTCGGGTTCGCCGTCGGCGGCTACACGTGCGCGCGCGCCGGCGCGATCTACAGCCGGCTCTCCGCCGGCACCCTCGCGCTGATCGACGCGACGATCGAGGGCGCCGAGCCCTGAAGGCCCGGCGACGGCGGGCCCCTGCGTCGCGCGGGGACGGGGGCCTCTCGGCCGCACGCGCGGAGCGCGCGCCGGCACGTCGGGATCGCCGAAGGGCTCGGTCCATGTATCCACTGGATACTTCCGCCGGCGCGGGCTAATGTAACCAAGGGTTACATACGCGTCGGAGGAAGAACATGGACGAGTCCGCTTCGCTCGAGTCGTATCTCTTCTACCGTCACCGGCGGCCCGGGCTCGAGGAGCCCGAGGCGCCGTCGACGGGGCGCTCCGCGCGGGTCCTCGCGAAGGACGGCTATCCGCTCGCGGTGACCGTCTTCGATCCGGACTCCGGCCCTCGCGAGGCGCCCTCGGCCCGTTGTCCGTTGGTGGTGATCGCCTCGGCGACCGGCGTGAGGCGGAGGTACTACGCGCCGTTCGCCTCGTGGCTCGCGAGCCGAGGGACGCGGGTGGTGACCTTCGACTACCGCGGCATCGGCGACTCGCGGCCGGAACGGCTGCCGCGCTTCGATGCGTCGCTCGTCGACTGGGGGGAGCTCGATCTCGCCGCGGTCGTCGAGTGGGCCGCTCGAGAGCACGGAGAGGGCCAGACCTCGCTCGTGGGGCACAGCGTCGGCGGTCAGCTGCTCGGCCTCTTGCCCGATCCGTCCTTGCTCCGATCCGTCGTCATGGTCGGCGCGCAGAGCGGCGACTATCGCCTCTGGCCCGGCGTCGCCGAGCGCGCGCTCTACGGCGCGCTCTGGTACGCGGTCGTGCCCGGCGTGGCGTCGACGCTCGGCTACCTCCCAGGCTCGCTCGGCGTCGGCGAAGACCTGCCCGGCGGCGTCGCGCGTGAGTGGGCAGCGTGGTGCAGGACGCCCGGCTACATGGTCGGCGGGAACAACCACGCCCGCAGGGCGCTCTATCGCCGCCTCGCGGCCCCCGTCCTCGCGTTCGGCTTCGACGACGACGACTACGCTCCGCCCGCCGCGGTCTCCGCGCTCCTCGCCCTCTACGAGAGCGCGCGGATCACCCGGCGTCAGGTCTCGCGCGGAGAGGCGAGGGTCGGCCACTTCGGCTTCTTCCGCGATCGGTTCCGATCGTCGCTCTGGCTCGAGGCGGCGGCGTTCCTGGAGTCCCACTCCGGCCCGATCGACCGCGCGTCGTGAGGTCGGGGCGAGCCGGTCGAGCTCGCGGCGTCCGGGGTTGCGAGGCCAGCGCCGCCGGCGCGAGGGACCCCGGCGGTTGACGACGTGCGTCGGCGCGTGGTTCTGTGGGGCCGTGGTCGGGACCACGAAGGGCCGACGAGCGAAGAAGCAGGGTTACCATCACGGTGATCTCGCGCGAGCGTTGGTGACCGCGGCGCTGGAGCTGATCGAGGCGCGCGGACCCGAGGCGTTCACGCTTCGAGAGGTGGCCGCGTCGGTCGGGGTGACGCACGGGGCGGCGTACCGCCACTTCGAGGACAAGACGGCCTTGCTGGCGGCCGTCTCGCAGGAGGGGTACCGCGCGCTCGCCGCGCGCCTCCGCGAGCGAGCCGCGTCGTCGGAGGGGAGCTCGCGCGAACGGATCCGCGCGCTCGCGGCGGCGTACGTCGAGTTCGCGCTGGAGCGCCCCGCGCACTATCGAGTGATGTGGGGCGCTCGGCTCAACGAAGACGGCCGGTTCCCGTCGCTCGAGGCGGCGATCCGGGTAGCCTTCGACGTGGTCGCCGGCGAGATGAAGCGAGGGCAGGAGGACGGCTCGTTCCGCGAGGCGCCGGCCGCGCGGGAGCTCGCGATCGGCATGTGGGTCACGGCTCACGGCTACGTCGAGCTCGTCGCCCGCCGGCGCATCAAGGTGAAGTCGCAGCGCGTCGCGGTCGAGTACTTCCAGACGCTCTTCGAGCCGTTCCTCGACGGCCTCGGCGGAGCGCGGCGCCCGCCGCCGGCGCGCGGCCGATCGGCGACGCGGACCGCCCGCGGACGTCGTCCGGGAACGAACGCTCCAGCTCCGCCTTGAAGGCCTCGACGGCCACGCGCGCGCCGCGCCGGGCGCGGGACGGGCGTGCGAGCCGCCGCCGGACCGGCTACCGCTCGTCGGCGCGCATCACGTCCGCCGAGAGCCAGATGAGGCACATGGGCACCGGGAGCGCGAGCGCGTAGAGCGCGAGCGCCGTCGTCCCGAGGCCGAGCCCGAGTGCCGCCCCCAGGAGGACGGCGCCGAACATCAGCGCCGCGGCGACCGCGGTCCGTGTGCGGATGACCGGATGGACCGCGCTCGCGCGCGATCGGCTGCCGACGATTGCCGTGGTGTTCGAGGTCATGCGCGTCCTCGTGCGAGCGGCGTGCCGGGCGCGCGACGACCGCGGTCCGCGTGTTTTCGCGGGCTCGTCGCGGGGGGAGGGCGCACGGGCTGCGTCGCGGCGCGAGCGTTGCGCGCCGGCGTCCGACCGTGGGTCGCCTGCCTCGCCGGACGGCTCGGGTCCGAGGCGCGCCCGTCGGGCTCGCGGTCCCCCGCGTCGCGCCGCTCGATGGGGTGGCGTGTGCCTTGCTCGGTGCGTCGCGCCGGGCGCCCGCGCGCGGCTCGAACCTCGACAGATCGGAACGACCGGAGGACAGCGATGAAGATGCGAGCTGCAGTGTTCGTCGGACGCGGGGTGATCGCGCTGCGCGAGGTGCCGCGACCGAAGCCTGGATACGGCGAAGCGCTCGTCAAGGTGACGGCGACGACGATCTGCGGGACGGACGTCCACATCTTGAAGGGCGAGTACCCGGTGAAGCCCGGGCTCGTCGTCGGCCACGAGCCCGTCGGCGTGATCGAGGAGCTCGCGCCCGGGGTGAGCGGGCTCGCGAAGGGCGACCGCGTCGTCGTCGGCGCCATCACGCCGTGCGGCCAGTGCGGCGCGTGCCTGTCCGGCGACGGAGCCCAGTGCGGCCGTGGAGGAGAGGGGTACACGACGATGGGCGGCTGGCGCTTCGGGAACACCATCGACGGGTGCCAGGCCGACTACGTCGTCGTCCCCAACGCGCAGGCCAACCTCGCGCGCATCCCGGACGGCCTCGCCGACGAGGACGTCCTCTTGTGCCCGGACATCATGTCGACGGGGTTCTCGGCGATCGAGCGCGCCCGCGTCCGCATCGGAGACGCCGTCGCCGTGTTCGCGCAGGGCCCGATCGGGCTGTGCGCCACCGCCGGGGCGCGCCTCGCCGGAGCGTCGCTCATCATCGCGGTCGACTCGGTGCCGAAGCGGCTCGAGCAGGCGAAGCGGATGGGAGCGGACGTCGTCCTCGACCACACCCAGCAGGACGTCGTGGCGGAGATCCGCCGCCTCACGAACGGCGGGGTGGACGTCGCGGTCGAGGCGCTCGGCCAGCAGGCGACGTTCGAGAGCTGTCTCCGGAGCGTGCGGCCTGGCGGCACCGTGTCGAGCCTCGGCGTCTACTCGGGGCACCTCCACGTCCCGCTCGACGCCTTCGCGGCCGGGCTCGGCGACATCACGATCATCACGACGCTCTGCCCGGGGGGGAAGGAGCGGATGCGGCGGCTGATGAACGTCGTCGCGGCCCACCGTATCCCGTTCCGCGAGCTCGTCACCCACAGCTTCGGGCTCGATCGAATCGAGGAGGCGTACGATCTCTTCGCGCATCAGCGCGACGGCGTCATGAAGATCGCCGTTCGCCCGTGACGGCGGACCTCCCCGCGCGCCGTCCCCGCTCTCGAGGAGGCGGGCGCGGCGCGCGTCGGTACGGGCGCGGCGGGCCCGCGTCGGAGACCTGGCGCGTGCGTCACGCGCGCGCGTGCTTCATGCGACGAGCGTGTCGGTCGCGAGAGCTGGCCCGCGCGGCGAGCGCGTCGGCACGGTCGGCTCCCCCGACGGCGGCGGCCGCCGGGGAGAGGACCTCAGGCTGCGCGGGTCGCCGCGGGCCGCTGGAGCCGCGCGATCGTGCCGGCGTCGAGCGTCGCGTCGATCCAGGGATAGAGGAGGCGCTCCTCCCGCTCGCCGTGCGCGCGGAGGCGCTGGACGAGCGTCAACGCGTCCCGCTCCGTCACGGCGTGGAGCTCGATGTTGATCCCCAGCACCTCCAGCATGCTCCGGAGCTCGTCGTGCTCCGCGAGGAGCGTGGACGTCTCCTCGGCGTTCGCCGCGCGAAAGGCGGGGAAGATCTCCCTCTCCTCGAGGGCCATGTGCGCCTTCAGCGCGCGCTCGAAGACCTGCCAGTGCGCGTGGACGTCGGTCCAGTCTCCTTCCCGGTAGGCCGAGAGGAGCATCGCGTAGACGTCCTCGAGGCGCGCGTGTTCCCGGCGGAGGAGCTCCGCGGCCGAGACGAGCTCCGGCTCGAGGCGGATCGTCCCGCTGGCCTCGGCCCGCTCGACGGCGTTCAGACCGGCGACGGCCTGCTCTCGCGCGCCGAGGTCCCCCTCGGTGACGCCGATCGCGGCGTCGAGCTCGCGATCGTGCGCGGCCGCGCGGTTCGACGCGGCGTCGAGCGTGCTGCCCGCCATCATCCCGACCGCCGTCCCGAGGACGCCGCCGATGATCGCGCCCGGCGGGCCGGCGATCGCGCCCGCGGCGGCGCCGCTGGCCGCGCCGGCGATGGCCGCGATCTCACGGAGCGCGACGCCCTCTCCCGGCAAGCCGTTCGCGGTCGCGGGCTTCTTCCTCGTGCGCGCGACCGGGCGAACGATCACGAGGGGCCGATCGAGGTGGTCCGCGACCCGCGCGGCGGTCGTCCCGAGGATGCGCTCGACGACGCCGTAGCGATGCGCGCCGATCACGACGGTGTCCGCGTCGTAGTCGCGCGCGACCTTGCAGATCTGCTCCCAGGGGCGCCCCATCACGATCACCACGCCGTCGCGGTGCTCTTCGGGGACGGCCGCCTCGCGGCGCAGCAGGTCCGCCTCGGCGGCCGCCACGAGCGCGCGGGTGTCCCCCCCGGGAGCGACGAGGCCCGGCGCCGGGCGCTCGGCCACGATCGGGACGACCCGCAGGAGCCTCAGCTTGGCGGGCGACGCGCGCACGAGCTCGATCGCGCGCGTGAGGACGAGATCGGCCATATCGGAGGAGTCGACCGCGGCAAGGATGCGTCTCATGCCGGGCCAGTATCCATTCGCCGTGCCACCCTGAAAACACCGCTCCGTCGAGGGATCGCCGGAGCGCGGCGCGCAGATCGTGCGCGGGCCGGCGATCCGTGCGCGCCCGCGTGTTCGTTCTCCGTCGCACTCGCTCCTTCGCTCTTCGTCGCGCGCGCTTCTTCGCTCTCCGTTGTAACCTCGCTCGACGTGGAGCCCGTTCGAGACGTCGGAGGTCCGAGCGATCCGCGCGCCGCGCGGCGCTCGATGGCGCTCGTCGGCGCGCTCTTCTTCCTCTTCGGCTTCGTCACGTGGCTGAACGGGCCGCTCATCGCGTTCGTCCAGCTCGCGTTCCAGCTCGGCGAGGTGAGCGCGTTCTTGGTCCCGCTCGCGTTCTACGTCTCGTACTTCGTCCTCGCGCTCCCGGGCGCGTGGGTGCTCCGCCGGATCGGCATGAAGGGCGGCATGTTCGTGGGGCTCGCGGTGATGGCGCTCGGCGCGCTCGGCTTCGCCGAGCTGGCGGCCGTGCGCTGGTATCCGGGCGTGCTGGCGAGCCTCTTCGTGACGGGCGCGGGGCTGTCTCTCCTGCAGACCGCCGTGAACCCCTACGTGAGCATCCTCGGGCCGCACGAGACGGCCGCGCGGCGCATCGCGGTGATGGGGATCTGCAACAAGCTCGGCGGCATGATCGCCCCCCTCGTGGCGGGCGCGTTCGTGCTGCGCGATCTCGATTCGTTCGCCGCGCGCGTGGAGGCCGCGCCCGCCGCCGAGCGCGAGCTGCTCCTCGACGGGTTCGCGCGCACCATGCGCGCGCCGTACCTCGTCATGGCCGTCGTGCTCTTGTCCCTCGCCGCCGGCACGCGCGCGTCTCCGCTCCCGGCCCTCCGCGCCGAGGCTCGCGCGGAGGGCGGCGCCCTCCGCCTCCGCGACTTCCCGCACGTTTGGCTCGGCGCGCTCTGCATCTTCGTCTACGTGGGCGTGGAGGTGATGGCGGGCGACGCCATCGGGACGTACGGCAAGAGCTTCGGTCTATCGCTCGACCGCACGAAGTTCTTCACCTCGTTCACGCTCGCCGCCATGCTGCTCGGCTACGTCGCCGGGCTCGTCGCCATCCCGCGCTGGGTGAGCCAGGAGCGCTACCTGGCGCTCTCGGCGGTGCTCGGCCTCGCGCTCACGCTCGGCGCGTTCTTCACCTCGGGCAGCGTGTCGGTCGCGTTCGTGGCGGCGCTCGGCTTCGCCAACGCGATGATGTGGCCGGCCATCTTCCCGCTCGGCATCCGCGGGCTGGGCGCGCTCACTGAAGCGGGCTCGGCGCTGCTCGTGATGGGGATCGTGGGCGGCGCCGTCGTGCCGCAGCTCTTCGCCGTCGTGAAGCAGCACGC